>NZ_JBBCBV010000006.1:0-82441 GCF_037204045.1 Variovorax sp. CCNWLW225 | reverse complement strand
GCTGGGCGGCGTGCTCGGTGAAGACGGCATCGTCGGCGGCCTGGTTGGCGGCGATCTCCTCGGCGGCGACCTGCTGGGCGGTGTGCTCGGCGAAGACGGCGTCGTAGGCGGCCTGCTCGGCGGCGATCTGCTGGGGGACGACGTCCTCGGTGGCGACCTCCTCGGCGGTCTCCTGGGTGACGAAGGCCTCGTCGGCAGCCTGCTCGGCAACGGCGGCCTGCTTGGCGGCGTGCTGGGCGACACCAGCCCGGTCGCCAACATCCTGGATCCGGTGCTCGACGCCGCCGGCTCCGTGGGCGAGACGCTCGAGCCGGTGGTCGCCGCGGTGTCCGAAGTGGCCGAGCCGGTGACCGACATCCTGGCCGGTACGGCCCCGACGCTTGCGCCGGTGGTCGAAACGGTCGCCGGCCTGGTGGACACCGTGGAACAAGCCGCACCGATCGTCACCGATGTCGTGACCCCGATCACGAGCCTGGTCGATCAGGCGGCCGGCACCGGCAGCGTTCTGACTCCGGTCACGAACATCCTGCACGGCTTGCTGGGCTAAGGAACAAGGGCAGCAGTAGGAGAAGAAAAACAAAGCAAGGGGCAGGCCTTACCGGCCTGCCCCGCGCGAAAAGGACCGAACATGAAAAACACTTCCCGGATACTGGCCGTCGTCGCACTCGGGGCAAGCCTTGCCGCCTGCGGAACAGGCCCCAAGAGCGGACGCGAAGACGCGACGTATTACTACTCGAACAAGGCCGCGCCGGTGGCCAAGGTGGAGCCGCCTCCGGCCGCTCCGCCGGTACAGGAGAGCCCGGCCGCAGCGAAGATCGTGTATTTCGACTTCGACAAATACGACATCAAGGCGCAGTACCGCAGCGTGGTGGAAGCGCATGCGAACTTCCTGCGGAACCGGCCTGCGAGCAAGGTGATGATCGAGGGCCACACCGACTCGCGCGGCGGCCGCGAATACAACCTTGCGCTGGGCCAGCGCCGGGCCGAATCGGTGCAGCGCGCGCTCACGCAGTTGGGCGTGCCGGCCGATCGCATCGAGGCCGTCAGCTGGGGCATCGAAAAGCCCGCGTCTCCTGAAACCACCGAGGAGGGCTATCAGCTCAATCGCCGAGCCGAATTCAGCTACCGCTGAAATCCGGAGAGCTGCGATGCCTTCGAGGGGAGCTTCCGGTCCGCTGCGTCAAAAAAGCGAGAGCACATGACGGGCGCGATCGGTCTCCCGTATTCGATCGAGGCCGAATGATGTCCTTCTCCGACCAGCTCCATGCCTGCCACGAGCGCCTGGTGTCGGTGTGCGCGGCGCTGCCGGCGCCCTATCCGGCGTTCACGCTTTTCTTCTCGGTCAGCGACGGGTCGCAGCGAGCGCACGTGGTGCACGCGCGCGCGGCCGAGTTCGAGACCGCGTGGCGCGAAGGCTCCGGAATCATCGCGCGCTGGGTGCGCGAAAACGGCATCGTGTCGCCGTGGCTGCGCATCGACTGGGTCGAGGGCGCAAGCCCCATCGACTGGGCCCAGTTCAAGGCGCAGCTCGCGGCCGTCAAGCGCAACTACTTCCGGCTCGGCCTGGCGTTCGACAAGAACTTCGAGACGGCATTCACCGAGCAGGAGCTCAATGCCAACGCCATGCTCTATGCCGATTCGACCATCGCGCATGCGGTGGTGAACATGCGCAACTTCGAGAGCTACAGCCAGGCACGCTTCGCACGCACGCTCATGCTCGACTTGCCGGCGGACCAGCCGGTCTACCTGCTGGCCACGGTGGGTGTTTTTTGCCAGCCTGATTGCGTGGTGCACAAGCTGGTGGGAACGGGGCTCGATGCAGGGCGGCGCCAGGCGCCCGCGCTCACGCCGCAGTCGGCACTCGAACTCGTGCGCAGCGGCGCCTCCTATCTTGCGCGGCAGGTCCAGGTCGACGGGCGGTTTGCGTACGGCTACTTTCCGTGCTTCGACCGCCGCATTCCGACCTCGGACCCCACGCGCCATCCGAGCGTGCTCCACGCCATGATCGAGGCGTGGGAGCTCACGCGTGAAGACAAGCTGCGGACCGCCATCGACCGCGCGCTGGACCATCTGTCCAACTGGCTCATACGCGGCTACAGGCTCGCGGACGGCAGCGAAGCCGCGTTTCTCGTCGAAGCCGGTGAAGAGATCAAGCTGAGCGGCACCGCGGCTTGCGTGCTCGCATTGGCAAAGTACTGCGAGGCGACCGACACGCGCCACTGGCTGCCGCTGCTCGAAAAGCTGGCGCTGGGCCTCGTGTCGATGCAGGACGCCGACACGGGGCGGTTCAACCACGTGCTGCATGCCGCCGACCTGACGGTGAAGCAGGCCTCGCGCGCCGCCTACTACGACGGCGAGGCGGCCTTGGGCCTCATGCGCCTGTACGGCCTCACGCGCGATGCGCGATGGCTCGCGGCGGTCGAGAAAGCGTTCGAGCATTTCATCGCAAGCCAGCACTGGCAGGCGCACGACCACGGGCTGAGCTGCTGCGTCAACGAGCTCACGCGCTGGAGCCCGCAGGAAAAGTATTTTCGCTTCGGCCTGCAGAACGTGGCGGGCTACCTGGACTTCGTGCTCGACCGCAAGACCGCGTTTCCGACGCTGCTGGAGCTCATGCTGGCCGCACAGCAGATGCTGCAGCGGCTAGAGGGCATGCCCGCCATGCGGCACCTGCTCGAAGAGCTGGACACCGAAAAGTTTCACCGCGCGCTCGAATACCGCGCCCACTACCTGCTCAACGGCTTCTTCTGGCCCGAGATGGCGATGTACTTCCGGCGGCCGTCCACCGTCGTCGGGTCTTTCTTTACCCGGCACCACGCCTTTCGCGTGCGCGTGGACGACGTGGCGCAGTACGTGTCGGGCCTTGCGGCCTACCACTGCTACCTGCAAGAGCGTCGCGCAGTGCCTGGTGCCGCCGCCGGCAGTACCCGCGACGACGGCGCCGCGTGGACCGCCAACGAGATGGCGCGCGTGACCGGTGGCGAATGGGTCGTTCGGCCGGAGGAGGGCTGGCGCGCCACCGGCGTGACGCAGCGCTCTTTCCTGCGCAAGGGGCGCGTGGTGTTCGAGCACCAGGTGCGCCCCTCGAAGACTCCGCTGGCCGCGGTGGCGCTCAAGGGCGTCTTGCAGCCAGCGGCTGCGGTGCTGTGTACCGATGCCGCGCCACACCTCGACAAGCGCGTGCCCGTGCTCCAGGTGCCAGACGTGCTGCAGGCGGTGCTGGCGCTGGGCGCGCATGCGCGCACCGAGTTCGGCGGGCGCGTGTGTGGCGTGCTGGGCAGCGGCACCGCCAGCAGCACCGTGGCCGCGATGCTTGCCGATGCGCTGGCCGTGTGGGGTGAAGTGGCCCGGCCTGAAGGCAATGTGAGCCTGCCTTCGGGCATTGCCTGGAACCTCACCTGCATGCCGCGGCATGCCGCCTACTGGGTGCTCGAGATGGGCTCGCCGCACATGCTGGCTTCGGCGCAGCTGGTGCGCCCCATGCTGGCGGTGGTCACGGGGCTCTCGGCGGCTGCGCAAAAAACGCGTGGCCCATCGGAGGCCGCGGCGCGCCTGGACAGCCGCGTCTTCCAGGGCATGGCGCCAGGCGACAGCGCCGTCCTGAACCGCGACATTCCCGAATTCGCGACCTTCGCGGAAGCCGCGATGGCGCAGCAGCTGCAGATCGTGACCTACGGCGAGCACAAGGACGCCGACGTGCGGCTGCTCGCCTTCGACCACGGCGAGGTCCAGGCCCTGGTGCTGGGCGAACCGTTCCAGTTGCGGCTCAATGCGCCCGGGCGCCACATGGGCGCGAGCGCCGTGGCCGTGCTCGCGGCATTGCAGGCCATGCGCCTGAAGCTGGCCGCCGCGGTGGAGCCCTTTGCGCACTTCGAGCCGCCGGGCGGGCGCGGCGCGCTGCACACCATTCACATCGGCGGCGGCAGCTTCAAGCTGATCGACGAGACCTACGACGCCAACCCGAGCTCGATGCGCGCCGCGCTCGAACTGCTGTCGCAGGCGCCTTGCGAGCCGGCGCGGCGCGTGGCGATTCTCGGCGACATGCAGGAGCTTGGCCCCGCCGCGCAGCGGCATCACCTGGACCTGGAGCCGGAGCTGCTCGCCTCGCAGCCCGACCGCGTGCTGCTGTGCGGCCCGCTCATGCGGGCGCTGCATGCGCGCATCCGCACCAAGGTCCGGTCGCACTGGTTCGTCGATGTGACCGATTTGTCGACCGCGCTCGGAGGCCTGGTGCAGCCCGGTGACTGGGTGTTGGCCAAGAGTTCCGCAGGCGTCGGCCTGTCCCGGCTGGCCCGGGTTTTGAAAGCACTGCCATGAAATTCAGCGCATATCTGCCATTGCCCGTTCAACGCTATCCGGCAGAGGCGGCGGCGCCCGCGCGCCGCTGGTGGCTCGGCTGGCTGCAGTTGCTTGGCGCCTGGCTCCTTTGCATGTTGCTGTGCGCGAATGTCGCGCTGGCGTTGGCCAAGGGGCTGCCGACCGACGAGGCCCGTCCGGCTGCGAGAAAAACCTCGGGCTGCTTGCAGGCTGAGCGCGGTAACAAAGCTGTCGCCAGGCCCGACGGATTGGCTGTGAAGGAATACACACGAACGCCGCGCTGCCTCGGCATCCAAGGGTAGATATTGCTTGTAACAGAAGGGTAACAGTTGATAATCTTCGAGGCGTCACTGCCCGACGGATCGGCCATTTCCCATGATCAAGTTTCTCTTGCCCAGCCAGCTGGTTGCCGATGCGCCCGAAGAGCCGGGCGCGAGTCCGTATGCAGGTGCGCTGAACAAGGCCTTTCGCGATGCCTATCCGCTGGTGAAGAGCGCAGCGTGGCGCTCGCTGCCCATCAGCCTCTTCGGTTTGCTGCCGTCGATCTTCCTGCTCCAGGTGTATGACCGCGTGCTCTCGCGCGGCGGCATCTCGACGCTGGCCGCGCTGGTGAGCGGCATTTTGTTTTTCTTGTGCCTCGAGTTCTGGCTGCGCGCGCGGCGCTCACGCCTGCTGCGCAATGCGGGCGCCATCATCGATCACGGCGTGTCGGGTGCGCTGCTCAACTCGATGCTGAACCGCCCGCTGCGTGCACTCGAAGCGCGGCCGGCCTCCATCTGGCACCAGTTCTTTCGCGACGTGGCTTCGGTGCGCGGCACGGTCACCGGCGGCCTGGCGCAATCGATCTTCGATCTGCCGATGGCGATCTTCGCGCTGGTGGTGATCGGCATCGTCGCCTTGCCGGTGTTGCCGGTGGTCGCATTGTTCCTGGGTGTCATGGCCTTCCTGGCCTGGTGGTGGGCCGACGAAGTGCGCACCGGCCGGGTGGAAGAAGTGCAGCGCGGCCGCGGCCTCGACCGCATGACCTCGGAGATCTGCAATGCGCGCGAAACGCTCAAGACGCAGTCGAACGACGGCCCCACCATCGAGATGTGGCGCCAGACCTACAACGACTGGCTGAGCGAAAGCTTCAGCAAGAACGGCCAGATCGAAACCGCGCGCGACGGCACCACCGTGCTGCTGACGGTCTTCTCGGTCATCGTGGTGACGGTGGGCGCTGTCTCCGTCATGGAGCAGTGGATGACCGTCGGCGGCCTGGTCGCATCGAACATGCTGGCCCTCAAGGCGCTGCAGCCGGTGGCGGGCCTGGTCTCGAGCTGGCGCTCGCTGGCCGCGGCGAAAGAGGCGGCAAAGCGGCTCGAGAAGGTGCTTTCCGAGCCCGTCGAAAAGCCGCCGAGCGGCATGACGCTGCCGCAACCGCTGGGCCGCGTCACGTTCAAGGACGTGAGCTTCAGCTTCACCGAAACCGCGCAGAAGCCGGTGCTCGAAAACGTGGACCTCGACATCGGACCCGGCGGCCTGCATGTGATCGTCGGGCGCAACGGCGCCGGCAAGTCGACGCTCGTCAAGCTGCTGTCGGGCCTGTACACGCCCACGCGCGGCGTCATCAGCATCGGCGAGTACGACCTGTCGCAGTTCGGCCGCGAAGAGCTCTCGCGCTGGATCAGCTATCTCTCGCAAGAGGTCTACTGGTTTGGCGGGCCGCTGATCGACACCATGCGCCGCACGGCCCCGGGGCAGAGCGACGAGCAGGTGGTGGCGGCCTGCAAGCTCTCGGGCGCGCACGACTTCATCTCGAAGCTGCCCGACGGCTACCGCACCGTGGTGGGCGAAGGCGGCACCGGCTTTTCGGTGGGCGAACGGCGCAAGCTGGCGCTGGCCATGAGCTTCCTGCGCAAGCCCTCGGTGCTGGTGCTCGACGAGCCGAGCAACGATCTCGATTTTCAGAGCGAACGCACGCTGCTCGCCACGCTGCTCGCGGTGGCCAAGGTGCGCACCGTGGTGGTGGTCACGCATTCGCTGCGCATCGTATCGGCGGCCACGGTGGTCTATCACGTGACGGGGCAGGGCAATGTCGAACAGGGAACGGCCGCGGTGATGGTGCCGAAGCTTTTCGGCGTGAAGAAGGCGCTGGTGGCGCTGACCGACCCGGCCGCGGGAGACGGCGACGCCGATGCGCACTCGCAGGGCGCCGCCGGAGCGACCCGTTCGATGGCGTGAGCCACTAGTCGATCAAAGAACAAACAGGGACCGCGACTTGAAATCAGATCTGCCGCAGATACTCCAGGACGAAGAGCACAAGCGCGCGGCGCATGCATCGCCCGAGGGCCGGCGCCGACAGTGGGTGATCGGCGGCGTGGTGGCCGTGCTGGCCGTGGTCGGCCTGGGTTTTCCGATGGAGACAGTGGTGGTGGCGCCCGGCCGCGTGATCCCATCGGACCGCGTCAAGTCGATCCAGCATCTGGAAGGCGGCATCGTCAGCAGCGTGCTGGTGAAGGAAGGCGACCGCGTGAAGCAGGGCCAGTCGCTGGTAGAGATCGACTTGGGCGGCAGCGGCCTCAACTTCGAGGAGCTCACCGCGCGTTATGCGGCCACCCAAGCCACGCGCATCCGCCTGATTGCCGAGAGCCGCGGCAAGCCGCTCAAGCGCGAGAGCTTTGCGGCGGATATCGACGAGAGCGTGCTCGACGGCGAGACCGGTGCCTATGAAGCACGCGCGCTCGAGCAGCGCGGCGTGATGGCCGGCGCGGTGTCGGGGCTCGAACAGGCGCGCAGCAAGGAGCTCGAACAGCAGGCCAAGGTCAAGGGCCTGAACGACCGGCTGGCGCTGATGCAGAAGGAGCTCGAGATTTCGGAGCAGCTGCTGGCTGAAAAACTTGTCGGGCAGGTCGAGGTGCTCGAAAAGCGCAGGCTGGTAGAGGGTGTGCGAAGCGAGTTGGCCGTGGCACGCCAGGGCGCCATTTCCGCAAGTGCGGCCATTGCCGAGGCACAGGCCAAGATGGCCGAGGCCGAAGGGCGCTTCCGCCGTCGCGCCTCCGACGAGCTGGCCACGGTGGAGCGCCAGTTCGCAAGCCTGAGCGAAGACCTTGCGCGCGCGCGCACCCAGCGCTCCCGCACCATCGTCAAGGCGCCGGCCGCCGGCATCGTGAAGGGCCTGCGCAGTGCCAGTCCGGGCTGGGTCATCAAGCCTGGCGAAGCCATCATGGAAGTGGTGCCTGACAAGGACGAGGTCATGATCGAGGCGCGCCTGAACCCCAACGACCGCGGCTTTGTCGAAGTGGGACAGGCGGCGCGCGTGAAGATCACCGCCTACGACTACCTGCGCTACGGCGCCATCGACGGCAAGGTCACGCTGGTGGCCGCCGATGCCGACCGCGATCCGGCCGTTGCCAACGCGGCGCCTTACTACCGCATCCTAGTGAGCACCGGGCAGGCCTATGTAGGCCACCAGGACAACCGCGTCACCGCCGGCATGGAGTCGGAGGTCGACCTGAAAGTGGGAACCGATCCGTTCATCTGGTACATCCTTCGCCCCGTGCTCAAGCTGCGGCGCGAAGCGTTTCGCGAACCATGAGGAGCAGCAAATCGGCAAGCCCGCGCCGCATGGGCCGCGGCGTTCTCTGTGCAGCGCTGAGCGCGAGCTTTGCGCTGCCGCCGGGCGCCGCCATTGCGCAGGAGCCGCCCGCGCAGTTGGTGCCGGCGCGCCGCCTTTCCACTCCGTCGATCGGCGCCGCAAGCTATGCGCAGCGCGTGAAGCAGGCGCTGGTCGCGCTGTCGCAGGAATACCCTGAAGTGCAGACCGCGCAGGCGGCCGCCAACACCAGCAGCTTCAGCGTGGACGCTGCCAAGAAGGCGCGCTTTCCGCGCTTCAAGATGGGCACCGCCTCGGGCAACTACAACAGCGGCGCGGCCAACGCCAAGACCGAGAACTACACCGTGCTGACCGCCGAGGCGCGCGTGAGCCTGATCGACGGCGGCGCCATGAGCGCGGCGGTGCGCGCGGCCGAAGCCGGCAACCAGGCCGATGACGAGGCGGTGGTGACCACCTCGCAGAAGGTGGTGCTCGACGCGCTGACGGCCTACCTGCAGGTGCAGCGCTTCGACCTGAAGAAGCAGATCGCGCGCAAGTCCACCGAGGTGGTGGCCGAGCTGTCGAAGGCCGAGGCCCGGCGCGTTGCGCTCGGTGCCGCGGGCGAGAACGACCTGAACATGGCGGCCGCGCGCCGCGCCAGCGTGGCTGCGCGCGAATCCGACTTTCAGGCGCAGCGCGACGAGGCGGTGGCCAAGTTCAACACCTACTTCAAGTTCACGCCCAACACCGATTCGCTGCCCGTGCTCGCCGCGCCCACGTTCTGGCGCATCGCTTCGCATGAAGAGGCCCTGCGCCGCGCCGAAGAGCGCAGCACCGAGATAGCCGAGGCCAAGGGCCGCGTCGCCCGGGCCCAGGCGCTCGTCGACCAGCAGGAGGCCAGCATCTATCCGACGGTGGATGCGGTGTTCGTGAAGAGCAAGGACCCGCGCGGCGTGTCGCCGCAAGACCCGACACGCGCCGCCTTCGAGCTGAACTGGAACTTCGGCAACGGCTTCGATCGCCAGTTGCGCCTGAAGTCCGCACTGGCCGAGGTTGCCAACCAGGAAGCCAAGCTCGAAGGCGTGAAGCTCAATCTGCTGGAGCTCACTTCGGCCTCGTGGGCGCGCACGGTGTCCGGCCGCGAGCGTGAGCGCCAGCTGATGGAAGCGGTCAGCACATCGGGCCAGGCCTTTCGCGGCCGGCGGCGCCTGATGGAGTTCGGGCGCGAGACCTTGCCCGCCGTGCTCGATGCGCAGCTCGACTACTACAACCTGCTGTTCGATTATGTCGACGCCGTGTTCGACCTGCGCATTTCGGAGCTGCGCCTGGCGCGCACCACCGGCGAACTGCGCATCGATCCCGAAGCCAGCAACGCGTGGATCGACCGCATCTTCGGCCCGCCGAGCCGGCCGGCCCTGAGCGAGGACGGCCTGCTCACCGCGTTGTGCATTTCGAGTAACGCGAGCTGCGCCAGCGAGCCTGTTGTCGATCGCGGTGCCACCGCGGCTGCGGCGAACCCGCCGCTGCGTCGCACCGCCCGCCTGGCCGAGCGCTGACGAGCGGCGAGGGGCTCAGGCGTCCTCGGGGATGCCTGGCTCTCCGTCGAGGATTTGATACTTGCGCATCTTTTCCCACAGCACCTTGCGGCTGATGCCCAGATGCTGCGCGGTGTCCTGACGCTTCCAGTCGTTGATCTCCAGCGCCGCGATGATGCGATTGCGCTCGCTGCCGTTCCATCCTTTGCGGTCACCGTTGCCGTCGAGCGCCACGCCGTTGGCGCTGCCGTTGTGTCCGTTTCTTTCGGCCGAGCCCGGCGTGGGCGTCGGCGTGCCGCGCGTGAGTGCAATGGCGCGCTGAATCAGGTTCTGGTCCCATGCATGCAGCTGCCGTGCAATCACGCCCACCCGCTCGGCCAGGTTGCGCAGTTGCCGCACGTTGCCGGGAAAGTACGTTTCCGCCACCGCATCGCTCAGCCAGTGCGGCGTTTCGCCCAAGGCCTCGAGCTCGTCGCCCAGCACGTTGGCGAGCAGTGCCTTGAAGATCGCGATCTTGTCGATCTCGCCGCGCTCCTCGAGGCTGGGCACATGCAGTTCGATGACCGCGAGCCGGTAGAACAGGTCGGCACGGAACTCGCCGTTGGCCACCATCTCGCGCAGGTTGCGATTGGTCGCGGCCACCAGCCGAAAGTCGACGCGAACCGGTGCCGTGGCACCCAGCCGCGTGACCGCGTTGTCTTCCAGCACGCGCAGCAGCTTGACTTGCTGGTACTTGGGCAAGTCGCCGATTTCGTCGAGAAACAGCGTGCCGCCCGTCGCCTGCTCGAAATAACCGCGATGCGCATGCACCGCGCCGGTGAACGAGCCCTTGGTGTGGCCGAAGAAAAGCGATTCGAACAGGCCGTCGGGAATCGCGCCGCAGTTCACCGCAACGAACGCGCCCTTGCTGTAGTGCTGGTGCCCCAGGTGCAACTGCTGCGCAATGCGCTCCTTGCCCACGCCCGTTTCGCCGCGCACCAGCACGCTGTGGTTGCAGTCGGCAAAGGCGGACACTTCGGCAAGCAGCGATTTCATCGCGTCTGAATGCGCCACCAGCACATCGGGCGCCTGCGGCGCTACGTCGCGCGCCCGCAGTTGCCGCACCAGCTTTGCCACCATCGTGCGCAGCTCGGCACAGGTGAAGTCGTACGGCAGAACGTGCAGGTACTCCGGCGGGTAAGTGCGCGAATCGCGCTCGCGCGAAGCCGCCGCCACCCAGATCACCGGCATGCCCTGCAGCAACTCGGTCGCATGGGCGAGCGCACCGCTGTCAATGACCGTGACGCTGATGATGGCAACCGACGGCCGAAGGGCAGTGCCGCGCTCCTGCTGCGGCGCCGGCATGCCATCGGCGCGAATCACCTCCACGTCGAAGCTCGCCATGCACCGCGCGATGCGGTCGAGGATGTCGGCCTTGCCTTCCCAGACAAAGAGGTCGAGTTCGTCGAAGTTGGGGGGAGCGCTCATGACAGGGGAATACGTATTTCAATAGACAAGCTCGGCGCCCTTGGAGCAGCTCAAGCGGGCACCGACTTCTGTCTGGCCGAGGTTGGCGCCGAGCACGTCGCTCAGCAAGGTTGTCAGCAGCGGATCCAGGAGCGGACTCAGTGCATCCGACACTACATCCTGAACAGCGGCGATCACTCCGCCCAATGCATTGTTCAACGCTGTAAGAAAGTTCGGAAGATTTGCAGCCGATACGGGGGGATTGGGTGGGATAACCGTCAACAGATTGCTCACCCCCGAGAGGGTGTTGCTCAGGCTGTCGACGATGTTCTGCGTGGAAATTTCCAGGTATGCAGGCGGCGCTTCCAGCTCTGGTGGATTCTGGAATAGCTGCGATTGAGTCGAGGAGCCGATGGGAAGGGATGCTTGAATACCGAGACCACCGCCATGGAAAGCCTTGCGGCTTCCAGCATTGCAGCTGATCACCGCCAACCCGAGTGGCGCAAGCAGGCAAGTCTGGGACCCGATGTCGATGATAGGCACTGCGCTCACCGCGGGTGGCGTAGTCGACGCAAAGGCATTGGCCTTTGCAATCGCGGCTGTGGCACCCAGGCTCCCGACGCGCAAGTTCGCGATCGAAGTCGTGGTTTGAGCCGTGAGCGATTTGGCGCCCGCTGCGCAGCTGAAGTCTGTCACCCGCGATGCGCCGCTGCCCGCGTCCAGGCTGATGTCGAGCCTCAACGGTGGTGGAAGTATCTTGATGTCGGTTACATCCCGCGTACATCCGAGAGCGCAATTGAGAATGTTCGTGAGCCCTGTCACGAGGTTCAGGCCGAGGAGGTTCTTCAAAAGATCTGTGACGGGTGAGACCATTGCGAGTACCGCGTTGGCTACATTGGTCACAGCGTCCAGCGCGGGCATGGCAATCGAAATGAATGTGCGTACCTGGGCTGTTCGCACGAATATCTGGTCCGGTCCGGTGGGATTGAGCTTGGCGAGCGCCGGATCGCCGATGGCGGACACCTGCGGTGGTTCGATGATCTTGACGCTGGCAGTGAGCCCCGCAAGATTCACATCGGCGGCGAGGCCGCTCTTGCCATTGGCGGCCTGAACCACGCCCTGCAGCAATCGAAAGAGCTGGATGCTGGTGTCCAGCCCCGCTGCGTCCGTGCCGGCCTGCACGCCGAGCAGGTCGCCGAGCTTCAGCGGCGGCTGGGCGGGAGCGGCGTTCGCTGCAATCTTTACCAGGTTGAGCGCGTCTATCGCCACTTGAGCGGCGCTCCCGCTGCGCTGCAGCGCATTGATCATGGCTTGCACCAGCGTGCCCACCGAAACATCGGTGGCGAGGACCTGGTCGTACTTTCCTGCGCCGATGCCCAGTTGAAGGGCCAGCTCGTCGAGGAAGGTCAGCAGCTTGAGGTCGGTGTTGATCAAGCCGTTCCAACCCACCGCGTCGAGGCTGAGGCTTCCGCCCAGAAGACCACCGAACACCGCGTTGAGCAACGGGGACTGCGTGCTGTCCACGCTGACCAGCGTGCTGCGAATGTTCAATGCCGCGAGCGGGTGCTTTCGAGCCGCCAGCGCATCGACGCCGATAGGCCTTGGCTCATTGCCGGGAATACCTGCAAGCAGCAGTGCAGGGGTTCGGCTGAAGGTCACCCGTACTGCGTTGAACCGCTGGCCGCTCTCTGGCGGTCCGAAGTGAGGGGCAGTTGGCCTTGATGAAGGATCCCAATGCCCGCACACCACGCTGTCTGCACCGAGCGCTGCCATCCCCGTGGGAAGGTTCCGTGCCGCATTGGCAATTGCAGCCGCCGTAGCGGTTGTGCAGCTTTCGTCTTCGAGTGCCTGTGCTCCGGCGAGCGCAGCAAGGTCCGCGGTCTTCTGAAGCTCGCGCTTCAGAAAGAACATGTAGCCCAGCTCAATGCCGACGAGCACGATGACCAGAAGGCTCAACGCGATGACCGAAGTGATGACCACTGACCCGCGTTGCCGCCGTGCTGCTCTTCGATTGAATGCGCGCATTGTTCGCATCTGCCTATGAAGAAGATCTGGCGGCCGTGGCCTTGCCAAGCAGGTGCTCAGGCATCCAGCTGCCGGTCAGCGGAACGGCCGGCAGCAGCGGGTTTTCGCGGTAGGGGTATGTCACCCTTACCGCGATTTCTCCAGTCGAAACTGTCACTTCCGGTGACGCCATCTTCGCGCGAAGCCAAGTCTCTTTTGACGAAGGCGCGCTGCCTGCGGAAGCGGGGGTAATCGTCGAGAGTGCCAGCGACCGATAGACCGCCGTCCGAACATTCGTCTGCAGTTCTGCGGCCGGCGTGTCGCTGCGAAAAGACTGAGCCGCTCTCGCGCCATCCTCAGCCGCGCGAGAGATGACCTGCTGCACGTACAGAACGCCGCAGAACGTCACGAGGCCATAGATGCTGAGGAACAGAACTCCGAAGACGAGCGCAAACTCGATGGCAGCCACGCCTCGCTGGCGGCGAGCCATGGCCCGTTCGAGCTTGAGCCGGCCGGGCTTCACAACGACCTCCCGTCGAGCAGCATGCTGGCCTGGCCCGCAATCCGTGCGGGAACCGCAAAGCTCGGGAACGCGGGAAACAACGTGTCTATGCCGCTGACAGCAACGGTCACGACCACTTGGCACCGGTTGTTCCATTCCGGGCCGCACGGGGGTGCCACCTGCGAGCAGTCGTCCGTTCCAGCCAGGCAAATTCTTGCCTCGACATTCCGGTTCGCTTTCAGGCCCGCGGGCAGCCAGTCGCTGCGCTCTACGGCAATGTCGTTGGCCTTGGTTTTTCTGGCTTCGAGGCTGCTCTGGTAACGCAGCCCTGCACGGGCGCCGTCTTCCGCCGCGTTCTGCAGGCTCATGCGCATCGTCAACAAGAAGCCGTAGCAAATCACCGCGTACAGCAGCGCAAAGATGATCAGGAACACGAACGCAAACTCGATCGCGTACACGCCGTGTTGGGCGCGTCCGGGATTTGCGTGGCTGCGTGTTTCCATTGTGGTTCTCTTGCGCGGCGAGGGTCGGCGTTTTGCCTACCGTCCTCCGGAAGAAGAGGCGCCACCGCCGCCCTTCGACTTGCTCACCGTGGAGCCGAGGTGCTCGGGGATCGGGTGCTCGAAGCTCTTGATGTAGCGCTCATAGCTGCGGCTGGCCACGCTGCCGGCAATGGGCCGGGGTGTGCGCGAGGCGATTTCTCCGCTGCGTTGCCAGGCGAGCAGGCTCTGCGTGGCATCGCCCATCAGCAGCGGTGGCGGCGATTCGAACTCTTCAGCCTCGGCCTCAGCTTCGACCTCCCGCGCCTCCTGCGTCTTCTGCGCCTCCGTGGGGTGCGACGCTGGCGGCACGGCTTGCGCCCAGGCGGTGGTCGCCATGAAGAAGAGTGCGGCTGTCAACGCAACCCGTTCGGCAAGCTGGTGGTTCATGGGGTACCTCGCGAGGTCGAGTTCAGTGAAAGCGGCGCTTCAGGTGCGGAGGCCGAAGGGTTGGTCTGGCTTGCGGTCCTCATGCCGCCCGCGCCTGTCCATCGGGACGGCTTGAGCGCAAGGGGCGCCACAACAGGTTCGGCGCGAGTTCCCGCCGCTGCAGTAGCAGCAACGGGTGTGGGCAGCCTGCCCGATGCGCGCATCTGCAGTGCCGCTTCGCGCACGGCCAGGCGTGTCGGTTGGGGCATGCGGTGGGCATCCATCAGCGCTGCCGCCCGGTCGGACTGGTTGGTCACTTCGAGGTAAAGCGCAAGATTGGCTTGCGCCTGGGTGCTGTCGGGGCGCAGTTGCAGGGCCTGCATCAGCGGCAGCCGCGCTTCCTCGATCTGGCCGGCGCCCAGGTGCGCGTAGCCGAGATCGCTCAGCAGCAGCGCATCGGTCGGAGTGCGGCGCTGCGCTTGCGCCAGCAGCTGGACCGCCTCGGCATAGTTGCCGCGCATGCCCGCCAGGAGGCCTAGGCCACGGTAGCCCGCGCTTGCCAGCGGCGTGGCCAGCAGGCGCTTGTAGGCGGCTTCGGCGGCTGCGGCCTGTCCGGTGTGGCGCAGCGCTTCGGCGCGCGTGCGTGTGGATTCGGGCGACACGCCCCAACGCTGCTCCAGGGCGTCGATGTGCGCGAGCGATGCAAACCACAGGTCTTCCTTCTGCATCTGCTCGACGAGCTTGAGATAGGTGGGCTGGGTGTACACGGCCGCACCGGCCTTGGTGTCCGCGGCGGCTTCGGCGGCCATGCGCTGCTGCGCATCGGCGCTGGCGGCGTACTGGTCCTTGGGGCCGGCGCAGCCGGTGAGGGCCAACGCCGCAGCCGCCGCGCAGGCGATGGCCAGCAGGCGGCAAGCAGGACGCGGGCTTGCGCAAAGGTCGAGTGGCTTCATTTGGCGGCGATTCCCAGTGAACGGAAGATGGCCAGAAAGGCCGGCCCCGCAGTGACGATGACCAGCGCCGGCAGCAGCGTGGTCACCATCACGGCGGTCATCTTCACGGTGATCTTTCCGATGCGTTCCTTCATTTCGGAACGCCGGTGTTCGCGCAAGCGGTCGCTGAAGACGCGCAGCGGCTCCTGCACGGCGCCGCCGTGCTTGTCGACCTGCACCAGCAAGGACACGAGCCCGCGGAGGTTCTCGTTCTTGTGCAGGGTTGCAAGGCGCTGCAGCGAGTGCTCGCGGCTGCGGCCGCGGCTGTACTGGTTGTTGGCAAAGGTCAGCTCGTAGCCGAGCACGCGCAGCACGTGCGAGAAGTCGCTGGCCATGATCTGCAGGCTCTGGTCCAGGCTCAGCCCCACGCCTTGCAGAAGGCGAAGCAGGTCGATGAACAGCGGCAGTTCCTGGTTCACCCGCTCGCGGCGCTTGGCGGCGATGCGGCCGAGCACCCACTTGGGTGCCATGAAGCCGATGACGAACGCGACCGCCAGCACGATGGTGACCGTTCGCTGCGGCCGGCCCGCGCTCCACAACACGTAGACGGCAAAGGGAAGAAGGAACGTGAAGAGGATGCGAGTCACCAGGAAGACCAGCTGCGCGCGCTTCGAGGAAAAGCCGCATTGATCGATGAGGTTGCGGTCCTCGTTGGCCACGAGCGCGCGGCCGATCCGTGAATCGAGCCAGTGAAACGGCAAATCGATGTCGGGCTTTGCCGAGGCGTTGAACACGTCGGCCGCATCGACGGACACCGCGGATCCGCCCGGCGCCGTGGTGACCTGCTGGATGGCGCGGCCGATGACCTTGCCGCTGCGCGCGCGCCGCAGCTCGGCCGCAATCAGCGCGCCTGCACCGGCCATGAGGCCCAGGGCCAGCAACGCCAGGCTGATGATCGCCAACTGGTTGGTGGTGAAGGTCATGTGAGTTTCGCCAGCCGGTAAAGGAGCGCCGCACCGAACAGTTGAAAGCCCGCGGCCGAGAGGACCATGATGCGGCCGGTCCCGTCGTTCCACATTCCCATGAAGTAGCCGGGATTGGTGAGGATGAAGAAGGCGCCCACGCTCACCGGCAGCAACCCGAGAATCCAGGCCGAAAGCCGGGTTTCGGACGACAGGGCGAGCAGCTCATGCTCGGCTTGCTCGCGATCGCGCATGAAGTTGCCCACGCGCTCCAGCAGCAGGTCGGAGCGCCCGCCGTAGCGCACGCCCAGGCCGAGGATGGAAGCCAGCAGGAACATTTCCTCGATGCGCACATTGCTGGCCGTCTGGTGCAGGGCGCGGTCCAGCTCCATGCCCGCGCGCACCAGCGATGCAGAGCGCTCCAGCTGGCCGCGCAGCGGCGCCTCGGTGGTGGCAATCGCAAGCTGGAAAGCCGCCTGCGTGGAGTTGCCGATGGTGATCAGCCGCACCATCGCGTCGATGTACCCGGGCAGCTGGCTCACGAGCTTGCGGCGGAACTTCTGCAGCCGCAGCCAGACCGCGAACGCCGAGAGAACAGCCAGCAGCGCGAGCGCACTCAGGCCCGATACCCAGCCGGCAAGCAGGCCGGCGAGTGCGGCCGCAGCCACGACGGCGGCCAGCCCCAGCGCGGCCGTGCGCGGAGCGATCACGCCGATCAGCCATTCGGGCAAGGCCTTCTCGAGCAACCCTGCGGGTGCGGCGGCCGGGGTGCCTGCGTCGGCGTTGAGCCATGGGTCCGAGGTCACGCCGGCCATGAGGTGGTCGTTGGCCGGGTCCCGCAAGGGGATGGGCATCGGCGTCGGTGCACCGGCGGCCGTGCTGGCCTGGATCTGCTGGTTCAGGTGCCGCGCAGCCGCCTGGCGTGCCTGGCGGCCCTTGGCCCATTGCCACAGCAGCAGCCCCGCGGCTGCGAACAGCAGCGCGAGGCAGGCCACCGCGAGCAGCATTTCACGCACGGTTGTTGTCTCCCTGCTGCGCGCGTGTGAGCGACTGCCTGAAGCGCGTGATCTTGGGCGAATGCGGCGCAATGCCCAGCGATATCCAGCGGTCGCGCTCCTCGCCGTCGGGCGACGTGATGGGCTCGTAGCGATAGAGCTCCTGCATGGCCACAACATTGTCGTTGACGCCTGTGACTTCGCTCAGTGAGAGGATGCGGCGCTGCCCGTTCGAGAGGCGCCCGATCTGCACGATGAAATCGATGGCATTGGCAATCTGCCGGCGCAGGCTCACTTCGCTTCCCTGGTAGCCCGCAAAGCCCGCGAGCATTTCAAGGCGGTACAGGCATTCGCGCGGCGAGCTGGCGTGAATGGTGCCCATCGAGCCTTCGTGGCCCGTGTTCATTGCCTGCATCATCTCGATCACTTCGGCGCCGCGCACCTCGCCCACGATGATGCGGTCGGGCCGCATGCGCAGGCTGTTGCGCAGCAGGTCGCGGATCGACACCACGCCGGTGCCGTCGAATCCGCCCGGTCGGCTTTCGAGCCGCACCACGTGGCTGGTGCCGAGCGAAAGCTCCGCCGTGTCTTCGATGGTGATGACGCGCTCGCGCGGCGGAATGAAGGTGGCCAGCGCATTGAGCAGAGAGGTCTTGCCCGAACTGGTGCCGCCGCTCACAAGAATGTTGCAGCGCGCGCGAACCGCGATCTCCAGCAGCTGCGCCATGCCCGCGTCGAAGGTGCCGAGCTTCACCATGTCGGCCGGCGTGAGCGGCTCCTTGCGGAACTTGCGAATGGAAACCGAGAGCCCGTCGATCGCCAGCGGCTCGATGATCACGTTGATGCGGCCACCGTCCGGCAGGCGCGCATCGACCATCGGGTTGGATTCGTCCAGCCGCCGGCCGAGCGGCGCGAGGATGCGGCGCACGATGCGCATCACGTGCTCCGCATCGGCAAAGCGCACCGTCTCGCGCTCGAGCATGCCGTGGCGCGACACGTACACGTTCTGGTAGCCGTTGATCAGGATGTCTTCGACGGCCGAATCGTTGAGCAGGTCTTCCAGCGGGCCGAAACCCGCAAGCTCCTTGGTCAGCGCGTCGGAGATGAGCTGCATCTCGCGGTCGTTGATCGGCACCCGGCGCAGCCGCACGAAGCTGTCGACCTCCAGTTCGACGAACTGCTGGATCGACGCGCGCGACCAGCGGCCGAATTCCGCGCCGAGCTCTTCGATGCGGCTCAGCAGATGGTCGTGCGTCCAGCTCTTGATGTCCTGGAACTGCTGGGAGTTGATGAACGCCTGGTCGTCGTCGGCGAATTCGAGATCGTTGGACATAAGGGCGGTTCAACCTTCGCTAGAGCTTTTCCAGAGACCGGCAATTCGCGGCATGCGTGCCGCCCAGCGGGATTCCTTGGCCGGTGGCTGGCCTGTGCCGGACACGAATTCCTGGTGCAGGCCGCGCGCGAGCTCGGCCACCGCTTGCGAATAGGCGTCGTTGCGCGCGGTGCGCACCAGCATTTCGCCGCGGCTTGCCGCCGCCAGCAGTTGCGTGCTGCGCGCCGGCACCACGTGGTGCAGCGGCAGTTCGAGCCGTTCGGCAACGTCCTTGGCGGACAGGCCCACATGGCTGTCGAACTTGTTGACCACGAGCGACAGCTGCTGGGTCTCCACACCGCGCGTGCGCAGTTCCTTGAGCATGGTCGCCGTGGAAACGATGGCACCGATGCTCTGGTCGCACACCACCCAGCTGCGCGGCGCCGCCTTCACCGTCTGCGCGACGAAGTCCAGCGTCGAAAAGCCTCCGAGGTCGGCAATCTGGAAATCGAAAAAATCACCGAGCCGCTTGATCAGCGCCACCGAATCCGCATGCGAGATCTCGCGCACCTGCGCAAGGCTCGCGGGAAGCGGGAGCACGGCCACACCGCTCGCGTGATGGGCCAGCGCCGTGTGCAGCAGCGTCTGGTCGAGGCGGCGCAGGTTGCGCACGCCGTCGACAAAGCTGAAGCCGCTTTGCGTGTCGAGATAAAGCAGACCGTCTCGCGCCGGAAGCCCGAGGTCGAGCAGTGCGACGCCGCCGCGCGTGTTGCGGCCGGCCTGGGGCAGGGCGCCGGCCTGGCACAGCTGGTCCTTGAGCACGAGCGACAGGCTGGCCGCGAGCGTGGTCACGCCGATGCCGGCGCGCGCGCCGAGCAGGGCCAGCGTGCGTCCGCGCGTGCGGCCCGGCAGGCTGCTCTGGCGCTCGAGCAGCTTGCGCAGCGTGTTGACCGCGTCCGTCGGCGGCGCGGCCATGTCCACGAAGTCGTCCACGCCTGCGCGCAATGCGGCCAGCATGGAACCGGGCTCCGCCGAAACGCCGGTGGCCAGCACCGGCAGCGTGGGCCATTCGCGCTTGAGGCGCTGGTGAAGCTCGCTTGCCGCCGCGGCGTGGTCGCCCGAAAAATCGAGAAACACCGCGGCGGGGCCGAGCATGGCCATGCGCTCGTCCAGCGACTTGGCCTCGGCGGGAAGGTTCACCACCGTGCCCAGCCGGGCGAGTGCATCGGTCAGCCAGTTGATGTGGCCGCTGTTGGGCGATGCGAAGAGGTAGGTCTCCGCACCGATGTCTGGAAGGCTGTCGCGGGGAGCGTTCATGGCGTCTGCCACCGGATCTGTGGGGTTTGTTTCAGTCAACGTGAGAAGCCCGGAACAGTGGTGCCCGAAGCGGGCCCCAGAAGATGAGCGCGCCATACAGGTCCGTCGCGCTGCTCGGCGCCGCCGGGAAGGTACGGGCCCAGATCGGTGCCGCGCGCGATCGGCTTCACCAGGTGCGGCGTGACGAGGATCACCAACTCCTTCTCGCTCATCTGGTACTTGTTCTGCTTGAAGAAGGTTCCGAGCACCGGGATGTCGCCGAGCAGCGGAACCTTGTCGGCGTTCGACGTGGTGGTGCGGCTCACGAGGCCGCCGATGATGAAGCTCTCGCCGTCGCCGAGTTCCACCGTGGTGTCGGCGCGCCGCGTGCTGATGGCGGGCACGGCCACGCCGCCGATGCTGAGCGAGTTGGTGTAGTCCAGGTCGCTGGCCTCCGGCGCTACCTTGAGCACGATGCGATCGTTCGACAGCACCGTGGGCGTGAGGGTGAGGCCGATGCCGAAGGGCTTGTATTCGATGCTCGTGGTGCCCAGGCCCTGGGGCGCCGGAACGGGCAGTTCGCCGCCCGCCAGAAAGCTTGCGCTCTGGCCCGAGAGCGCCACCAGCGTCGGTTCCGCGAGCACGCGGGCCATGCCGTTGCCCTCGAGAAAACCCACGTTCAGGCCAATGCCGGCCTTGCCGAAATTGAACAGAAGGCTGAATGCCTGCGCGAGCGGGTTGTTGTGTTCGCCGCTGAGCGAGCCGTCCGGAGCGAACGAGGCCGAACGCAGCGACGACGGCGTGAACACGCCGAAGCTGAAGCCGTTGGAGTTGGCACGCGTGCTGAAGATGTTGAGGCCGGCCTGCTTGAGCACGCTGCGGTTGAACTCGACGATCTTGACCTCGACCTGCACCGTGTTGCTGCGCACATTGACCACCGAGCGATCGATCAGCGCCGACTTTTCTCCGCCGGCCGACATGGCCGCATCGCGCGCCTCCTGGTGCGCCTCCATGCTGTTGAGCGAGCCATTGAGCGTGGAGGTGCGGCGCCGGACTTCAAGGGCATAGACGATGGCGTTGGCCTGGCCCTTTTCCCAGACCATGAGCGTGGTGCGGCCGGCCGCCTTGCCGGTGACGATGAGGCGCGCCGCCGGCGAGTTGGGCGATTGGCGGGTGAGCGCAACGCCCGCCACGGTTTCGTCCGCAATGGCCATGCGCTCGATGCCCTTGCCGATCAGCAGTTCCTTTTGCGTGCCCGCATCGATGCGCAGTTGAAGCGCAGCGCGCGCAGGCGCCGCCGCTGCATCGGCCGCCGTTGCGGGCGCCACCGCCCAGACGCCCGAGGCCAGCAGGCACAGCACCGCAAGGGTCGGGCGCGTGAAGCGCGCCGTGCCGGTTGTTTTCGCACAAGGGGCGATCGTCATGGTGTTCGTTTCGTGGGTGGCTTGCATGTGCGTGCCACTGGTTGCTGATCAGTAGTTGATGGTTTCGCTGCGGTCGCCGCGAATGACCTCGACCTGCAGTCCGCCGCGGGAACCGCCCGTGCGGGCCGGGGGATTTGCCGGGGCTGCGGCGGCAACGGTCGGCACTCGCGAGCTGCCCGCCTTGCCGCCCGTCACAAAGTCGACGGCGGTCATGCCGGCCTGGGCGCGGTCCAGGCCTTCGAGCGGGGCTCTGCGGGCTTCGCCGGCTTTTTGCGCCACCGGCTGCAGCGCCGTGGGCAGTTCGGCAAAAAGCTTCGGATCGGGTTCCGACATGTCGGTGGGGTTGCGCAGCGCCAGAAGCAGGCGGCCGCTGCTCTCGGCGAGCGTCAGCCGGTTGATGTCATCGACGGGCACTGCGAGCACGGCGGTGCGGGCGGCCTCGGCGCGCTGGGCCTGCTGCTGGGCCGCGCCGTTCTTGTCCATTCCGGTGGGCATGCCGTCGATGGAGGCGCCGCCGTAGGCCAGCACGCGCTTGCGCGACAGCAGCAGGCGCGCCTGGCTGCGGTCGATGTCCTTGCCGTCGGACTTGAGCATCAGGAAGACATCGACGAAATCGCCGGGCCGTACCTTGTTGCCCACGCCCATGACCTCGTCGGCCTTGATGGCGACCGCGCGTTCGCCTTCGCCGACGCGCAGGGCCAGGCCGGACACCAGCTGCCCTTCGACCAGCGGCGTGCCCTCGCCCAGGTCGATGACGGGCACCCGGCCCGCAAGCGGCGCCGTCTCCTGGAAAGCGCCTGCGGGATTGATGGTCAGGCGTTCGACGCGAAGCGCGTCGGCCGGAATCGCGCGGCCCGCGGGCAGGGGCTTGGACGCCACGACCACGCGGAAGGTTTGCGCCTGGGCCGTCTTGGCCGCGGCGGTGGCCGAAGGGGCGACCGCGACCGGCGGTGGCGGCTGCCGGCTGAGCAGCCATGCATAGCCGCCGAGCGCGAGGGCCAGGAGCACGAGGACGGCGGCAACGATTTTGGTGAGATTGATCATGGGCGGCAGGTCAAGGAAGGGGCCATTCGAGAGTCATTGATGAACAACTCGTGGTGACGGGGCGGCTAGCTACCCTGTCGACCCCAAACCATCCACACCGCGGCGGCCAGCGCGAGGTAGGCCGCATAAGGAATAAATCGAACCCGGGCTGGCGCCGGCTGGCCCTCCGGCGAAGACGACGGCCCGAAGAGCGCCAGCGAAAGCCGGGGGAAAACGGGCCAGCGCTGGAGCGCGAGCCAAAGCGCGGCATGAAGACCGGCAAGGAGGCTGCCGACGAGCCATATCGGCGGCAGCGCAGAAAGGCCCACCCAGAGTCCGAGAGCTCCGGCGAACTTCACGTCGCCGGCTCCCATGACTCGGAGTGCATAGAAAAGAAGCAGAAAGCCGAAGCCGATGCCTGCGCCGAGCAGGGCGCCAGTCCAGTCTTGCTCGATGGGAGCCATTCCCGTTGCAAGCGCCGCAAGAGCCAGGAAGGCACCTGCAAGCACAAGCCAATTGGGAACGCGGCGCTGCCGGAAGTCATAGATGGCAATGAGTAGCAACCAGATCAAAAAGACTGATTTCATTGCTTTTCCGACACCTCAAGGTGCTGGCGGGGTGGCGGCGGTTGCAATGGAGGATTTAATGCTTCCCCAAATGGCTTCTAGGCTTTTTCCGATTCCACCGTCTCCGATAATTGCCGTGATCATCACAACCGAAATCAGTCCCGCAATAATTCCGTATTCAATTGCGGTGGCACCTTCTTCGTCACGCAGAAAACGAGTAATTGAATTGAGCATGATTTACCCCTTTTGAAAGTTGTTACAACGACTGGCAAGGTGAATGTTATACAGCGTAACTCCGTGTATCAAGGAGGTGAACCCGTGAGGCACTGCCGTTACTGTGCTAGCAAGAAGGTGTAAGCACGATAGCGGCCAGCCTTCTGGCGAACTCTTGGAAGTTTCTCCCTCAGAGGGAAGCAGGCGTCTTGGGAATGCATTCTTCCCTCTGTGGCCGAGCGCCCGTATCCCATGAATGTGGGACGCACGTTACGGCTTCGCGGAACGTGCGAAAGATTCTTGTTACGGGAACAAATGGGTTACGTGTTACGTAACACTGACGATGTGAAGCCAGATGTAACACCCAAGTTTGGTGTTCCGTCTGAGGAAAAAATCACATTTTTCGGGCACAACCCCGTCAGCAGGAGGGCCTAAGTGGGTACCTAGCCCAGTACTTCTTCGTAAAAAAGCTTCCAATCGCTGCCTTGGCGCAGCCAGTATTGGCGGCGTGTACGCCCGCTCTTTTCGCCTTCGAAGACCTCGCCGAAGGTGGCGACCATGGTGTCGTCGCCGTCGCGCCAATGCAGATAGGACACATCCTTGAACTGGACGCGCTTGCCCTGCGCGTATTCCACTTCGTCGTGGAGGGCTGCAAATCCTTCAGTGGATTTTTTATTGTTGCTGCGCTGGAAATCCGGCAAATAGAACTTCTTCAATTGCGCTTCATTGCCGGCGGCCCGCGCCTCTTTCCAGGCCGCGATGGTGCTTGTGAACGCCTGGGCTTCCTTTTCGGCCTGCGGCGGCGAGATCCATTGCAGGCTTTGCGCCGTGATTACCGGCGTGGCGCCGATCTGCACCTTGCGCAGCAATTGCTTCAGGTCGGGGTTGGCCATGACCACGCAGCCGTCGCTGGCCTGCGGTGCGCGGGCAAACTGCTGCGACGGAGTGCCGTGCAGCCAGATGCCGCCGCCGGTCTTGCCACGCCGCACGTCATACGGGTTGGGGTAGTTGATGGGCAGCGCGCCGGCGCCGTAGAAGTCGCGCAGCGACTTGGGGTCCAGGCTGCTGGTGATGTAGTACACCCCCAGCGGCGTGCGTGCATCGCCTTCGGTGGCCTTGTCGATGCCCGATTTGCCGACCGACACGTAGTAGTCGGCCACGAGCTGCAGTCCCTTGTCGGAGTTCTCGAGCAGGTAAAGCCTGGAGCGCGAGGCATCGACCGCAATGGCATAGCGGCTGCGCGTCGACAGCGCCAGGAACTGGGAGGGCACGGTGCCGGCCGGCGGCCGCTCGCGCAGGGCCTGCAGGCGACGCCGGGATTCTTCGCGCAGGTCGGCCATTGCCGGATCGCTGCGCAGCCGCGCAATGCCGGCGTCGGAGAAGGCGTGGGCGGGCGGCACCTGCGTTGCCAGCAGGTCGGCATAGACGAGCTGGGCGAGCTGGAAGTTGGGATAGTCGCGCACCAGGTCGCGTGCCTTTGCGAGCGCAGGCCGGGTCTTGCCGCGGCCGAACAGTTCATAGACAGCAATCAGGCGGGCTTCGGCGCCCGTGGCTTCCTGGATGGCGGCCGATGCAGCCGCTTTACGCGGTGTGGGCTTGGCCGCCGCTGTCTTGGTTGCGGCTGCGGAGGCCTTCCGGGTACCGGCTTTTGCTGCCTTGCTGGCCCCGTGTGCAGCCGTGCGTGCGGCGCCAGACGACTTGGGCTTCGCGCTACTCGCCTTGGCGCTGCCCGATGGAGCCTGCGTCGACGCGCCGGCCGCGCCGGGCGCCGCCAGCAGCAGGGCCGATGTCGCCAGGAGTGCGGCAAGCCTTGTGCGGCCGAGTTGCAGCGGAGAGTTCTGTGGCCGGGCGTGCCGGACGAGGTCCGCCACTATCCGCCGACGCTTTCCTTGCGAATTTGCCATTGGTTGCCGGAGCGCTGCAGCTCCAGCGTCTTGCGGCTCGAGATGTTGAGGTTGTCGGCGCGGTAGATCTGCCGGAACTTGGCGGTTGCCGCCTGGCCGTTGACGTTGATCACCAGGTTTTCGATGTTCACGCTGATGCTCGACTTGCCGACGATGCGCGCGCGGCGCTCTTCTTCCCAGCTCTTGCGGCTTTGTCCGCCGCCGGGATTGAAGTCGGGCCCGTAGGCGGCGAGATAACGGTCCATGTCCTGGCCCGCCCACGCAGAAGCCCATCCGCGCACGGCGGATTCCACTTCGACTGTTGCGGCGGGGGAGGCTGCGGACGGTGCGGATGCGGATGCGGGTGCGGGTGCAGCTGCGGCCGTAGGTGCCGAAGCGGGCGGTGCCGAAGCTTCCGGCGCTTTCGCAACCACCGCGGGCGCCGGTGCGAGGGGCGCCGCCTTGGCGACTGGAGCGGGTGCGGGCGCAGGCATCGGTGCCGCCGCGACGGGTGCCTTCGCCACAGCAGTGGGCGCTGCCGCCGCCACCGCTGCCGTGGGCTTGCCGGCCGGCGCGGGAGTGAACAAGGTGCGGATCACCGCGAGCTTGGGCTGCACCGCCGTGTTGTTCTGGTCGAGCTGCAATGCCTTGCTGTAGGCCTGGCTGGCCAGCCGCGCGTACACGTCGCCCAGGTTTTCTTGCGCCGTGGCGTAGCTCGGGTTGGTGCGAATCGCGCTTTCAAGCGCGCTGCGCGCCTTGTCGAACTGGTTCTGGCTCGCGTAGATCACCGCCAGGTTGTTGTAGGGCTCGGGAAGCTCGGGTGCGTCTTGCGTGAGTTGCGTAAAAGCCGCAATGGCTTCGGCGCGCTTGCCGGTGTCGAGCTGGATCACGCCCTTGAGGAAGCGCATCTGCGGGTCTTTCGGCTTGTCCTTCAGGAAGGCGTCGGCGCGGCCCATCGCCTCGTCGAGCTTGCCGGCCTGCATGAGCCGGTCGACTTCATCGTGCTCGGCCGCGGCGAGCGCGGGCAGTGCCATGCCGCAGGCGGTTGCCAGGAGCAGGGCGCGCACGGCAGGAGTAAGGCTGAAACGGGCGCGCGGGAGGGGGCTCTTGGGCATTGCGGGCAAGACCTCGTAGGAGGGAAAGGGAGATGCGGCAAGGATTGTATGTGGGCGGTTAACTTGCGGATACATCGGCAAATCCGAGGCCCAATGCACCGGATTGCGCAGCCGTCAACAGGCCGATGCATGCCCACATCGATGAATACGCATCGACTTGCGCAACGCAGCACGATCATGTAACGTTGTGTAAGCAGATTGTCAGCAATCTCCCAGTTCCTTCACTCTCTGGAGCCACCTTGAAGATCACCAAACGCCGCTTGCTGGAAAGCGGCGCAGCAGCATTTGCCGCGTCGCTTTTTGCGCCGGGTTCCCTGGCGCAGCAGCGCCCCGCAGCCGGCGCGGCCGGCGGCGACGCGTGGCCCACCAAGCCTGTTCGCATCCTCGTGGGCTTTCCCGCCGGTGCATCGCCCGATCTGGCGGCCCGCGCCATCGCCGAGCCGCTGTCGAAGATCCTGCGGCAGCCGGTCACGGTCGAGAACAAGCCGGGTGCCAGCGGCAACCTCGTGGCCGACCAGGTGGCCAAGGCCACCGACGACCACACCATCGGGGCACTGATCAACGGCAATCTCACCATTGCGAAGCTGCTCAACCCCAAGCTCAGCTTCGACCCCGAGAAAGACTTCCTGCCGGTCGGCATGATCGGCACCGCACCGCTGGTGCTCGTGGTTTCGGGCAACGCGCCCGGCAAGACCGCGGCCGAGCTGCTGCTGTGGACGCGCAACCTGAGCAGCAGCGGCAAGTACGGCACGCCGGGCGTGGGCACGGTGGGCCACCTGGGCATGGAGCTCATCAAGAGCCGCGCCGCCATCACCGCGCAGCACAAGCCCTACACCGGCAACCCGCAGGTCATCGCGGGCTTGCTGGCCGGCGAGATCCAGCTCGCGCTGCTGCCGCCCGGCCTGGCACTGCCGCATGTGAAGTCCGGAAAGATCAAGGCCATTGGCGTGACCTCGCCCGAGCGCAGCCCGCTGGCCAACGAGTTGCCCACCATTCGCGATGCCGACGTGCGCGGCGCCGACCTCGAGATCTGGACCGCGCTGGCCGCGCCTGCGGGCATGAAGCCGGCGGCCGTTGCCAAGCTGAATGCCGCGCTGGTCGAAGTGACCAGCTCGCCCGATGTGAGCCAGGCCCTGCTGAAGACCGGCTGGCAGGCGCAGCCGGGCACGCCCGATGCACTGGCCAAGCGCATGCGCTCCGACACGGCGCGCCTGGGCGGCGTGATCATCATGAAGGGCATCCAGTCGGAGGGCTAGCACGCCCTCCAGTGCGCCTAAAGCAGTTGGGAGACCTTCTTTGCGGCCTCGATCAGCGCCGGGAGCATGGTCTCCTGCATCACCTTGGCGCTGGTGCGGTTGGCCTGGCCGCTGATGTTCAGTGCCGCGACCATCCGGCCTTGGCGGTTGACGATGGGGGCGGCCACCGAGATGAGGCCCTCCTCAAGCTCCTGGTTCACAAGGCACCACTGCTGCCTTCTTGCCTGCGCCACCTTCGTCATGAGCGCATCGATGTCGGTCACCGTGTGTTTGGTGAGCGGCTCGATGCTCGAGGCTTCGAGCCGGGCGCGCACCTCGTTGTCTTCTAGGTCGGCCAGCAGCAGCCGGCCCAGTGAAGTGCAGTACGCCGGCAGCCGCGAGCCCACGCCCAGGCTGATGTGCATGATCTTCTTGGTCGGCACGCGCATCACATAGACGATGTCGGTCGCGTCGAGCACGGCGGCCGAGCAAGACTCCTGCACTTGCTGCACCAGCGCTTCCATCACCGGCTCGGCGCGGTTCCATATAGGCATCGACGAGAGGTACGCAAAGCCCAGGTCGAGGATGCGCGGCGTGAGCGTGAAGAGCTTGCCGTCGGTCACCACATAGCCCAGGGTCTGCAGCGTGAGCAGAATGCGCCGCGCGCCGGCCCGCGTGAGCCCGCTCGCGGCCGCCACCTCGCTCAGCGTCTGCCGGGGGGCGCTTTCGCTGAACGAGCGAATCACCTGCAGGCCGCGCGCAAACGACTGCACGTAGCTGTCGCCGGGGGCGGGTGCCTCGGGCGTCGTCCTGGGCGTAGCGGTTTTCAGAGCGTGGGTTGCCATGCGGGGTGATCCTCTTTAGAATTCATTATACGAACAAATGTTCTTTACGCGAACAAAATCAGCGATTCGCAGGATCGATCGGGTCGCCCGAGTGGATCGCAGGCAGTTCGGTTTCTTTCTGCACTCCCGGAGACAGGCTTCATGATCAACAAGATCGCGCGCTCGGTCGCCGATGCCCTTGAAGGCATCCAGGACGGCGCCACGGTTCTCATCGGCGGCTTCGGCACCGCCGGCATTCCCGGCGAACTCATCGACGGCCTCGTCGAGCAGGGCGCCAAGGACCTCACCGTCGTCAACAACAATGCCGGCAACGGCGAAACCGGACTGGCCGCGTTGCTCAAGGCCGGCCGCGTGCGCAAGATCATCTGCAGCTTTCCGCGCCAGGCCGACAGCCAGGTGTTCGACGGGCTCTACCGCAGCGGCAAGCTCGAGCTCGAACTGGTGCCCCAGGGCAACCTGGCAGAGCGCATTCGCGCGGCGGGCGCCGGCATTGGCGCCTTCTTCTGCCCGACGGGCTACGGCACGCAACTCGCTGGCGACCGCGAAACGCGCGAGATCGACGGCAAGCAATATGTGCTGGAGTACCCCATCCACGGCGACGTGGCGCTCATCAAGGCCGAGCGCGGCGACCGCTGGGGCAACCTGGTCTACCGCAAGGCCGCGCGCAACTTCGGCCCCGTGATGGCCATGGCATCGAAGAAGACCATTGCCACCGTGCACGACATTGCCGAACTCGGCACGCTCGACCCCGAGACCATCGTGACCCCCGGCATCTTCGTGCACCAGGTGGTGCGCATCGAACGCGTGGCCACGCAAGCCGGCGGTTTCAAGAAGGCAGCATGAACATGAGCAGCACTTACCAACGTCGCACCAAGGACCAGCTCGCCGCCCGCGTGGCGCAGGACATCTTCGACGGCGCCGTCGTCAACCTGGGCATCGGCCAGCCCACGCTCGTGGCCAACCACCTGCCAGTGGGCCGCGAGGTCATCCTGCAAAGCGAGAACGGCATTCTCGGCATGGGCCCCGCGCCCGCGGCCGGCGAAGAAGACTACGACCTCATCAACGCCGGCAAGCAGCCCGTCACGCTGCTGCCGGGCGGCTCGTTCTTTCACCATGCCGACAGCTTCGCGATGATGCGCGGCGGCCATCTCGACATTTGCGTGCTCGGTGCCTTCCAGGTGTCGGCCACGGGCGACCTCGCCAACTGGCACACCGGCGAGAAAGACGCCATTCCCGCTGTCGGCGGTGCCATGGACCTGGCCATCGGCGCGAAGCAGACCTGGGTGATGATGGACCTGCTCACCAAGCAGGGCACGAGCAAGCTGGTGCAGGAATGCACCTATCCGCTCACCGGCATCGGCTGTGTGAAGCGGGTGTACTCCGACCTTGCTACGCTCGAATGCACGCCCCAGGGCCTGAAGCTCGTCGACCTGGTCGACGGCCTCAGCCGAGAAGAACTCGAGAAGCTCGTGGGCCTTCCCATTGCCGCCTGAAGCGGATTCATTCACTTTTGAGACAAAAGACATGACCAACCAAGCCTTCATCTGCGACGCCGTTCGTACCCCCTTCGGCCGCTACGGCGGTTCGCTCAGCAGCGTGCGCACCGACGACCTCGGCGCCGTGCCCCTCAAGGCGCTGATGGAACGCAACAAGAACGTCGACTGGCAAGCCGTGAGCGACGTGCTCTACGGCTGCGCCAACCAGGCCGGCGAAGACAACCGCAACGTCGCGCGCATGTCGGCGCTGCTCGCGGGCCTGCCGCTCGAACTCGGCGGCGCCACCATCAACCGCCTGTGCGGCTCGGGCCTCGATGCCGTGGGCACCGCGGCGCGCGCCATCCGCGCCGGGGAAGCCGGCCTCATGATCGCCGGCGGCGTGGAAAGCATGAGCCGCGCACCCTTCGTCATGCCCAAGGCCGAAAGCGCCTTCAGCCGCAACAACGCGGTGTACGACACCACCATCGGCTGGCGCTTCGTCAACAAGCTCATGAAGGCGCAGTACGGCGTCGACTCCATGCCCGAGACGGCCGAGAACGTGGCCACCGACTACAAGATCGAGCGCGAGGCGCAAGACCTGATGGCGCTCAACTCGCAGCTGCGCGCCGTGGCCTCGCAGAAGTCCGGCTTCTTCGACGCCGAGATCGTGCCCGTGACCGTGCCCCAGAAAAAGGGCGATGCGCTCATCGTCAACAAGGACGAGCATCCGCGCGAAACCAGCCTGGAGTCGCTCGCCAAGCTCAAGGGCGTGGTGCGCCCCGACGGCACCGTGACCGCGGGCAACGCCAGCGGCGTGAACGACGGCGCCTGCGCGCTGCTGCTGGCCGACGAAGCGAGCGCCGCCAAGCACGGGCTCACACCGCGCGCCCGCGTGGTCGGCATGGCCACCGCCGGCGTTGCGCCGCGCGTGATGGGCATCGGCCCCGCGCCTGCCACTCAAAAGGTGCTGGCGCTCACCGGCCTCACCATCGACCAGATCGACGTCATCGAACTCAACGAAGCCTTCGCGGCCCAGGGCCTTGCCGTGCTGCGCCTGCTCGGCCTGAAGGACGACGACGCGCGCGTCAACATCAACGGCGGCGCCATTGCGCTCGGCCACCCGCTGGGTGCCAGCGGCGCGCGCCTGGCCACCACCGCCGTCAACCAGCTGCACAAGGGCGGCGGACGCTATGCGCTGTGCACCATGTGCATCGGCGTGGGGCAGGGCATTGCCGTGATCCTGGAACGCGTCTGACGAACCGCCACTGCGCGGCCTGCTGCCGGCCTGATTCGCCAGGCGGGTTTTTGAGGGAAGCAAAACCTCAACTAAAGTCGAGATCGAGAGGTCTCGATGAAGAAATCCAAGCCAGCAGAACCGCCCGACTTTTCCGCCAGCCTTTCGGTGGGCGAGGTCGCGCAGCGCAGTGGGGTGCCCGTGTCCACCCTTCATTTCTACGAGTCGAAGGGGCTCATTGCGAGCCATCGGGCGCCGAGCAACCACCGCCGCTATGCACGTGACGTGCTTCGGCGCGTAGCGTTCATCCGCGTGGCGCAGCGCGTGGGCATTGCGCTGGCCGACATTGCCGACGCCCTTGCCACGCTTCCCACCTCCGCCGCACCCAGCCGAGCCGACTGGGCACGGCTTTCGGCCGCATGGCGCGCAGAACTGGACGAACGCATGGCCCAGCTCAAGAAGCTGCGCGACACGTTGGACGACTGCATCGGCTGCGGCTGCCTGTCCATCGACCGATGCCGCCTCCGCAATCCCGCCGACAAGCTGGCATCGCAGGGGCCGGGCGCACGCCGACTGATGGTCAGGCTCGAGCCCGCGGAAGACTGAGAACGCCGCGTCACTGCGTCCCGGCGGGGAGCAGCGACATCAGCTCGTTCTTCTCTGCGGCAGACATCGCGAGCGTCAGCCGGCCGAACTCGACGCGGTAGCAAGGCAGCATCAATGCCGCCGTCAACGAATGAACGTTGTCGCTGCGTGCAAGGTACTCATTGCATGCGGCAATGCTTCGATGGATTTCGAGCGCCTGCTCGATGCGGCCTGGACGGCCGGAGGGTTGCTGGTCACTGTTCATGCGACGCAATGTGCTTCCTCAACCTAACTTGAGGTCAAGCCGACGGATCGAGAAGCCCTGCGACTCATGGGTGATCGGTGCTCCGAAGCCAGGCGCGGGCGACCGTCGTTGTGCAACGTAGTGTGTTGGTTTCCCGGTCTCGACACAGTGGCATACGCAATGTGGGCCGTGTGGCCGGTGGGCGAAAAACAATCCACAGCTCATCAACTGCGCCCTTGCGCATCGCCCGAAGGAACCACCATGAAGCTCTCCCTCATTGCCATCGGTGCGGCCATTGCCGCGTCGGTGGGCGCACTGACGTTTGCCGCGCCACGGCTCGGCGGCGACACGCCCGCGGGCGTGGTGCGCCCCGCGCCGGAGTTCCAGAACATCGACACATGGCTCAACTCGCCGCCGCTCAAGCTCGAGGCGCTGCGCGGCCAGGTGGTGCTGGTCGACTTCTGGACCTACACCTGCATCAACTGCCTCAACCACCTGCCGCACGTGAAGGGGTGGCACGAGAAGTACAAGGACAAGGGCCTGACCGTGGTGGGCGTGCACACGCCCGAGTTCGCGTTCGAGAAATCGAAGAAGAACGTGAAGGACGCCATCCAGCGCCTGCAGATCAAGCACGCCGTGGCGCAGGACAACAGCTACGGCACCTGGCGGGCCTTCAACAACCAGTACTGGCCCGCTGTGTACCTGATCGACAAGGAGGGGCGCATCGCCTACTCGCACTTTGGCGAAGGCAGCTACGGCGCCACCGAGAAGAAGATCCAGGCGCTGCTTGCGGAACCTTCGGCCGTAGCGGCCGCTGCCCCGGCGCCGGGCGGGAGCGCCAAATGAAGAAGCTCTGGTTTGCGCTGCTCTTTTTTGCAGGCGGTGTGGCGCACGAGGTGCGCAACCCGACCAACTGCCAGTGCATTGCGTCGGTCAGTCTTTCGCCTCGACCGACGAAGCGAGGACGTAGCCTTCGCTCCGCACGGTCTTGATGTAGCGCGGCTCGCGCGCATCGTCGCGCAGCCGCTGGCGCAGCCGGCTCACCAGCAGGTCGATGGAGCGCTCGAAGAGCTCGGCCTCGCGGCCCTGGGTCAGGCTCAGCAGCTGGTCGCGGCTCAGCACCTTCTGCGGGTGGTCCAGAAACACCCGCAGCAGCCGGTACTCGGCGCCGCTCAGCGCCACCATCACGCCGCTTTCGTCGATGAGGTGGCGGGCCACCGTGTCGACCTCCCACTCGCCGAACGCCAGCTTCTGCGCCGGCTCGGCGGCATTCATGTTGGGCGGCAGCATGCGGGTGCGGCGCATCACGGCACGCAGCCGCGCGAGCAGTTCACGCGCCGAAAAGGGCTTGGCCAGGTAGTCGTCGGCGCCCATCTCCAGGCCCAGGATGCGGTCGGCCTCCTCGCTGCGTGCGGTCAGCATGAGGATGGGCGTGGCCTTGTACTTGCCGGTGCGAAGGTCCCGGCACAGCGTGAGCCCGTCTTCGCCGGGCAGCATCAAATCCAGAATGATCAGGTCGAACGGGCCCGACTCCTCGAGCGCGGCACGCATGTGCCGCCCGGTGGGCACCGCAACCACCCGCAGGCCGTTCTTCACCAGGTAGGTGGTGAGCAGCTCGCGGATTTCCCGGTCGTCGTCGACGATGAGGATGTGATCGGAAGTCTTGGGTGTCATGGCAATGAACAGGAGAAGGGTATGGCGCGGGGGGCGCCGCAGCCGCAATGTAGCGTCACCGCCGCCCGAAGGCTGCGAACAGTGAAACGTAGTGTGTTGATTTCTTGCGCGGATACATAGGCATACGCAATGCGGTTTGGCAGGGCAGGGGCGGCCCAACAATCCGTTCGTTCGCAAACCAACGTATGTCAACCTCCATCAAGGAATCACCATGACCCGCATCGAAAAAGTCCTCTACACCGGCAAGACCCACACCTCTTCGGGCGGCCGCGACGGCGAAGCGCGCAGCTCCGACGGCCGCCTGGACATCAAGCTCTCTTCGCCCGGCAGCGCCGGCGCCGGCACCAACCCCGAGCAGCTGTTTGCCGCCGGCTGGTCCGCCTGCTTCATCGGCGCCATGGGCAAGGCGGCCGGCAAGATGAAGGTCACGCTGCCGCCCGACCTGGCGGTGGACGCGGAAGTCGACCTGGGCATGGCCGGCGGCGAGTATTTCTTGCAGGCGCGCCTGAACGTGAGCCTGCCGGGCCTGGACCGCGAAGTGGCACAGGCCCTGACCGACGCGGCGCACCAGACCTGCCCATACTCCAAGGCCACCCGAGGCAACATCGACGTTGCCATCAACCTGGTGTGACCCGGTCACGCCGCCCATAGAAGAAAGCGCCCATGCCCACTCCTGCGAACCCTTCTGCGAACACGGCCCGTGCCGCGAATGTCGCGAATGCCGGTGCCAAGGGGTGGCGCAGGCTGCTGCCGGGTTCGCTGTTCTACCGCGTGACGCTGATCATCGTGGTGGGCCTGGCCGTTGCGCAACTGCTCACTTTCGCCGCGATTCGCTACGAGCGGAACATGGCGCTTCGCGAGCTGATGATGATCGGCATCGAGCGCGACATCGCCAGCTCGGTCGCCATTCTCGACCGCCTTCCCGCGGCCGAGCGCGCAAGCTGGCTCGACCGGCTGGAGCGGCGCAACTACCGCTTTGTGCTGGGCGGCAGCGCGGAGGGTACCGAGCCCGGCTCGCCCGCTTCGCGCCAGTTTGCCGCCGCCATCGTGGAAGCGATGCGCCCGTTCGAGATCGTCAAGGTGGGAGAGGTGGCCTGGCCGCCCGAGGGGCTGCAGATCCAGGTGCGGCTGGGTGATGGGTCTACCGTGGTGGTGCATGCCAGGCGCGTGGGCATGCCTGTGTCGGGCTGGGTGATGTGGCTGCTGGTCGTTCAACTGCTGGTGCTGGCCATTTGCGCATGGTATGCGGTGAGGCTGGTCACGCGGCCGCTTGCGCAACTGTCCGCCGCCGCCGATGAGCTCGGGCCTGACCTCAAAGGCCAGGCGCTCGCGGAAGACGGGCCCAGCGAAGTTGCGCATGCGGCACGCGCGTTCAACGCCATGCAGCAGCGCATCGCCGGCTACATGGCCGAGCGCGTCGAGATCCTGGCGGCCATTTCGCACGACCTGCAGACGCCCATCACGCGCATGCGCCTTCGCACCGACCTGATGGACAACGAGCACGACCGCGAGAAGTTCCGGCAAGACCTGGACGCCATGAACTCCCTTGTGCGCGAGGGCGTTACCTACGCACGCACGCTGCACGGCGCGACCGAGCCGCCGCTGCGCATCGACGCCGACGCGCTGCTCGAGAGCATGGTGGCCGACTATGAAGACGTGGGCCAGCAGGTGCGGCTCGAAGGCAAGGCCGGCGCGCCCATCGTGAGCCGACCCAACGCGCTGCGCAGGATCTTGATGAACCTGATCGACAACGCGCTGAAGTTCGGCACCGACGTGCGCGTGCAGGTGCATGCCGAGGGCGGCAAGCTGGTGGTGGCCGTGCTCGACAACGGACCGGGCATTCCGCCCGACGAGCTCGAAGCGGTGCTCAAGCCCTTTTACCGCGTCGAAAGCTCGCGCAATCGCAGCACCGGCGGCACCGGACTGGGCCTGGCCATTGCGCACCAGCTTGCCATGGCGATGGGCGCCGAGCTCACGCTGAACAACCGCGCCGAAGGCGGGCTGGAGGCCCGGCTCACGCTGGGCACCGCGCCCGCGCACTGAACACATCCTTTAACGGACGACCCCGATCATGCTCATCCTCCTCATCGCCTACCTGGGCGGGGTGCTCACCATATTGAGCCCCTGCATCCTGCCGGTGCTGCCATTCGTGTTCGCACGCGCCGACCGCCCGTTCCGCTCGCACGGCCTGCCGATGCTGCTGGGCATGGCGCTGGCCTTTGCCGCCGTTGCCACGCTGGCGGCGGTGGGCGGAGGCCGGATCGTCACGCTCAACGAGTACGGGCGCTATGCCGCCATTGCGATGCTCGCGCTGTTCGGGGTGACGCTGCTGTTCCCACGCGTCGCCGACCGCATGACCCGCCCCCTGGTGGCGCTGGGCATGCGCATGTCCGAGCCGCAAGGCAATGCGACGTCGAGCGCGGTGTTCTCCCCGCTGTTGTTGGGCGTAGGCACCGGCCTGCTCTGGGCCCCCTGCGCGGGCCCAATCCTCGGTCTTATCCTGACCGGCGCGGCGCTCAATGGCGCGAGCGTGGGTACCTCGCTGCTGCTGCTGGCCTATGCCGCGGGTGCCTGCACGTCGCTGGCGGCCGCGCTGCTGTTCGGCGGGCGCGTGTTCTCGGTCATGAAGCGGTCGTTGCATGGCGGCGAATGGGTGCGGCGAGCCGCCGGCGCGGCCGTGCTGGTGGGCGTGGGCGCCATCGCGCTGGGGCTGGACACCGGCCTGCTCGCGCGCCTGTCGGTCGGCACCACCTCGGCGCTGGAGCAGGCGCTGGTAGACAAGATCAAGCCCGGCAAGCCGCATGGGGAGCCGATTGCCGCGCAGGAAGACGCGGGCTTCGTGCGGGTGTCGGACAACCGCCCGGCCGCCGTGCCTGCGCGCGAACTCAGGGTCGAGGGCAACTTTCCCTCGCTGGCCGGCGCCACCGAATGGATCAACTCCCCGCCGCTCGCGCCCGAGGCCCTGCGCGGCAAGGTGGTGCTGGTCGACTTCTGGACCTATTCGTGCATCAACTGCCTGCGCACGCTGCCCTACCTGAATGCATGGGCGGAAAAGTACAAGGACGCGGGCCTCGTGGTGCTTGGCGTTCATACGCCGGAGTTCGCGTTCGAAAAACGCTCGGCCAATGTGCGCAGGGCGACCAAGGACCTGGGCATCGGCTTTCCCGTAGCCACGGACAACGACTTCGCGATCTGGCGCGCCTTCGGCAACCGCGCTTGGCCCGCGTTCTACTTCGTCGATGCCGAGGGCCGTGTCCGCTACCACCAGTTCGGCGAGGGCCGCTACGACAAGGCCGAACAAGTCATCCAGCAACTGCTGGCCGAGGCCGGACAGGCTCGCGTCCCTGCCGGGCTGGTCGCTCCCTCGGGCCAGGGTACCCAGGCGCAGCCCGGCCCCGAGCCCGCCTTGTCCGGCGAAACCTACCTGGGCCACGAGCGCGCGCACGGTTTTGCCTCGCCCGGCGGTGTGGTGCGAGATCATGCAAAGGTCTACCAGGCGGCTTCTTCGCTGCGCACCAACCAGTGGGCGCTGGCCGGCGACTGGACCGTGGAGGCCGAGCGCGCGGTGCTCAACAGTGCGAACGGCCGCATCGCCTATCGCTTTCAGGCGCGCGACCTGCACCTGGTGCTCGGCCCCACGGCCAACGGCAAGCCGGTGCGCTTCAGGGTGCTGGTGGATGGCAAGCCGCCGCTGGCGGATCATGGCGCCGACACCGATGCGCAGGGCTATGGGGTTGTCGATGCGCAGAAGCTCTATCAGCTGGTGCGCCAAGCCACCAATGGGACTGACGGGAAAGGCAGGTTGTTCGAGATCGAGTTTCTGGACGCGGGCGCGCAGGCCTACGCGTTCACCTTCGGCTGAGCGCTGACGCGGCCCGGGCGGCTGGCGAAAGGGCGAATGCGCCTTACGCAGCCCAGGCGGTCAACGAAAGCCGCCGAAGCATGTCCGTCTGGCGCGACTCTTCGGCGTCCCGCAGGCTCTTGGCCGCGCGGGCTGCCACGTAGGCCACGTACATCGTCTCGATGGCCTTGCCCCATTCGTGCATCTTTTGCGAAACCACGCTGGTCGAGTTTGCCGACGGGTCTTCGGCCGGGCAGGCGGGAACCTCGAAACCGGCTTTGCTGAGGATGGTGGCTTTCTGAAGAATGGTGAGCATGGGGCTGGCCTCTGGAATATGGGCATCAGATTAGCCATGGCGCAAGACGCGTGCCATCAGCCGCTTGACGTATGTGCTTGTCAGTAAATGGCTATCCATGCCGGCAAACAGCCGCGGTTTTCTAGGCCTTAAGCCTTAGGCTGGCGTCGATTCGGCATGCCGCCACACCAGCGTGGCGGCGGTCAGGTCTTCGAGCGCGCTGCCCACGGCCTTGAAAACGGTGCGCTCGCCGCTGCCTGTGCGGCCCGCACATTCGCCCCGGCAGAGTGCGGCGAGCGTGCCCTGCACCTCATCGGCGCGCAGCGTGCCGACCGCCATTGCATCGAGCAGCTCGCCCGCTTTCTGCAGCGCCTCGGTGGTGTCGATGAAGGTGCGCGCGCCCGCAAAGCAGCGGGCGTCGGCCTCGCGCATGGCGGGGGTGAAGCTGCCGATCAGGTCCAGGTGAGAGCCCGCGCTCAGCCATTCGCCGCGCACCAGCGGCTCGGTCGCGAGAGTGGCGCAACTCACGATGTCGGCTTGCCGCACGGCCGCTTCGAGCGCGGTGACGGCACGGGCATTCAAACCCTCTTCGCGCCACTGCGCGGCCAGGGCCTCGGCGCCTTCGGGCCGGTGGTTCCACACCTGCACCTCGTCGATGGGCCGCACGCTCGCATGCGCGGCGGGCAGCAGCCTGGCGATGCGGCCGGTGCCCACCACCAGCAGCCGGCGTGCGTCGGCCCGCGCCAGAAACGCTGCGCCCAGCGCCGATGCGGCCGCCGTGCGGCGCGCGGTGAGCTCGTTGCCGTCCATCATCGCCAGCGGCACGCCGGTGCGCGCGTCGTACAGCACGTAGGTGGCATGCAGGCTGGGCAGGCCGCGCGCGCCGTTGCCCGGAAAGACGTTGATGGTCTTGATGCCGAGGAACCCCGCGTCGCTCCATGCCGGCATGATGAGCACGGTGCCCTTGTTTCCGCCGGCCGTCTCGATGCTGTGCACGTGGCGCGGCGGCACCTGCGCCTCGGCCGCGAAGGCGGCGCGCAGCGCGGGTACGAGCCGTGCAAAAGCCAGCGGTTCGCGGGTGGCGGTTTCGTCGAAGTGCTTCATGGTTGCCGTGGATGCAGCGCGGCGTCGAAGAATTCGACCAGTGCGCGCTGGTAAGTGGTGCCGAAGCGATGGGTCATGGGCTCCAGATGAGCGGCACCGGCCACTTCGATCAGCCGCTTGGGCTCGCGCGCGGCCTCGAGCAGGCGGCGCGAATGGGAATGCGGAATCACTGCGTCGGCCGTGCCATGGATGAGCAGCACCGGAATGGGTGAAACGGCCGCGATGTACTTCGATGCGGCGTAGTCGTCGCTCACCAGCAGGCCTGCGCCCGGCAGCTTCTCGCTGGCAATCGACGAGTACGAATAAAACGTCGATTCGATGGCCGCCGCCTTCACGCCGGCCCGGTTGCCCGAACCCACCGCCGCCACGGCATTGGTGCCGCCCAGGCTCTGGCCGAAGACGAAGAGGCGCTCGGGGTCGACGTCGGCGCGAGTGCGCACATGGTCCAGCGCGGCATTGGAATCCTCGAACACGCCCTTGGGCTCCGGCTTGCCTTCGGACTCGCCGTAGCCGCGGTAGTCGAACACGAACACGTTGAAGTCCTGCTTCGGCAGCCAGGCCACGAAGCGCCAGTGCGCGGACATGTTCTGCGCGTTGCCGTGGAAATGCACCACCGTGCCCTTGGCATCCTTCGGGTTCTGGCGGCTTGCGGCGGGAATGAACCAGCCGCTCAGGCGCGTGCCGTCGGCGCTGGCAAATTGCACCGCCTTATATCGCAGCCCCAGCGCATCGGGCGTTTCGTAGCGCACCCGGTCGGGGTAATAGAACATCGACTGAACACAGCCGGTGAGGAACACGGGCAGCGCGAGCAAGGCCAGCTTCCAGTTCATGGTGTCATGCGCGGGGTGTCGCCACTGCGGCGGAGTTGCGGCGGAGGATAGCTCAGCCCGCGGCAATGCGGCTCCACTCGAGCCCATGCTTCGCGAGGTACTTTCGGAGCCGGTCGGCATCGTTCACCACGCTGCGCTGCACGCGCGACGCCTGGAAAAGCTGCCGCCCCGCGTCCGACAGACTGCGCGATTCGCGGCACACGCGCACCACCGCCTCCAGCTGCAGCCGGTCGAACAGGTCGAGCGCCGCCGCGCGTTCATCGCCCAGCAATGCGTCGAGGTCCACGTCCTCGGCGCCACTGCCATCGGTTTTCGGGCTCTCGCGGTTCCATAGCCAACGAAGCCGTGCAATCTCGGCTTCGACCAGCGCGACCGGAATGCGCCCGCCGTCCGCCAGCGTGGCCAGCCGCGTCACGCTGGCCGACAGGTCACGAAAGTTGCCGCACCACAGCGCCTCGGCGCTTTGCGCAAACCGCAGGTAGGCCGCGCGGGCTTCGGCGTTGAAGCGCACCACGCGGTTGTTTTCGGCCGCGTGAATGGCCAGCAGGTGGTCGAGGTTGGGCTCGATGTCTTCCGGCCGCTTTGCCAGGCCCGGCAGGTCGTAGGTCCAGAGGTTGATGCGCGCGAACAGGTCTTCGCGAAAGCGACCGGCCGCCACGTCGCTGCGCAAGTCGCGGTTGGTGCCGGCAATGAGCTGGAAATCGCTCTCCACTTCCTTGTCGGCGCCCACCGGGAAGAAACGCTTCTCCTCGATGGCCTTGAGCAGCATCGCCTGTTCGTCGAGGCCGAGCTCGCCGATCTCGTCGAGAAAGAGCGCGCCCTGGTGCGCCGTGCGCAGCAGGCCCGCGCGCTCGCCCGCCGCGCCGGTGAACGCGCCCTTCTTGTGGCCGAACAATGTGGATGCGGCCCCGTCGCCCCGCAGCGTGGCGCAGTTCACTTCCACGAACGGCCCCGTCATCTGGTGCCGCGCCTGCTTCAGTTCGAACATGCGCCGCGCCAGGAAGGACTTGCCCGCACCGGTCGGCCCCACCAGCAAGATCGGCGCGCGCGATCGCACCGCCACGCGTTCGATCTCGTCGATGAGCGCATTGAAGCGCGCATTGCGCGTGGCGATGCCGCTCTTCAGGAAGGCCACCGCGTCGCGCTGCTCGGCATCGAAGCGCCGCGCAATCGCGTCGTAGCGCGACAGGTCGAGGTCGATCAGCGCTACTTCGCCCGGGTTGCCCGCGCGCTGCCGCTTGGGCGGCGAGGTCTGCGCCAGCACGCCCGGAATCACCCGCGATTCGGCCAGCAGGAACATGCAGATCTGCGCCACGTGCGTGCCGGTGGTGATGTGCGTCCAGTACTGCTCGCGTTCGGTGTCGAAGGTGTAGGTGCGCGCCCAGTCGTAGAGGCGCGCGTACACCTCGCCGAAATCCCACGGGTCCGCCAGGTCGAGCGGCACCAGGTTGACCGTGGTCTCCGGCGAGACGGTGGCGATGTCGGCCTTGACCACCTCGGCCAGCGCCTTGTGCTTGAGCGTGTAGAGCAGCTCCATGCGCGAGATGACCATGTCCTCGTGCTGCGCGAGCGAGACGGTGGGGCGCCACTTCTCCCAGCGGCCAGTGCCTTGGCCGGCGTCGAGTTGGGTGCCGAGAAAGCCGATGACGACTATTGGCTTCATGGATATGAATCTAGCTAAATTTATAAATTTTGAAGAAAATTTTATCAGGTGTGCGAGCTGGAGCATGAGGCTGGTGCAAAGGAATTTCCGTTGTAGATCAACGACTTGTGCCGCATTTGCCTCGCCAACTGAGCGGTTTTTCGCAACTTGGCACGCCTGCTGCAATAGATAACCCGTCCGGATGCAGTTCATCCGCTCGCAGGTGCCGCATGAAAGCGGCCCGGTGCCGCAGGCCAGACCTGTCTTGGGCTCGCGGTATGCCGCTGTTGAACTGGCTGGCGACTGAACTTGATTCAGTTCTGCTCATGGTTGAGCACCGTGCTAACCACATGGCGTTGCGGGTTCGATTCCCGCGAAAAACCTGGCAGTGCTTGCACTGCCATCTGTTGGGGCGAAAGCCCCCGCCCCGGCACACCGGAGCGATGGCGCAGGGCCGACAAAGCCCTGCGGCGCGCGACACCGTGCCAAGCGCAGGCGGCTTGCGCACCGCGTGTGCGGCAAGGAACTGCGTGCAGTCATCGACGGCGAGGGAAGTGACGGCGTTGCACACGCGACGCCGGGAGGCACCCACCGAACCGCGCGACCGCTGTACGTCAGCCCCGGCCCACCGTTGTGCCCGCCGCCTGCCCTTTAGCGGGCCTGGATTGAATGAACGAACGAACCGAATAACCGAACCAAATAACGAGTGGGAGAAAAAAATGCTGGGTTTCAATCGATACACGATCAAGAAGAACGAACGCGCGCTGCTGCTGCGCAATGGCGACTTCGAGCAACTGCTCGGCCCGGGAAAGCACCGCGTGTTCTCGGCCTTCGACGCCATCAAGCTGGAGCGCTTCTCACTTGCCGAGCCGTCGTTCGAGCACGAACTGGCCGACTACTTCCTGGCGCGCGAGCCCGAGTTGGTGGAGCGCGAGTTCGTGCACGTTTCGCTCGGCGAGACCCAGGTTGGCCTGCGCCATGAAGACGGCGTGCTGGTGCAGATCCTGCCGCCCGCCACGCGCAAGCTGTACTGGCGCGGGCTGCGCGAGCAGCGCGTCGACGTAATCGACGTGGCGGGTGACGCGCGCCTGCCTGCCGAGCTGCTGGCCAAGCTGCAGAGCGTGGCCCTGCGTCCGCGTGCAGTGCAGGGGCTCGAAGGCGTGCTGCTGATACAGGTGCCCGAGTTCCATGCCGGCGTGTTGACGCTCGAGGGGCAGATGCAGGCAATGTTGCCGCCGGGGAACCACGGTTTCTGGCGCTTCAACCGCCAGGTGGCCGTGACTTGCGTGGACCTGCGTTCGCAGATCGCCGAGGTAAGCGGCCAGGAAATCCTGACCCGCGACAAGGTGGGCCTGCGACTGAATCTGTCCGCGGTATGGCGCTTCGTCGATGTGCGGCAGGCGATGGCGCAGATGCCGAAGCCGGCCGAGCATGTGTACCGCGAGCTGCAGTTCGGTCTGCGCGCCGCAGTCGGCGAGCAAACGCTCGACGCGCTGCTGGAGAACAAGGCGGCCATCGACCAGACGGTGCTGGCGCAAGTGCGCGAGCGGCTGGAGGGGTCGGGCGTTGCGCTGGAGAGCGTGGGCGTGAAGGACATCATCCTGCCGGGCGAGATGAAGACCATCCTCGCCCAGGTGGTGGAGGCGGAGAAGTCGGCCCAGGCCAACGTGATCCGCCGCCGCGAGGAAACCGCGGCCACGCGTTCGCTGCTGAACACTGCCAAGGTGATGGAGGGCAACCCCGTCGCTTTGCGGATGAAGGAACTCGAAACGCTGGAACGCGTGGCCGAACGGATCGACAAGATCTCGGTGGTTGGCGGTCTGGACCAGGTGCTCAACGGGCTCGTGACGCTTCGGCCGAACGGCTCTTGAGCGACAGAGAAAAGAACACGGGCACGCAGGCACAGAAGGGAGCGCCACTGCCAAAAATGTTGTTATTGCCGGCAGTCCGGGTAGCACCGGATGCGGCGGGAAAGCCGGTTGACGGGCAAGGTTGAGGATGCAGGTGCTGGCTCCGATGACGGGTCTGTCACTGGCGCGCGTTTCCAATCGTCGACTGGGCCATCGGACTCAAACACCATGGTCGCCGTATTGATGTGGGTTCGAATCCCACCGTGTCCACCATTCAGTCGTAAGAATAGATAGATAGACAGTCGGAGAGAAAAGAATATGGAACAGAACTACAAACTGCATGAAGTAGCCAACGGCGTCCCGGTCAAGATGTGGACGAACGGCGTGCCCGTGGAAGACGAGGCGCAGAAGCAGCTCGAGAACGCGGCCCGCCTGCCCATCGTGTTCAAGCACATCGCGGCCATGCCCGACGTGCACTACGGCATCGGCGCGACCGTGGGCTCGGTGATTCCGACCTTCAAGGCCATCATCCCGGCCGCGGTGGGCGTGGACATCGGCTGCGGAATGATGGCCTGCAAGACCACGCTCAACGCGCGTGACCTGCCCGACAACCTGGGCCCGCTGCGTTCCGCGATCGAGAAGGCCGTGCCGCACGGATCGAACCCCAAGCGCATGGGCCGCGACAAGGGCTCGTGGGAAACGCCGCCCGACGAAACCGATGCGGCCTGGGCCAGGCTGGTGGATGAGTTCGACCTGATCTGCGAGGACTACCCGCGCATCAAGAACACGAACAACCACAAGCACCTGGGCACGCTGGGAACCGGCAACCACTTCATCGAGGTGTGCCTCGACGAAGCGGGCGCGGTGTGGTTCATGCTGCACTCGGGTTCGCGCGGCGTGGGCAATGCCATCGGCACGCACTTCATCGAACTCGCGAAGAAGGACGCCGAACTGCACCAGCGCAACCTGCCGGACCAGGACCTGGCGTACTTCGAGGAAGGCGCCAAGTACTTCGGCGACTACGTGCGCGCGGTGGGCTGGGCCCAGAAGTTCGCGCGTGCCAACCGCGAGGTGATGATGCAGCGCGTGGTCGCGGCCGCGCGCAAGGTCATTGCCAAGCCGTTCGAGGCGCATGTGGAAGCGGTGAACTGCCACCACAACTATGTGAGCCGCGAGACGCACTTCGGCGAAGACGTGCTCGTCACGCGCAAGGGCGCGGTGAGCGCGAAGGCGGGCGAGCTCGGGATCATTCCAGGCAGCATGGGGGCCAAGAGCTACATCGTGCGCGGAAAGGGCAACCCCGAGAGCTTCATGAGCTGCAGCCACGGCGCCGGTCGAAAGATGAGCCGCACCAAGGCGAAGAAGCTCTTCACCATTGCCGACCAGATCGCCGCGACCGAGGGCGTGGAATGCCGCAAGGACGCCGACGTGATCGACGAGATTCCGATGGCCTACAAGGACATCGACGCGGTGATGGAAGCGCAGAAGGACCTGGTGGAGGTGGTCTACACGCTCAAGCAGGTGGTTTGCGTGAAGGGTTAGAAGCCCGCGCTGGTCCGAGGACGAGGGGCGCGGGCGTGTGCAACGGCAATCGAGTAAATAACAATGAAAAGCAACAAGCAACGCCGCGCCGAAATCAAGGCGCACCGCCTCGAACGCGCAGCCGCGCTGAAGGCGCAGCTGCGCACGCAGGATGCCCGTCAGCTCTCGGCGGGCGGACTCGTGCCTGGCATGGTCATGGCCGACAAGTCGCGGCTTGCGCACTACAACACCACCTTCGGCGAGGTGCCGGATTTCTATCTCGACCAGGCCTTCACCTGCCGCGATTGCCGCGCCCAGGAGGTGTGGACGGCAAAGCAGCAGAAGTGGTGGCATGAGGTTGCGCAAGGCTCGGTGTACAGGCACGCCGTGCGATGCCGTGCATGCCGGCAGGCCCGCTGCGCCTTGCGTGAAGCGGCGCTTCGGAACGAAGGCGCCAACCTGCTGGGCGAGGAGGTGGCCCGGTTGCGCGCGCTTGCGGTGCAAAAGCCTGGCGCCGACGCGCTCGCGCAAGTGGAAGCTGCCCTGCAAAGCAAGTGGCGGAGCCTGCGCGTAGTCGCCATCGAAGTCATGGGTCAGTGGGGCGGGCCCGAGCAGATCGGGCGGCTGCAGGCATTTGCAGCGAACCGCACAAGCAGCTACGGAACGTGGGAACGCGAAGCAGCGGATGCCGCAACGAAGGCACTGGCGCGCCGGGCCGAGGAGGAGAGCGGGGAATGTTGAAGCTCACCTTCCTGGGCACGTCCTCAGGAGTCCCCACGCGCCAGCGCAACGTCTCCGGCCTTGCGGTGCAGACCGTGCTCGGTGCCGACTGGTTCCTTGTCGATTGCGGCGAAGGCACGCAGCACCGGCTGCAGCAGACGCGGCTGTCCTTGCATGACATGGCGGCGGTCTGCATCACGCACGTGCACGGCGACCATTGCTACGGCTTGCCGGGCCTGCTCGCCAGCGCGGGCATGGGCAAGCGCACCAAGCCGCTGAAGCTGGTCGCGCCGCTGCCGGTGTGGCAGTGGTTCGAAACCACGCACCGGTTGACGGACCTGCATCTGCCGTACGAAGTGGAGCATGTCGATCTGGAAACCGAGGCGCTGGTCTACGAAGCCGCGGGCCTGCGCATCGAGCGCCATGGGCTGCGGCACCGGGTGCCCAGCCACGCCTACCGCGTGCAGGTGCAAACCCGGCGCGTGCGGCTCAAGGCCGACGCCTTGCGTGCGGCCGGCCTGCCGCCCGGGCCCGCATGGCGCGCGCTGCAGAACGGCGAGGACGTGCCTTTCAACGGCACGGTGCTGCGCAGTGCCGACTTTGCAGAAACGCAAATCGACACGGCAAGCGCCGTGCTGGGAGGCGACAACGCCGAGCCCGCGCTGCTGCGCGCGGCCTGCGAAGGTGCGCAACTGCTGGTGCACGAGGCCACCTACACGCAGGAAGCGCTCGACAAGGTCGGGCCCGGCCCCATGCACAGCTCCGCGCGCCTGCTGGCCGAGTTTGCGCAATCCGTGGAAGTGCCCAACCTGGTTCTTACGCACCTGAGCCCGCGCCATCAGAACGAAGAGGGCGTGGCCGCGTTGATGGTGGAGACCCAGGCCCACTACCGCGGCAACGCATTCCTGGCCAACGACCTGGACGTTTTTGAACTCGACAGCGCCGGCAACGTGGCTGTCACCCGTGCCCCGATCGGATGAATGAGAACATCCGGCGGCTAGAAGAAGTTTTATTCATGAGCAACAAAGAACAAGAATTCCTGCGCTCGGCGCACCCCATCGATCCCGCCATGCGCGTGCAGATCATGGATGCCCTGCGCGACATCGAAACGCGCCACGACGTCACGGTGCTGTTCGCCTGCGAATCCGGCAGCCGCGGCTGGGGCTTTGCCTCGCCCGACAGCGACTACGACGTGCGCTTCATCTACGTGAACCGTCTGCCGTGGTACCTCACGGTCACCCCGCGGCGTGACGTGATCGAGCTGCCGATCAGTGGCGACCTCGACGTGAACGGCTGGGACCTGCGCAAGGCGCTGGGCCTCATGCGCGAGTCGAACCCCACGCTGCTCGAATGGCTGCGCTCGCCGGTCGTGTACCGCGAAGACGAGGCGGCCATGCCGCGTTTTCGTGCGCTCTCCGAAGCGGTGTTCTCCAACGCGCGCGGCTGGCATCACTACGCGTCGATGGCAAAGAAGAACTTCCGCGAGCATCTGCAGGCCGACGAGGTGCGCTACAAGAAATACCTGTACGTACTGCGCCCGCTGCTGGCCGCGCGCTGGATCCGCACGCAGCCCGGGGTGCCGCCGATGCGCTTTGCCGACCTGGCGCAGAAAACGCTCGACCCCGTGCGCGACGCCGCGTTGATCGAAGAAATCAACGCGCTGCTCGAAGTGAAGATGCGCGCCGGCGAAGCCGCGACCAGCCCGCGCTGGCCGGGCATTCATGCGTTCATCGAAAGCGAACTGGCGGCCAACGCGGCGGAACCTGTCACGCCGCTGCCGCAGGCCGAAGGTGCAGGGCTCGATGCGTTTCTTTGCGAGACGGTGCTGTGCTTCGACGCGGCCGCGTCCGCACTGAAGAAAGGAGGCCGCGCATGATTGAACTCGACGGCTCTCAAGGCGAGGGCGGAGGCCAGATCCTGCGCACCAGCCTCGCGCTGTCGGTGGCAACGGGCCAGCCCGTCGCCATTGAGAAGATTCGCGCGGGCCGCGCCAAGCCGGGCCTGATGCGGCAGCATCTCGCGTGCGTCAACGCGGCGGCCGAGATCAGCGGCGCGCAACTCGAAGGGGCCGAGCTCGGATCGCAATCGCTGCGCTTCGTGCCCGGTCCGGTGCGTGCGGGCGACTACAGCTTCACGATTGCGAGCGCGGGCAGCTGCATGCTGGTGCTTCAAACGGTACTGCCGCCGCTGCTGCTGGCCGGCACGCCGAGCCGCGTGCAGCTGCGCGGCGGCACGCACAACCCAATGGCGCCGCCGTTCCACTTTCTGGAGCGCGCCTTTGCGCCGCTGGTGCGCCGCCTGGGCGCGGACCTGCAACTGGTGCTGCGCCGCTGCGGCTTTTATCCCGCCGGCGGCGGCGAGGTCGACGCGACCATCGTTCCGTCGGCCGACGGGCTGAAGCCCTTCGACCTGGTCGAGCGCGGCGCATTGCTGTCGGGCCACGCCGAGTGCCTGGCGCCGGGGCTCGCACGGCACATTGCCGCGCGCGAGCTGGAAACGCTGGGCAAGGCGATGGGCTGGTCGGGCGAGCAACTGCGCGTCGGCACGGCGCGGCAGAACGAAGGGCCGGGCAATGCGCTGCTCGCCACGCTGGCCTACGAGCACGTGACCGAGGTTTTCACGGCCTTCGGCGAAAAGACGCTCAGCGCGGAGCAGGTGGCGCATGCGCTGGTGAGGGAACTGCGCGACTTCCAGAAGAGCCAGGCGGCCGTGGGGCCGCACCTGGCCGACCAACTGGCGCTGCTGCTGGGCCTGGCGGCATGGCAAAGCGGCGGTGCGGCCGCCTTCACCTGCAGCGAGGTAACGGAGCACACGCGAACCAACTGCGCGGTGATCGAGCGCTTTCTGCCGGTGCGATATGCCATCGAAGAAGCCGCTGGCGCGGCCACCGTGAAGGTGGCGCGGGCCTGAGCGGTTGCCTTACAGGCCGGCTTGCTGCGTGAACGAAACGGCGGGCTTGCTGTAAGCCGATGGCACCTGGTCGCGATAGAAGGCGCGGCGGTCCAGGCTTTGCAGCGGATCGTGCGCGGCGGCCACGGCCTGGGCGCGCACCGCATTGCGGTCGAGCGTGGATTGGACGGCCACCACGCCCTCCGCGGCGCTGTCCGAATACGTGTTGCCGCCGCGTGCGGCGGCCACGGCTTCGGCCTGCACGTCCGCACGGTTGGCGTACGACGTGAGGGCCTGCACGCCTTCGTAGGTTTCGGCATGTGCACCCGCGGCGCCCAGCATGGCGAGTGCGGCGGCGGAAACGGCGATGAGTTGCTTCGTGTTCATGGTGAGAGTCCCCTTGACTGAAAGTGGTGTGGTCGGCGGACATTCGTCGTTGCCACAGATGCAGTGTGAAACCGCGCCGCAGCCTGCGCTGTGCGTTTGCGCACCGCTTTTGGCAACTGCTACAGGGGCGCTGCCAAGGGGGCGTGCTGCGAACAGATCACCGCAAGTGGTTCGGAGCGCCCGCGCACCGCCAGCGTATCGACCTGCTCCGCGGCATGCGCCAGGCCGGCCTGCTGCGCCGCGAACAGCGAAACCACGAGCCGCGATGCGGCGGCCTTGGAATGGTCCTGCAGCCGGCTTGCCGTGTTGACCACTTCGCCAATGGCGGTGAAAGTGGTCGTGTCGAGGTAGCCCACCTCACCCACGGCCGCACGGCCGGCGTGCAGGCCCATGCCAAAGTCCAGCCGCTGGCCGAATTGCGCCTCGAAGCCTTCGCTCCAGGCGTCCATGCGCTCGCCGATGAGCTCGGTCGCGCGCAGTGCCTGGCGGCATGCGGTAGGCAGGTCGGTCTCGAGCCCGAAGATCGCCATCACGCTGTCGCCGATGAACTGGTTGGGCACGCCGCCGCTTTCGCGCACGGCCGCACCTACCGTCGCAAAGTAGCGGTCGAGCACATAGGCCAGGTCGAACGGCCATTGCCGCTCCGACAGGCCCGACCAGCGCCGCAGGTCCACGAACAGAATGGCCACGTCGTGCTCGCGGCCGAAGCTGCTGACCGGCGCGGGCCGGCCGCCGTTGGGCGGCGGCGCAAACAGCGGAGTGACCTCGATGTCGCCGCGGGGCCGCAGCTGGCAGGCCAGCCGCACGTCGCCGGGCGCACGCACGCGCTCCAGCGTCCGCTGCTCGTCACGGCCCGGCTCGCCGATGTGTTCGGCAGGGCCGAGCACGCGCACGCGGCAGGTCGAGCAGCGCGCCCGCCCGCCGCACACCGAAAGATGGGCGATGCCGTGCGAGCGGCTCGCTTCCAGCACGCTCCAGCCGCGCGGCACTTGTACCGTGCGGCCCGGATAGCGCAGCGAAACCGAAAGCCCGCGCGGCCGGCGCGCCAGCCAGTGGCGTGCTCCAAACGCCGCCAGCAGGGCGGCCAGGCCAAGTGCGTAGAAGACCTCGATGCCGGTTTCCACGGCGTCGAGCGTGCGGCCCTGGGCCGCGTTCGGCACCACCGCGGGCGGCACGCCGGTCCACTGGAACTCGCGTCCCATGGAGACGAAACCCATCGCCGCGGCGAGGGGCAGCACGACTGCCAAGGCAAGCAGCAGATGGGAGAAGCGGCGGTAGCCCGGCCGTGCCCGCAGCGCAAAGTGCATGCCGATGCAGCCGTGGATCCAGGCCGCGAACATCATGGTGAACTGCGCCGTGGCGCCCGGCAGGTTCCACCGGCCCCAAACCACGCGCGCATAGGAACCTTCGATGCCGTAAGCCTGGTAGGCGCCGCGCATGGCGGTCACGTGGGCGATCAGCAGCAGCGGCAGCGCGAAGCCCAGCAGAATGCGCAGGCCCTCCAGCGGCGGCATGCGCAGCGTGCGGCGCTCCCACAGCGCGGCCACGGCAAGCGCCAGGTGAACGGTGGCGGCACCGTACAGCAGCAGCGTGCCCGGCAGGCTGTGCCAGAAGTGCTGCACGCCGCGCAGCACCGTCTCGGCCGCGGCAAAGGAGACGATGCCCAGCGAATGGTTGAGCAAATGCGCCGTCACATAGGCCATCAGCACCAGCCCGCTCGCCCAGCGGAGATTGCGCCGGGTCGGCAGTCTCGGCAAAAAAAGGGCTTGGGGGGAACGTCTGTCCATGAACGGGTTCGAAGGGGCACCCGAGCATAATGCGCGCGCCCCTCTCACCCGGCATGGCCCCAACCACTCCTTCGACCACTCTTCGTTCCAGCCTTGCGCTGCGCCGCATCGCGCTGCTCGAGGGGCTTTCCGACCAGCGCCTGGACCTGCTCGCGCAGCAGTGCCTGTGGCACAGCGTGGAGGCCGGCAAGCCGCTGCTGCTGCGCGCCGAGCAGCAAGGCGATGTGTTCCTGCTGGTCTCGGGGCGGGTGCGGGTGACCACCTATTCGGCCAACGGCCGGCAGGTCACCTTCAGGGATTCGGAAGCGGGCGAGCACTTCGGCGACATTGCCGCCCTTGACGGCGGGCCGCGCTCCGCCGACGTGGTCACGCTCGAACCCAGCGTGCTCGCCAGCCTCGACGGGCTTTCCTTCATGGCGCTGCTGCGCGACGAGCCGGTGGTGGCCGAGCGCGTGATGCAGCGGCTCGCTTCACTGGTGCGGCAGCTGTCGGAACGCGTGATCGACCTGAGCACGCTGGGTGTGCAGAACCGCTTGCATGCCGAGCTGCTGCGGCTCGCGCGAATCGCGGGCGTGGAAGGCAACCAGTCGAGGCTCGACCCGGCGCCCAAGCACGCGGCCCTGGCCAGCCAGATCAGCACCAACCGCGAGCAGGTGACGCGCGAACTCAATGTGCTGGTGCGCAGCGGCGTGCTGCGCAAGGACGGCAAGGCCCTGCTGGTGGCCGACGCCGCGCGGCTCGAGCGCATGGTGTCGCAAGTGCGCGGCGACGCGGGTTGAGCCGGCGGCCTGGCCGGATCAGTTCCAGCGGCCGCGCAAGCCGCCCAGGCTGAAGCGGCCCGCACCCAGCAGCACCACGGCCAGCGCGCCGAACAGGTACAGGCCCTGCAGTTCCAGCGCCCAGCCACCCTGCTTGGTCACGGCGAATAGGTCGGCCATGTGCACCAGGCCAAAGGCCACGAGCATGTTGATGACGACCACGCCGGCGGCGGCGCGGGTCCAGAAGCCGGCAATCATGAGCAGCGGCGCCACGATCTCGCCCACGTACACCAGGTAGGCCAGCCCGCCCGGCAGGCCGGCCTTCACCAGCATGGCGCTGACGAAGCCCACGCCGGCCGAAATCTTGAAAATGCCGTGCAGCAGCACGAGCACGCCGATGGCCACGCGCAGCAGCAGCTTGCCGGAATCGTCCAGCGTGGCGGGCGAGGGAGAAGCGAACGAAGATGCGATCGGCGCACGCGCGGAGTCGGCGGCTACGGCCTGGGTGTTCATGGCAGATCCTTGAGGAAAGTTGAAAGCCCGCCGCGGAGTGCGGCGGTTGCGGTTCCAGTGTGCGCAGCCGCGGCCGGCGCGGCTGTGCGTTTACGCACACGTTTGCGCAGGTGCCCGAAGAATCCTGCAGGCCCGGCGCCGTCCTGCTACGCTTGCACCGCCCGCCACACGGCGGGCTTTTTTCTGCGCCGCCACACGGCGGGCTTTTTCTGCGCAGCCTTCCATGCTCTTTCCTGTCATCACCGATCCGCATTTCTACGCGGTTGCCGTTCCGGCCGTGCTGTTGCTCGGCATCAGCAAGAGCGGGTTCGGCGCCGGCTTCGGTTCGCTCGCGGTGCCGCTGATGGCGCTCGCGGTCACGGTGCCGCAGGCCGCAGCCATCCTGATGCCGCTGCTGCTGTTGATGGACTTGCTCGGGATTGCCGCCTTCCGGCGCGACTTCGACCGGGCGCTGCTCAAGTTCCTGGTTCCGTTCGGGCTGCTCGGCACGGTCATCGGCACGCTCTTGTTCCGAACGCTTTCGGCCCCCACCGTGGCGGGCATCGTCGGCGTGTTCACGCTGCTGTTTCTTGCGCAGCGGCTGGTGTTTCCGCCCAAGCCGGACGACCCGCTGCCTTCGCGCGCCGTGGGCGCGGCGCTCACCGCGGTCTCGGGTTTCACGAGCTTCATTGCCCACGCCGGCGGGCCGCCCATCAACGCCTATGTAATCCCGCTGCGGCTCAAGCCGGTGGTGTTCACGGCCACCATGGCCTACTTCTTCTTCGTGGTGAACCTGAGCAAGTGGATTCCGTACGCCTGGCTCGGCCTCATCGACCTGCGCACCCTGGCCACATCGGCGGTGCTGATGCCTCTTGCGCCGCTCGGCGTGTGGGTCGGCATTCGCATTGCGCGGCGTATCAGCGCCACATGGTTCTACCGCTTCCTGTACCTCGGCATGCTGCTGACCGGGCTCAAGCTCGTCTACGACGGGTTTCTTGCCTGAGCCCGGCGCGCCCGGTCAGAACTCGACGATCGACTTGAACCCGCCGAAGATCATCCGCTTCGCATCGAAGGGCATGGTCTTCGGGTCCATCGCGGCAATGCGCGGGTCGGCCATGACCTTGGCGTTGACCGTGTCGCGGTGCTTGCGCGACTTGTAGACGATCCACGAGAAGGCCACCGTTTCGTCCGCCTTCTGCTTCACGCTCTGCGGAAACGAAGTGAACTTGCCGGGCTTCACATCGTCGGCAATGCACTCCACGTATTCGAGCGCACCGTATTCCATCCAGATCTTGCCGGCCTTGCGCGCCAGCTTGCGGTAAGCCTCGACGTTGTTCGAGGGAACGGGAACCAGAAAGCCATCGACATAGCGAGCCATTGGAAGTCTCCTTGAAAGAAAAGGAAAGTAGAAAAGAAAAGCGGGCCGCCGAACGGGCGTGCCCTCAAGATGCCGCCGCACGGTTTGCCGTGCTTGCGGATGCCGCGGCCTCTTCGTTGTTGATGTTGTTGCTGTTGTTCTTGTCGTTCTGAGTCGACCCCGGAGATGCGGTGCGAAGCAGCAATGCCCCGAGCAATCCCGCCAGCGCCGCAAACACGGCGCCGACAAGAAACGCAAGGTTGTAGCCGCCGGTGAGGGCAAGAGGCAACTGCGCCCCGGCTGCCTGCATGGAGCCGGTGCGCGCCGCTGCGGCACTGGCCAGAACGGCAAGGCCGAGTGCGCCGCCCATCATGAAGGCGGTGTTGACCACGCCCGAGGCAAGTCCCGAATCGGCCGGGTCGACCTCGCTCATGGCCGCGAGCAACACCGGGTTGAACGCCATGCCCGCGCCCAGGCCGAGCAGCATCATCCCGGGCAGCACGTCGACGACAAAGCTTCCGTTGACCGGCGCACGCGCGAAGAGCGCAAGGCCGATGGCCGCGAGCCAGAGTCCGGCCGCAAGCGGCTTGCGGATGCCGAAGCGCATCACCAGCCTGGCGGAGAGGCCGAGCGAGAACACCGCCATGATGATGTTGGCCGGCAGGAAGGCGAGGCCGATCTGCATCGGCGTGTAGTTCAGCACCAGCTGCATGTAGAGCGCGGAAATGAAGAACCACGCGAACATTGCCGCCGCCCACAGCACGCCCACCACGTTGGCGACCGACACGCTGCGCAGGCGAAAGAGGCCCAGCGGCATCAGCGGATGCTGCACGCGCGCCTCGATGGTGATGAAGATCGCGAGCAGCACCACCGCAGCGCCGAGCAGGCCCAGCGTTTGCGTGGAGCCCCAGCCGGCTTCGTTGCCGTTGACCACGCCGTAGACCGCGAGCATGAGCGACAGCGTGACGGTGACGGCGCCCGCCACGTCGAGCTTTTCGCCGTGCGCCTGGCCGCGCGTGTTGGGCAGCAGCGCCACGCACAGCGCATACACCGCCACGCCGATCGGCAGGTTTACCAGAAAGATCCAGTGCCAGCTCAGCGAGCTCGTGAGCAGGCCGCCCAGCAGCACGCCGATGCTGCCGCCGCCCGCGCAAACGAAGCCGTACACGCCCATTGCCTTCGCGCGGTCGGCCGGTTCGGTGAACAGGTTCATGATCAGCGAGAGCGAGACGGCCGAAACCACCGCGCCGCCCAGCCCCTGCACCGCGCGCGCCGCAATCAGCACGCCTTGCGAGTTGGCAATGCCGCAGGCCAGCGACGCGAGCGTGAAGAGCACAAGGCCGATGAGGAAGAGCCTGCGGTGCCCATACAGGTCGCCGAGCCGCCCGCCCAGCAGCAGGAAGCCGCCGAAGGTCAGCATGTAGGCGTTCACCACCCAGACCAGCGAGGTCTCGGTAAAGCCCAGGTCGGTGCGGATCGAAGGCAGCGCCACGTTCACGATCGTGGTGTCGAGCACGATCATCAGCACGCCAAGGCACAGCACCATCAACGCGAGCCAGCGCTTGCGGTTGTTGTCGAGTGTGTCGGTCATGAAGAGTGATTCCCTGCAGCAGATTGCGAGTGACGCGGACTCAGATCAGCGGCTTGCCGCCGTTGATGAGCCACGGTGTGCCGAAGCGGTCGGTCACCATGCCGAAGCCTTCGACCCAGAAGGTTTTCTCGAAAGGCATGGAGACGGTGCCACCTTCGGCGAAGGCGTCGAACACGCGGCGCGCTTCGGCAACGGTCTCGAGCGTCAGCGCAACGCCGAAGCCCTTCATGCCTTCGTAGGTCTGTCCGGGCATGGTGTCGGAGGCCATGAGCATGCCATCGCCGTAGGCAAGGGAGGCATGCATGATGCGCTTCTTGACGTCGTCCGGCATCTGCCCGGTATCGGGCGCTTCGCCGATGGTCATCATCATCTGCATGGTGCCGCCGAGCGTCTTCTCATAGAAGCGCATGGCTTCGGCTGCATTGCCGTCGAACGTGAGGTAAGCGTGGATGGGAGACATGGTGTTTCCTTTCGGCGGTTACTTTTGTGAGTCCACCACCAGCATCCAGCCGATGCCGAAGCGGTCGGTGAGCATGCCGAAGCTGGAGCTGAAAAACGTCGGCGTCAGTGGCTGCATCACCTGGCCGCCATCGGCCAGCGCGTCGAACCATTGGCGCGCCTCGGCGTCTGTGCTGGCGCTGAGGGCGAGCATGATGCCCTTGAATTCCGCCTGGCCGGAACACCGTCCGTCGGAAGCCATCAGCTCGGTTTCGCCGATGCGCAAGACGGAATGCATCACCTTGTCGGCGGCGGGCATGCCGCCGGCGCAACCTGCTTCGGCTTCGCCCGCCGGCATTTCGGGCGCATCGCTGTAGCGCATGAGCTGCACGACTTCGGCGCCGAGCGCCTTCTTGTAGAACGCGATGGCTTCGTCGCAGCGGCCTTCGAACGACAGATAAGACTGGACTTTCATGGCAGATCCTTTGGACTGAGGAGGAAAGGGTGCGCAGAAGACCTGCGCGAATACGGAATACCTAGTTTGTGTACACCGTCCACAAAGAATAGCAGACATAATGGACACTGTCCACATGGAGATTCCGATGAGCCCCCCCGTCGTTCCGCCCGCCCCCGTTCCGCCTGCCGCCCGAAGTACCTACCGGCATGGCGACTTGCGACGGGCGCTGCTCGAAGCGGGCGTGGAGCTGGCGCGCGACGGCGGCCCCGATGCGGTGGCGCTGCGCGAGGTGACGCGGCGCGCGGGCGTGGTGCCCAACGCGGCGTACAGGCACTTTGCAAGCCGGCGGGAACTGCTGCTGGCGGTGCGGGCGGCCGCGCTCTCGGCGGCCGCCGTCTCCATGGAAAAGGAACTGGCGGTGCTGCCCCGCGAACAGCCGCCGCTGGACTTCGCGCGGGCGCAGGTGCGGGCCATCGGCACGGCCTACCTGCGTTTCGCGCAGGCCGAGCCGGGGCTTTTTCGCACGGCTTTCGTGGTCTCGTCCGAAGATGCCGAAGGCGAGGTGGGCCCGGCGAGCGTGGGCGCCAGCGGGATGGGGCCGTTTCAGCTGCTGGGCGCCGCGATCGACCGGCTCGTGGAGGCGGGCGCGCTCGAGGCTTCGCGCCGGCCTGATGCCGAGTACCTGGCCTGGTCGGCCGTGCACGGGCTGGCACTGCTGATCATCGACGGGCCGCTGAAAGGCATTGGCGCCGAAGCGGCCCACGCGCTCGGGCAGCGCCTGATCGACATGGTGGAGCGCGGCCTCTAGCTGCAGCTCCCCGGAGGCGGAGGGCTACAGGTAGATCTTCTGCAGCAGCCGGATCAGCGTTTCGCGCTCGCGCGCTGTGAGCCGTGCGCTGGCATCGGCCTCGAGCTGCATCACCGTCTGCTCGGCCTCGCGGATCAGCTTGTCGCCCGCTTCGGTGAGATGCAGGCCGACGGCGCGGCCGTCGTGCGGATGCGGCTTGCGCTCGATGAGTCCGCGGCTGTCCAGCGTGGCCACCAGGCTCACCAGGTTGGGCGGCAGTATGTCGAGCGTGTTGCACAGCTGGCGCGACGTGGCGCCCGGGTTGTGCGCCAGCAGCGAGAGCACCGAAAAGTCGATCTGCTTGAGCCCGTAAGGCGCCATGCGTTCGGCGAATACGCCGCTGATGATCAGCCAGGCGCGGCGCGCGTTGTAGCCGACCAGGGCTTCGAGCATGCGGGCGTCGAGCCGGTCGGACTTGCCGTTGCCAGGCGCTGCCGGCTCTGCCTTGGCGGAACTGTTCTTGGATGGACGAGGCATGGCCCGAGCGTAACCCGCGGCCGGCCCAGTCGGGGTTCCGTCAGCTTTAAGTACCGGAGGTTTTTGCAGCGTCGTGCGACATGGCAACGCCTTCGCAGGCGCGCTTGACGATGCCCAGCCGCATTTCGAACTCGGGCAACACCCAGCGCCGGAATGCCGCGGCGGGGCCGGCCCTGGCGGCGCGTTCCGCATCCGACGCCTCGGCCGCATCGATGCGCGCCCACGCCCAGGCCATCAAGGTAAGCATCACCACGCGCAGGTAGTCGTCGGCCACTTCATAGGGCAGCACGGGGTTGGCATGCGCGGCCATGGCAATGGTGGTGCCCAGGTAGCGCAGCTGCGCGAGCCGCCGCTGCACGTCGGCATCGGCCGCGCGCGAAGCATCGAGCGTGTCGCGCAGTTCGAGCAGCACGGCCGACATGGCGGCGCCGGCGTCGGGCAGCACCTTGCGCACCAGCAGGTCGATCGCCTGGATCTCGTTGGTGCCCTCGTAGATCATGGTCACGCGCGCGTCGCGCACGATCTGCTCGATGCCCCATTCGCGCACGTAGCCATGGCCCCCAAACACCTGCAGGCATTCGCTCGCGCCATGGAATGCCTGCTGCGTGCAGGCGGCCTTCAGAACCGGTGTGACCAGCGAGCACCAGCGCTGCGCGCGGTCGCGCGCCTTGGCGTCGGCGTCGTGCGTGGCCACGTCGAGCATCAGCGCGGTGCGGTAGGCGAGCGTGCGCCCGGCCTCGACCCAGGCGCGCTGCGTGTCCAGAATGCGCCGGACCGCCGGGTGTTCGGCAATCAGGTCGGCGGCTTCGCTGCCGCGGCTTGCGGGCACCGCGCCGGGGGCGCGCATCTGGCGGCGCTCCGCGGCGTAGGCGTCGGCCTTCTGCCAGGCGGCGTCGAGCAGGCCGACGCCCTGCAGCGCCACATGCAGGCGCGCCGCATTCATCATGACGAACATCGCGGCCAGGCCGCGGCCCGCCTCGCCGACCAGCCAGCCCGTGGCTTCGTCGAAGCGCATGACGCAGGTCGGGCTGCCGTGCAGGCCCATTTTTTCTTCGATGCGTTCGCAGTGCACCGCGTTGCGCGTGCCGTCTTCCAGCTGCCTGGGCACCAACACCAGCGACAGGCCCTTGGGCCCGGCGGGCGCATCGGGCAAGCGGCAGAGCACCAGGTGCACGATGTTCGGCGTGAGGTCGTGCTCGCCGCCTGAAATGAAGATCTTGCCGCCGCTCACGCGAAAGCTGCCGTCGGCCTGCGGCACGGCGCGCGTGCGCACCTGGCCCAGGTCGCTGCCCGCGTGGGCTTCGGTCAGGCACATGGTGGCCAGCCATTCGCCGCTGGCGATCTTCGAGAGATAGCGGGCCTTCAGTTCGTCGCTGCCGTGATGCTTGAGGCAGGCGTAGGCGCCGTGCAGCAGGCCTGGCGCCATGGTGAACCCGTGGTTTGCCGCGCTCAGCCATTCGTAGAGAACGGCTTCGAGCACGGTCGGCAAGCCCTGGCCGCCGTCTTCCGGCGCCGCCGAAAGGCTGGGCCAGCCGCCGTCGACCAGTGCCTGGTACGCCTCGCGAAAGCCCGGCGGCGTGGTGACTTCGCCGGCGGCGAAGCGGCAGCCGATCTCGTCTCCACCCCGGTTCGATGGCGCGACCGCCTCGGCCACGAAGCGTGCCGCTTCCTCCAGCACCTGGGCCTGCAGCGCCTCGTCGGCTTCGGCAAAGGGCGCGAGCGCGCCGAGCCGCACAGGCGCGTCGAGCACCGCGTTCAGGATGAATCGGCTGTCTTCGGGGCGGGGGCGGTAATCCATCGAGATATCGGTATCAGGATTCGGCGGTGAAGCCGATCTTCTTGACCAGCGGGCCCCAGCGTTCGTATTCGGACTGGAGCGATTTCTTCATGTCCTCGGGCGAGGAGCCATGGGCGATCAGGCCGACCGACAGCAGGCCCTCGGCCACGGTCTTGTCCTTGAGGGCAGCCTGGATCGCGGTGCTGGCCGCAGCGACGACGCTGGCCGGCGTCTTTGCGGGCGCGAAAAAACCGAACCATTCATCGGCCACGATCTCCGGAAAGCCCTGCTCGATGAAGGTGGGCACGTCGGGCAGGTAGGCCACGCGCTGCGCACCCGAGGTGGCGAGCACGCGCAGCTTGCCGGCCTTGGCGAAGGGCAGGTAGTCGCCCACCGGCGTCATGCTCGATGCGATCTGCCCGCCCACCACGTCGTTGATGGCGGGCAGTGAGCCGCGGTAGGGAATGTGGCGCAGGTCGGTGCCGCTGTTCAGGCCGAGCAGCGCGCCGAGAAAGTGAGGCGTGGAGCCCGCACCCGGCGAGCCGTAGCTGGCCTGGCCGGGATTGGCCTTGGCCCAGGCGATGTAGTCCTTCAGCGTCTTCACAGTGGCCGGCACCATCGGTCCGACCGCCAGGCCGTGCGTCATGACGGCGCCGATGGAAACGGGCGCGAAATCGGCAAGGCCGTAGCTCAGCTTGGTATAGATGTGCGGGTAGGTCGACAGCGCGGAGGCCTGCGCGAGGCACAGCACCGAGCCGTCGGCTACCGAAGTCTTGAGCGTTTCGAGCGCAATGCGACCGCCGGCGCCGGGCTTGTTCTCGACCACAGCGTTGGTCTTCGAGAACGGCGTATCGCCGAGCTTCTCGGCCACGCGCCGGGCCACGCTGTCGCCCGCGCTGCCGGCCGGAAAGCCGTAGTAGATCTTTGCCTGCTGCACGGCTTGGGCGAGTGCGGCAAGCGGATGCAGGGCGCCGAATGCGGCTGCGCCGCCGAGTGCTGTCACGAACTGACGTCGATTGGTCATGGTCTTGTCTCCTGTATTTTTTTCGAGGGGCTGGAATCAGCGCGGCGCCATGCGCAAGGCGCCGTCGAGGCGAATCACTTCGCCGTTCAAATGCCCGTTGGTCACGATGTGGCAGGCCAGTTCGGCAAATTCCGAAGGCTTGCCCAGGCGCGGCGGAAACGGAATCGACGCGGCCAGCGATTGCTGCACGGCCTCGGGCAGCTCCATCAGGAGCGGCGTGGCAAAGAGGCCCGGCGCCACGGTGCACACGCGAATGGCGTGCTGCGCCAGGTCGCGCGCCATCGGCAGCGTCATGCCGACCAGGCCTCCCTTCGATGCGCTGTAGGCCTGCTGGCCCACCTGGCCGTCGAAGGCCGCCACCGACGCGGTAAAGAGCATCACACCCTTTTCGCCGTTGTCGAGCGCATCGAGCTTGGCGCAGCGCGCTGCGAACAGGCGCGCCATGTTGTAGCCGCCGATCAAGTTGATATTGACCACGCGCACGAAGTCTTCGAGCGGCGCCGGGTTGCCGTCCTTGCCGACGATGCGCTTCGCGCTGCCGATGCCGGCCACGTTCATGAGAATGCGCGCGGGGCCGTGCGCCGCCGCGGCCTTGTCGAGCGCGGCATTGACGCTCTCGGTGTCGGTGATGTCGCAGACACACGCCACGCCACCGATCTCCGAAGCCACCTTTTCGGCGAGCTCCGCATTGCGGTCGAGCACGGCCACCTTGGCGCCCAGCCGCGAGAGTTCGCGCGCGGTGGCTTCACCGAGGCCCGATGCGCCGCCGGTGACGAGTGCTGCTTGTCCTTCGATCTTCATAGTGTGTGTCTCCTGGACGTGGGTCAGCGGGGCTTCAGGGTGAAGGGCAGGGTGTCGGCATGCAGCGCCTCGACCAGGTGGGCGCGGTGCTTGAGTACGGCACGCTGGTTGATGGAGCCCTTGTCGGTCACTTCGCCCTTGTCGATGGAAGGCGGCTCGGCCATCAGGTGCAGCCGCGCGACGCGGTTGGCGCTGCCGGTGCCCATGGCGGCCAGTTCGTTGGCCACCTGCTGGAAGTGCGCCTGCACCGGCGCGCTTTCGAGCACCTGCTGCATCGTCGCGTCTGCCGGCACGCCGGCGAGTTCGCGCACCTTCTGCGTGGGGAAAATCAGCGCGCCCACTTCCTTGAGGTTGATGCCGGTCAGCACCGCGTCTTGTACGTAAGGCGCGCCGGCCGCGATGATCTTTGCGCGCAGCGGGCCTACGCTCACGAAGGTGCCGGTGGCCAGCTTGAAGTCCTCGGCAATTCGGCCGTCGAAGCGCAGGCCGCGGTGGATGTTGTTCTCGTCGATCCACTTCACCGCGTCGCCGGTGCAGAAGAAGCCCTCTTCGTCCAGCGCCTCGGCTGTGGCTTCGGGCGCACGCCAGTAGCCGGGCGTGATGTTGGGGCCGCGGTAGCGCACCTCGGTCTTGCCATCGACCTGGATCAGCTTGAGTTCGATGCCCGCCGCGGGCAGGCCGATGTCGCCCGACTTGACCTCGGGGCCGGTGACATACAGCGCGAACGGGCCCGACTCGGTCATGCCCAGGCCCGTGCCCATGACGATGCGCTCGCCCACTTCGGCTTCTTGCGTGCGGTGCAGGCTGTCCCAGATGGGCTGCGCGAGCGCCGCGCCGGAATAGAAGAACATCTTCACGCGCGACAGCAGGTTGCGGCGCAGCACCGCATCGGTTTCCATCGCGTGCGCAATGGCCTCGAAGCCGGTCGGCACGTTGAAGTAGATGGTGGGCGCGATCTCGCGCAGGTTGCGCAGCGTCTCGGCCATGCCGCCGGGAGTGGGCTTGCCGTCGTCGATGTAGAGCGTGCCGCCGTTGTCCAGCACGATGCCCACGTTGTGGTTGCCGCCGAAGGTGTGGTTCCACGGCAGCCAGTCGACCAGCACCGGCGGCTCCTCGCCGAGCGCGGGAATCGATTGCCGCAGCTGCTGCTGGTTGGCGCACCACATGCGATGCGTGTTGATCACCGCCTTGGGCATCTTGGTCGAGCCCGAGGTGAACAGAAACTTGGTGATGGTGTCCGGGCCGGTGGCACGCATCGCGGTGTCGATGGCCGGCGTTGCGGGCGTGGCGGCGAGCGCGTCCAGGCTGGTGGTGGTGCGGCCTTCGAGCCGGCCTTCGGCGAGGACGACTTCGGTGTCGGCCGGTACGACGGCCTGGATGGCGCGGGCATAGCGCGCGGCGTCGGCGGCGAACACGAGGCCGGGCGTGAGCGTCTCCAGCACGTGGCGCAGCTTCTCGAAGTCCTGGCTCACCAGCGAGTAGGGCGGGGACACAGGGCAATACGGCACGCCGGCATAGAGGCAGCCCAGGGCCAGCAGCGCGTGTTCGATGCTGTTCTCGCTGAGGATCGCGACCGGGCGGTCCGGGCCCAGGCCGCGATCGAGCAGGGCCTGGCCGATGCTGCGTGCCTTCTGCAGCGCCTCGGCGTAGCTCACACGCTGCCAGTCGCCGGTGCTGCCGTCGGCCAGCCGTTCGCGGCGGGCGATGAAGGTGCGCTCGGGCGCCGCTTCGGCCCAGTGCGCCAGGCGGTCGGTCATGCGGTCGCGATAAGGGCCGAGCTCTGTTTCGGCGCGCAGGTACTGCGTGCCCGGCGCGCCCTCGCGCAGCACTGCGCGCGTGACGCCGAACGCCAGCGGACGGTATCGGATCGTGGTCATCCCTTGCTCACCTTGGCGCCGCGGCCTTCGAGGAAATCGCGCACGCGTTCCTTGGCCTCCGGTGCGTTCTGCACGATGCCGGACATCAGTGCCTCGGTAAAGAAGCCGTGGTCGGCCGACTGCTCGGCGATGCGCGGCAGCGCATGCATGAGCGCGTAGTTGGTGAGCGGCGCGTTGGTGGCAATGCGCTTGGCGAGTTCGAAGGCCTTGTCGAAGGCTGCGCCTTCGTCGACCAGGTATTGCGCAAAGTTGGCGCGCTCGCCGTCTTCCGCGTTGTAGACGCGGCCGGTCATCATCATGTCGGTCATGCGGGCCACGCCGATCAGCTTGGGGATGCGCACCGAGCCGCCGCCGCCCACGAAGATGCCGCGCGAACCTTCGGGCAGCGCGTAGAAGGTGGAGCGGTCGGCCACGCGGATGTGGCAGGCGCTGGCCAGCTCCAGGCCGCCGCCCACCACCGCGCCGTGCAGCGCGGCAACCACCGGCACTGGGCCGTGCTGGATGAGGTCGAGCGCGGCATGCCACAGGCGCGAATGCTGCATGCCCTGACCCGCATCGCGCTCTTTCAGTTCGCTCAGGTCGAGGCCGGCGCAGAAGTGCGGGCCTTCGCCGTCGAGCACTGCCGCGCGCACCGTGGAGGGCAGGGTCTCGAAGGTATTGCGCAACGCGAGGATCAACCCGTCCGAAAGGGCATTGCGTTTGGCGCCGCGCGTCAGGCGAACGATGGCGACTTCGTCGCGAATGTCGAGTTGGAGGTCGGGATTGGTCATGATTGCATTCGTGTGTGAGTTGGATTATGGTTATGATAAATAATCAATTCAAGGCACTTGAGCGCCCCAAATCCTAGGGACTTACCCGTACTGGAGACAACGAGATGGACCACAAGAACCTCATCGCGATCGACATCCACACCCACGCCGAAGTGAGCTGCTGGAACCCGTTCGACAACTACGGCGAGGAATACGACCGCGCAGCGGACAAATACTTCGGCTCGAGCGGCCGGCCGACCATTGCCGAGAGCGTGGCGTACTACCGTGAAAGAAAGATCGGCCTGGTGATGTTCATGGTCGACGCCGAGTCGAACATGGGCCGCCGGCGCATTCCGAACGAGGAAATTGCCGAGGCCGCGCAGAAGAACAGCGACATCATGATTGCCTTTGCCAGCATCGATCCGCACAAGGGAAAGATGGGTGCGCGCGAGGCGCGGCGGCTCATCGAGGAGCACGGTGTGAAGGGCTTCAAGTTCCACCCCACGGTGCAGGGCTACCACCCCTACGACAAGATGGCCTGGCCGATCTACGAGGTGATTGCCGAGTACAACCTGCCGGCCATCTTCCACACGGGACACAGCGGTATCGGCTCGGGCATGCGCTGCGGCGGCGGCCTCAGGCTGGAGTACAGCAACCCGATGCACCTGGACGACGTGGCCATCGACTTTCCGGACATGCAGATCGTGATGGCGCACCCCAGCTTTCCGTGGCAGGACGAAGCGCTGAGCGTGGCCACGCACAAGCCCAACGTGTGGATCGACCTGTCGGGCTGGAGCCCCAAGTATTTTCCCAAGCAGCTGGTGCAGTACGCCAACACGCTGCTGAAGGACCGCATCCTGTTCGGCAGCGACTACCCGCTGATCACGCCCGACCGCTGGATGAAGGACTTCGAGGCGGCCGGCTTCAAGCCCGAGGTGATGCCGGGCATCTTGAAGGGCAACGCGGTGCGGCTGCTCAAGCTGGAAGGCTGACCTCAGGGTCAGCCGAAGGGCGGGCTCAGCCGTCCGCCTCTTCCTTCTCGTCGAACCGGTCCCAGTCGCGGCCCGAGCGGCGCTGCCGCTCCTCGCGCTCGCGTGCCATCTGCTCCTCGAACTGCTGGCGGCCTGCCTTGTTGGCCGCAATGAGCTTGGCGCGGTCCTTGTAGTGCGGGTAGATCTCGTCGCTCAGCAGGATGTTCCGGCGGCGGAACCGCATGGCCGTTTCGCGCGCCTCGTGCGCGGGCCAGCCCAGTGCCTCGAGCGTGGTGCGGGCGCTGCGCAGCGACGATTCGAACACCTCGCGTTCCACATCGGTCACGCCGCGGTCGCGCAGCTGGAAAAGGTGCGTCACGTTGCGGGCCCGCGCAATGATGCGTGCCTGCGGAAAGTGCTCTCTCACCAGGTCGACGATATTGAGCGACTGCTCGATGTCGTCCACCGCCACCACAATGGCCTTGGCCGTGCCGGCGCCCGCGGTGCGCAGCAGATCGAGCCGCGTCGCATCGCCATAGAACACGCGAAAGCCGAACTGCCGCAGGCCTTCGACGGTGTCGGCGTCATGGTCGAGCACCGTCACGCGCAGGCCTTGCGACATCAGCATGCGGCCGACGATCTGGCCGTAGCGGCCGAAGCCGCAGATCAGCACCTTGGCGTCCTGCTGCTCCGAAATTTCTTCGAGCTGCGCGCCGTTGTTGCGGCTGTAGCGCGGCAGCACGAACTTGTCGAGCAGCACCAGCAAGAGCGGCGACAGCAGCATCGACAGCGCCACGGCACCGATCAGGAGCGAGGTGATCTCGGGCGGCAGCACGTCCGGCCCCGCGGCCTGGAACACCACAAAGGCGAACTCGCCGCCCTGCGCCAGCAGCAGCGTGAACACGGGGCGCTCCTGGTAGGCCAGGCCCATGGCCTTGGCCAGCGCATAGATCACCACCAGCTTGATGGCCATGAAGCCGACCACCAGCGCGGCCATGAGCCAGGGGCTTGCGATCAGCACGCCGAAGTTGATCGACATGCCCACGGCGATGAAGAACAGGCCCAGCAGAAGGCCCTTGAAGGGCTCGATGTCGGTTTCGAGCTCGCGCCGGTATTCGCTTTCCGCCAGCAGCACGCCGGCAAGAAAGGCGCCCAGCGCCATCGAAAGGCCCACGAACTGCATCAGCGCCGCGATGGCCACCACCAGCAGCAGCGCCGCGGCGGTGAAGATCTCGGGCGTGTCGCTGCGCGCGATCCAGCGCAGCAGCGGGCGCAAGGCAAGACGGCCGCCGAGGATGATGCCGGCGATCACGCCGACGATCTTCAGACCCTCGAGCGTGCGGTCGAGCCCGCTGAGCGACTGTTCGGCCGCCGTGGCGCCCGCCAGCAGGGGCAGCAGCGCGAGGATGGGAATGGCCGCCACGTCCTGGAACAGCAGGATCGAAAAGCCGGCCTGGCCGCTCGGCGTCTTGAGCAGGTTGCGTTCGCCGAACACCTGCAGCGCAATGGCCGTGGACGAGAGCGCCAAGCCGAGCGCCGCCACCAGCGCCACGCGCCATTCGGCACCGGCCGCCCAACCCGCGGCAAACAGCACCGCCGCGCAGCTCAGCACCTGCGCGGCGCCCCATCCGAAGATGGGGCGGCGCAGGTTCCACAGGCGCTTGGGTTCAAGCTCCAGGCCCACGAGAAACAGCATCAGCACCACGCCGAATTCGGCGAAATGCAGCACGTCTTCCACGCTGGAGACGAGCCCCAGCCCCCAGGGGCCGATGGCGATGCCGGCCACGAGGTAGCCGATGATCGAGCCGAGGCCCAGGGCCTTGGAAAGCGGCACCACCAGCACGGCGGCGCTCAGGTAAATAAGGCTGCTGGTCAGCCAGGCGGGTGCGTGTTCCATGCTCAGGCCGAGCCTTTCTCGCCGCTGTTTTCTTCTTCGTTGGCGGCGGACATGAAAGCCAGGCCGTGGGTCATTGCGGATTGGAAGGCGCCGGAGGCCGCCGCGCCCGGTTCGTCATGCTCGGCGGGGCGATCGGTCTCGGGCACGGGGCAGGCCACGCACACATCCAGCTCTTCCAGTTCGGGCCAGTCGGGGTAGCTGCCGAGCCGCTGGGCGAACACGTCGACATGGGCTGCCACCTCGGCCTCGCTGGCGCTGCGCGCGCCGTGAAAGACCAGCGGCGGCAAGAAGCGCATGCCGCACAGCGCCGCGGTCTGCTCATAGGGCGGCAAGAAGGCGTCGAAGAAATAGCGGTGATAGCTCTGCGGGTGGTAGCTCTGCTCGGGGCTGCCCGTGGTGACGGCCAGCCACAAGTCCTTGCCTTGCAAGGCGGTGCCGCCAGGGCCGTAGGCCCAGCCGTAGCCGAGCACGTCGTCGAGCCAGAGTTTTTGCAGCGCGGGCATCGAATACCACTGGATCGGGTGCAGCAGCACCACCAGGCTGGCCCTGGCAAGCCGCGCCTGCTCGGTCTCGATGTCGATGGAGAAGTCGGGGTAGCTGCCGTAGAGGTCGTTCACCTCCACGCCGGGCACCGAACGCGCGGCAGCCAGGAGCCGCCGGTTGACGCGGGAATCGCGCCAGTGCGGATGGGCCGCAAGCACATAGATGCCGCCGGATTCGGCGCCGGCGGCGGCCGCGGATGTTGTTGTCGTCATGCCGCGAACATAGCTCAAGATCGGCTCCTGCCGGCCGGGCGCGCCTCGTGTCGCTACGATGCGGGCTGTTCCAGCTCTGGAGGAGATGCTCATGCCGGTGGTTCTGGTCGCCAACCCCAAGGGTGGCGTAGGCAAGTCGACGCTCGCGACGAACATCGCAGGCTATTTTGCGAGCCGCGGCCATGCCGTGATGCTCGGCGACGTGGACCGCCAGCAATCGTCGCGCCTCTGGCTCGGCCTGCGGCCGCCGCAGGCGCGGCCCATCGCCACCTGGGAGGCCACGGGCGACAGCGCCGTGGTGCGGCCGCCGCGCGGAACCACGCATGCCGTGCTCGACACGCCGGCGGGCCTGCACGGATGGCGCTTCAAGGAAGTGCTTGCCCTGGCCGACCGCGTGATCGTGCCGCTGCAGCCGAGCATCTTCGACATCTACGCCACGCGCGATTTCCTCGACCGGCTGATGGAGCAGCGCCGCGCCGAAAAAACGAAGATCAGCCTCGTGGGCATGCGCGTGAACGCCCGCACCCTGGCCGCCGACCGGCTGAACGAGTTCATCGCAAGCCTGGGCGTGCCGGTGCTGGGCGAGCTGCGCGACACGCAGAACTACGTTCAGCTTGCGGCGCGCGGGCTCACGCTGTTCGACATTGCGCCCGGGCGTGTGCAGCGCGACCTGGAGCAGTGGCAGCCGATCTGCGAGTGGCTGGAGGGCTGAGGCTTTCGGCTGTCGCGGTGCCGACACCTGCCCCTGCACCCTTGGCGCCAGAATGCCGCGCATGACCAAAAAGACATTCCAGACCCTTCAGGATCTTGCCGCCTGCGTTGGCCAGGAAGTCGCCGTGAGCGACTGGATCACCATCACGCAGGAGCAGGTGAACCAGTTCGCCGAAGCCACGGGCGACCACCAGTGGATTCATGTCGATATCGAGCGGGCCAAGGCGGGCCCCTTCGGTGGGCCGATTGCCCATGGCTTCCTGACGCTGTCGCTGCTGCCGCGCTTCTACGAGACGGCGCTGGACGTGGTCGAGTCGCGCATGGGCGTGAACTACGGGCTGAACCGGGTGCGCTTCATGTCGCCGGTGCCGGTCGGCAAGCGACTGCGGGCGCGCATGAAGCTGCTGACCGCCGAGCTGATTGCGGACGACGGCATCCAGATGACCTGGGAAACCACGATCGAGCTCGAAGGCGCGGCCAAGCCGGCCTGCGTGGCGGAGTCGGTGGTGCGCCGCTACCGCTGAGTTCGCCTCGGCCGGCGGCAGGAACACCCGCTCAGCTGAATCCGTTCTGCCGCCAGGCCTCGAACACGGTCACTGCCACCGCGTTCGAAAGATTGAGGCTGCGCTGCCCCTCGCGCATCGGCAGGCGCAGGCGCTGGGGCTCGGCAAAACCCTCTCGCACCGCCGGCGGCAGCCCGCTCGTCTCTGATCCGAACACCAGCCAGTCGCCGGGTTGGAAGCGAACGTCGTGCACGGCGCGGGTGCCGCGGGTGGTGAGCGCAAACATGCGCTCGGCCGCGGGCTTTTCGGTGTCGAGCAGGGCCTGCCAGCTGGCATGGCGCTTGACCTCGGCGTACTCGTGGTAGTCGAGCCCGGCGCGGCGCAGCAGCCGGTCGTCCATCGAAAAGCCGAGCGGCTCGACCAGATGCAGCGCGCAGCCTGTGTTGGCCGCCAGGCGGATCACGTTGCCTGTATTCGGCGGGATTTCGGGTTGGACCAGGACGATATGGAACATGCGCCGATTGTCGCGGCGGCGCGCCTGCTCAGTGCGGCGCAGCGGTCCGCGCCAGCACCACGGCCGTGATGTGCGCTGCGCCGGCCAGCCGCAGCGCCGCGGCCGCCGAAAAGAGCGAGGCACCCGTCGTCATCACATCGTCGACCAGCACCACGCGCCGGCCCTGCAGCTGGCTCGCGCGCAGGGGCTCCACCGCGAAGGCGCCGCGCAGGTTGCGAAGGCGCTCGGCGCGCGCAAGGCCGATCTGCGCCGGCGTGTCGCGGGTGCGCAGCAGCAGCGTGGCGTCGGTCTTGGCGGGCGCCAGCCGGCGCGCCAGTTCGAGCGCCTGGTTGAAGCCGCGCTCGCGCAGCCGGGCGGGGGCCATGGGCATCGGCAGCACGGTGTCGCAGTTTTCCAGCGCCGGTTCCACCCAGGGCACGCTGCGCATCAGCGTCGACAAGGGCCCGGCCCAGCCCGCCTCGCCGCGGAACTTGAACTGGGCGATGCATTCGGGCCACGGCCACGCATAGTCGCAGGCCGCAAGGCAGGCATCGAGCGGTGGCGGATCGCCCATGCATTCGCCGCACCGGACCACGCCCTGCGGCACGGCCAGCGCGCAGCTGCCGCATCGGTCGGCCGGCGGCGCAAAGCGCGCCACGCAGGCATCGCAAACGCGCCGGGAAGGCCAGGCGCGGCACACCTCGCACTGGCTGGGCAGCCGTGCAAGCAGAGAGGTCAAAGGCCGACGGGCCCAACGGCTGAACATGGGCTCAATATACTCACGGCCCCATGGCCACCGACCCCGCAAGAAGACCGCCGACCATCGATCCCACGGCGGCCGCACGCTGGAGGCGGCTCGCGCCTGCCGACGGTTCGCCGTGGCTGCACGAGGAAATCGGGCGCCGCATGGAAGACCGGCTGCAATGGATCAAGGCGCAGCCGCGCACCTGGGCCGACTGGTCGCCCCTTCGCGGCGGCCTTGAGGCGCACGAACTCGTCGCCCGGCGCTACCGCGAAGCCGCATGCTTCGTGATCGAAACCGAACCGGCCCTTGCCGCCGCAACCAGCCAGGTGCTGGCAGCGCCCTGGTGGAGCGCGCGCCGCTGGCAGGGCGGCAAGGCGCGCTTCGATGCGCCGCCCGAGGACGGCGTCGACCTGCTCTGGGCCAACATGTCGCTGCACATGGCCGCCGACCCCGAAGCGCTCATCGCACAGTGGCACCGGCTGGTGGCGACCGACGGCTTCCTGATGTTCTCGTGCCTTGGCCCCGACACGGTCCGCGAGCTGCGGGCCCTGCATGCGCGGCTTGGCTGGCCGGCGGCGGGCCACGAATACACCGACATGCACGACTGGGGCGACATGCTGGTGCATGCCGGCTTTGCCGAGCCGGTGATGGACATGGAACGCATCGTGCTTACCTGGGCCACGCCCGAGGCGGCGCTTGCCGAGCTGCGCACGCTCGGGCGCAACCTGCACCCGGCGCGCTTTCCGGCGCTGCGCGGCAAGGCATGGCACCGGTCGCTGAAACAGGCGCTGCCCGAACTGGCGCCGGCGGAAGAGGGCGGCGGGCGCATTGCGCTGACCTTCGAAGTCATCTATGGCCACGCCTTCAAGCCGGCGCCGCGCGTGGCGCTTTCGGCCGAGAGCGCGGTGTCGCTGCGCGAGATGCGCTCGATGCTGCAGCGCGGCCGGCCGGGGGGCTGAGCCGCAGGGCCGTTCCCAAGGCGAAGACCGTAGCGCGCAGCGCGCGGGCTATCGATGAGCGGCGGGCCCGTCAAGCTGCGCATCTTGCGGGCGGGCACCTGTGTCTACCCGCTACAATCCGCCGTTGCGTGAAACTCGCGGGTGTTGTTCCGCGAACGAGGTCTGTCCGATCCTGTGGAGACAAGGGGTTGGCCGGCGTCGACGCACCGATTTGCTGAACTCGCCCGTGTCGAATTCCGTGTTTCGTTTTGCCACCGTTTCAGGCCAGAACATCCACTGGTTCCTGAAGCGCAATTGCTCGGTGACGCCGAGCCAGCTGGGCTGGCTCTACGCCTCGCTGTGCGTGGTGTCGCTCGGTATCGGTACGGTGTTCTGGCTGCTCGGTGCGCCGCTGGTGCTGCCTTTTGCCTGGCTGGAACTGGCGGCGGTGGGATTTGTATTCATGCTGTACGCGCGGCACGCGACCGATGGAGAAAAGATCGCGTTGCAGGGCGGACGGCTGGTGGTGGAGCTCGAGAACGGTGGAGACTACGAGCGCACGGAATTTCTGCCGCACCAGGTGCGGATCGAACCGCAGGCCGGCGATCGCTCGCTGATCGAGGTCTCGGGTCAGGGTCGATCGGTCAGGGTGGGGCGCTATGTACGCCCGGAGTTGCGAGCCGCACTGGCGCGCGAGATTCGCATGGCGTTGCGTGGCGCCTGAACGGCTCGCGCGGCACTGCACGGTTGGGTTTGTTGAAAAAATTGAGAAACGTGAACACGATGAAGAGCATTTGGCGCAACAAGTACAGGCCGGCGAATCTGTTGCTGGCGGCCGGCGCGGCTTTCAGCGGCGCGGCGCACGCAGTCAACGATCTGCCCGGCGGCCCTTCGGTGCGCCAGCTGAATCTTCCGCTTGGCGTTACCAAGATTGCGCAGGAACAGCACTTCCTGCACACGGTGATGATGATCCTGTGCACGGTCATCTTCGTCGCCGTGTTCGCGGTCATGTTCTATTCGATCTGGAAGCACCGCAAGTCGGTCGGCCACAAGGCGGCCAACTTCCATGAATCGGTGGTGGTCGAGGTCATCTGGACCATCGTGCCGTTCATCATCGTGATCGTGATGGCGCTGCCCGCCACCAAGGTGCTGGTGGCCCAGAAGGACACCACCAACGCCGACCTCACTATCAAGACCACCGGCTACCAGTGGAAGTGGGGCTATGACTACCTCACGGGCGAAGGCGAGGGCCTGGCCTTCATCTCCACGCTCGACAGCTCGCACCGCGCCATGTCGGATGCCGGCGCCAAGGGCGAAATGCCCGCCGACTACCTCTTCAAGGTCGACAACCCGATGGTCGTGCCGGTGCAGAAGAAGGTCCGCATCATCACCACCGCCAACGACGTGATCCACGCATTTGCCGTGCCCCAGCTCGGCATCAAGCAGGACGCGATTCCCGGCTTCGTGCGCGACACCTGGTTCCGCGCCGAAACCGTGGGCGACTACTACGGCCAGTGCCAGGAACTCTGCGGCAAGGAACACGCCTACATGCCCATCCACGTGAAGGTGGTTTCGGCCGCCGACTACACGGCGTGGGTCGACACCAAGCGCAAGGAAGCCGCCGCCAAGCTCGACGATCCGAGCAAGGTCTGGACGCTGCCCGACCTGATGGCTCGCGGCGAGAAGGTCTACGCCGCCAACTGCGCGGCCTGCCACCAGGCCAACGGCAAGGGCGCGGGCCCGATCAAGGCGCTCGACGCCAGCCCCAAGGTGGTCGACGCCGACCACAAGGTGCAGCTGCTGGTGCTGCTCAACGGCCAGAACAACGGCGCGATGCCGTCCTGGAAGCAACTGAGCGACACCGACCTGGCCGCCGTTGCCACCTATACCAAGAACAGCTGGTCGAACAAGACGGGCCAGCTGGTGCAGCCGGCCGAAGTTCTGGCCCTGCGCGGCAAGTGATCGCGAAGATCGAGCCCAAGCGCCCCGCGACGAAGAAATTGCAAGGAACAATGAAATGAGTGCAGTCCTCGACCCCCACGGTCACGCCCACGACGGCCACGCACACGATCACGACGAGCACCACGCAGCGCCCACCGGCTGGCGCCGCTGGGTGTTCGCCACCAACCACAAGGACATCGGCACGCTCTATCTGCTGTTCAGCTTCACGATGCTGATGGTGGGCGGCGTGCTCGCACTGCTGATCCGCGCCGAGCTGTTCCAGCCCGGCCTGCAACTGGTGAACCCCGAACTGTTCAACCAGTTCACCACCATGCACGGGCTGATCATGGTGTTCGGCGCCATCATGCCGGCGTTCGTGGGCTTTGCGAACTGGATGATCCCGCTGCAGATTGGCGCATCCGACATGGCCTTCGCGCGTATGAACAACTTCAGCTTCTGGCTGCTGATTCCGGCGGCGCTGATGCTCGTGGGTTCGTTCTTCATGCCCGGCGGCGCACCCGCTGCCGGCTGGACGCTCTACGCTCCGCTCACGCTGCAGATGGGCCCCTCGATGGACGCCGGCATCTTCGCGATGCACATCATGGGCGCCTCGTCGATCATGGGCTCGATCAACATCATCGTCACCATCCTGAACATGCGCGCCCCCGGCATGACGCTGATGAAGATGCCGATGTTCTGCTGGACCTGGCTCATCACCGCCTACCTGCTGATTGCCGTGATGCCCGTGCTCGCAGGCGCCATCACCATGACGCTGACCGACCGCCACTTCGGCACCAGCTTCTTCAACCCCGCCGGCGGCGGCGACCCGGTGATGTACCAGCACATCTTCTGGTTCTTCGGCCACCCCGAGGTCTACATCATGATCTTGCCGGCCTTCGGCATCATCAGCCAGATCGTGCCGGCGTTCTCGCGCAAGAAGCTGTTCGGCTACGCCTCCATGGTGTACGCCACCTCGTCGATCGCGATCCTGTCGTTCATCGTCTGGGCGCACCACATGTTCACGACCGGCATGCCGGTCACGGGCCAGCTGTTCTTCATGTACGCGACCATGCTGATCGCGGTGCCGACGGCCGTGAAGATCTTCAACTGGATCGCCACCATGTGGCAGGGCTCGATGACCTTCGAGACCCCGATGCTGTTTGCCGTGGGCTTCATCTTCGTGTTCACGATGGGCGGCTTCACGGGCCTCATCCTGGCCATTGCCCCCATCGACATCCAGCTGCAGGACACCTACTACGTGGTGGCCCACTTCCACTACGTGCTGGTGGCCGGCTCGCTCTACGCGATGTTCGCGGGCTACTACTACTGGGCGCCCAAGTGGACGGGCGTGATGTACAGCGAAACGCGCGGCAAGATCCACTTCTGGTGGTCGCTGATCTCGTTCAACATCACCTTCTTCCCGATGCACTTCCTGGGCCTGGCCGGCATGCCGCGCCGCTATGCCGACTACCCGATGCAGTTTGCCGACTTCAACGCGGTGGCGTCCATTGGCGCCTTCGGCTTCGGTCTTGCACAGGTTTACTTCTTCTTCTTCATCGTGCTGCCGACCATGCTCGGCAAGGGTGAGAAGGCGCCGCAAAAGCCATGGGAAGCCGCGGAAGGCCTCGAGTGGGAAGTGCCCTCGCCGGCGCCTTTCCACACCTTCGAGAACCCGCCCAAGCTCGACCCAACCGCCACCAAGGTGATCGGCTGAACGCTGCACGGCCGCCGGCCCGCATGACGACAATGACCACGCCCGAACAAAGAAAGAACAACCGACGCATGGGGCTCACGCTGGCCTCCATCGCCGTGATGTTCTTTCTCGGATTCCTGGTCCGCATGATCTGGTTCAGCGGACGCTGAAGCGAACGGAGCCGCACGCATGAGCCTCGGTCAACGCATCAAGCGCGCCAATGTCCGCATGGTCGGCAAGCTGGCCGTGGTGGCCTGCGGCATGTTCGCGTTCGGCTATGCGCTGGTGCCGCTCTACCGTGCCATCTGCGAAATGACCGGCATCAACATCCTCGCGCTCAACGAGCTCGAAGTGCCGGGCGGCGCAAGCGGCGGCAAGAACGTGCGTGTCCCCGACAACTCCCAGGTCGACACCAGCCGCACCATCACGGTCGAGTTCGACTCCAATGTTCGCGGCGGCCTCTGGGACTTCAAGCCCGCCGCGCGGACGATGCAGGTGCATCCCGGCCAGCTCAACACGGTGGTATACGAGTTCCAGAACGTGCAGAACCGCCGCATGGCGGCGCAGGCCATCCCGAGCTATGCGCCGCAGCAGGCCGCGCCGTACTTCAACAAGCTCGAGTGTTTCTGCTTCAACCAGTACACCCTCGACCCCGGCGAGAAGAAGGAATGGCCGGTCGCGTTCGTGATCGATCCGAAGATCTCCAAGGACGTGAAGACGATCACGCTGTCGTACACCTTCTTCGAAGTCGGCGGCAAGACGCCGGCGGCGCCGGTCGCAGCTGTTTCCAATGCCGCCCATGAGCCCCGCTCGTGACCGCCGACCCGAATTCGCCGCCGCGCAAGGCCACGCTGTGGGACACGGTGAAGGCCGTCTGCTGGTCGTTCTTCGGCGTGCGGAAGAAAAGCGCCTATCAGGACGACTTGGCCAAGCTGAACCCGCTGCACATCATCGCGGTGGCATTTGCCGCGGTCATTGTTTTCATCGTCGGCCTGGTGCTGCTGGTGCGCTACGTGGTTGCGCCCTGACCGCACGCCGCAGGGCCCACGACATCCAGACCCCATCGAATCGAATCGAGAGAAGAAAGAAAGCCAGGAGCTGATATGAGTTCAACCACCCACGGCACCACGCCCTACTACTTTGTGCCCGGGCCATCGGCCTACCCGGTCATGGCCTCGATCGGCCTGTTCTTCGTGATTCTTGGCGCCGGCCAGTGGATCAACGGCCACCAGTGGGGCGCGTGGTCGCTGCTGCTCGGCATGGTCGTGTGGCTTGCCACGTTGTTCGTGTGGTTCCGCGCCGCCATCGGCGAGAGCGAAAGCGGCCAGTACGGCCACAAGATCGATCTCTCGTACCGCTGGAGCATGAGCTGGTTCATCTTCTCCGAAGTGATGTTCTTCGGCGCCTTCTTCACCGCGCTGTGGTGGGCCCGCACCCATGCGCTGCCGGCGCTCGGCAGCCTGGACAACGCGCTGCTCTGGCCCGACTTCAAGGCCGTGTGGCCCAGCATTGCCGCCGGCGCAACCGGTTCGCCAGCCGACATCGTCGAGCCCTTCCAGACCGTAGGCCCGTTCTGGCTGCCCACGATCAACACCGCGCTCCTGCTGAGCTCGGGCGTCACGCTCACCATTGCGCACCATGCGCTGCGCGCCGACCATCGCGCCCAGTGCATCCGCTTCATGTGGCTCACCGTGCTGCTCGGCGTGGTCTTCCTGGGCGTTCAGGGCTACGAATACTTCCACCTGTACACCGACCTGAACCTCAAGCTCAGCTCGGGTGCCTACGGCTCGACCTTCTTCATGCTGACCGGCTTTCACGGCCTGCACGTGTTCATCGGCATGCTGATGCTGCTGTTCATCACGCTGCGCCTGCAAAAGGGCCACTTCACGCCGGAGCGTCACTTCGGCTTCGAAGGCGCGGCCTGGTACTGGCACTTCGTCGACGTGGTGTGGCTTGGCCTTTACGTGCTGGTCTACTGGCTTTGAGCGAAACCCGCGGCATACAAACAAAAAGGCGCCGAAAGGCGCCTTTTTCATGGTTCTCGTGGAACGAGCACCATCTACTTGCCGAGCGGGAGCCCGGTGGGCTGGATGTACCCGAGTTTCCAGGCGAGCAGCATGCAGAGGAACAAAACCACGGAGATGCCGATCCGAAAGGTGAGCGCGCGCGCCATGCCGCCGCTTTTGGCGCGCCCGTTGCGCCCGTCTTTCAGCATGTAGAAGAGCGCAAAGGCAAGGCTCGCGAAGATGCCCACGAAAGCCAGGGCGACGAAGTATTTCATGACCTCGATTATCGGCCGCGCGCCTCATCCCTTCCAGTGACGCCGGAACCCCTGCAACCCGCCGCCAGGGCGCCGAGGCGAGGCCGTTTCCTGCTGGTTACGCTGGCTGCCGTGCTGACCTTGGCCGCGACGGTGTCGCTGGGCCGGTGGCAGCTTTCGCGCGCAGCGCAGAAGGAGGCGCTGCAGGCCGAGATCGAAGCCCAGAAGCAGAAGCCGCCGCTCAGCCAGGCCGAATTTCTCGCACTGGAAGCGCCGGCCGGCGCGCTTCATAGGCCCGTGCGGCTGCGCGGCCTTTGGCTGACGCCGCAGACGGTCTACCTGGACAACCGGCAGATGCACGGCGTGCCCGGTTTCTATGTGCTGACCCCGTTCGCCCTCGAAGGCAGCGACCAGGCCGTGATGGTGCAGCGCGGCTGGGTGCAGCGCAATTTCAATGACCGCACGCAACTGGGCGCGGTCGAGACGCCGGTGGGCATTGTCGAAGTCACCGGCCTGATCGAGCCTCCGCCCGGCCACTTGTTCGAACTCGGCAAGCCGACGGCCGCCGCCTCGGCACCGGAGGGCGAGGGGTCTTCGCCCATCCGGCAGAATCTCGACCTGGAAGCGTTCCGCGCCGAAACCAAGCTGCCGCTGCGCACCGACGTGTCGCTCCAGCAGGTCGGCCCCGCTTCCGAGGGGTTGCAGCGCGACTGGCCGGCCCCCGCACTGGGTCTGGAGAAGCACTACGGCTATGCATTCCAGTGGTTCGGGCTCTCAGCCCTCGTGGTCATCCTCTATGTCTGGTTCCAATTCATTGCCCCCTTCCGCCGCTCCAGGCGCCGCACACACGATGCAAGCAGCCTCTGACGAACCCCTGGGCCTGACGGTGCACTCGATGCCGTCGCCCAACCAGGCACTCGACGGCGCCGAGGGCCGCCGCACGGTCGTCGGGCGCTGGAAAATGATTGCCGTGATGCTGATGTGCGCCGCGCCCGTCATCGCGTCCTACTTCACCTACTACGTGATCCGGCCCGAAGGCCGCAGCGTCTATGGCGAGCTCATCGATCCGCAGCGCGTGCTGCCGGCGCTCACCGCCACCGACCGCAACGGCGCGCCGGTCGACGTTGCCACGCTCAAGGGGCAGTGGCTGCTGGTTGCGGTGGCCGACGCGGCCTGCAATGCGCTGTGCGAGCAACAGCTCTACCTGCAGCGCCAATTGCGCGAAAGCCTGGGCCGCGAAAAAGACCGGCTCGACCGCGTCTGGCTCGTGAGCGACGCGGCCCCCGTGCCCGCGCGCCTGGAGAACGGCCTGCGCGGCGCCACCGTGCTGCGCGTGCCTGCTGAGCAGCTTGCCCAGTGGTTTGCGCCGGTTCAAGGCCATTCCCTGCCCGAGCACCTGTACGTGGTCGATCCCATGGGCAACTGGATGATGCGTTTTCCGGCCGGCATGGATGCCAAGGGTGCCAGCCGCGCCAAGCGCGACCTCGACCGCCTGCTGCGCGCTTCCGCCTCCTGGGACGAACCCGGCCGCTGACACCGCATGGACACCGGCTCGCTCTACGACCTCACACCGATCGCCTGGCTGATGGCGGCCGGCGTGCTGATCGCGCTCGGCCCGCTGGTGTGGGTGTGGCGCCGCAATGCCGGCGCCGGTCCGGCGCGCCGGCTGCACGCACTCACCGTGCTCACGCTGTTTCTCACCTTCGACCTCACGCTCTTCGGCGCCTTCACTCGGCTCACCGATTCGGGCCTGGGCTGCCCTGACTGGCCCGGCTGCTACGGCAACGCGAGCCCCGTCGGTGCGCGCCACGAAATTGCAATGGCGCAGTCGGCCCAGCCGACCGGCCCGGTCACGCACAGCAAGGCATGGGTCGAGATGGTCCATCGCTACCTCGCCACCGGGGTGGGCGTGCTCATCCTCGTGCTCGCAGGGGCCACCTGGGTCGTGCGGCGGCGCCAGCGCCGCCTGCCCGTGCCGGCTGAGGGCGAACACGCCACCCTCAGCGCATGGTGGCCGGCGGTAACGTTGGTCTGGGTCTGCCTGCAGGGCGCATTCGGCGCCCTCACCGTGACCTGGAAGCTCTTTCCCGCCATCGTCACGCTTCACCTGCTGGGCGCCGTGGTGCTGCTAGTGCTGCTGTGCATCCAGGCCGTGCGCTATCGGCAGGCCGCTGCGGACCGGCTGCCCACTGCCGTATCGCCCGCATTGCGCAACGGGTTGCTTGCCACTTCTGCATTGCTCCTGCTGCAGATTGCACTCGGCGGCTGGGTCAGCACCAACTACGCTGTGCTGGCGTGTACCCAGTTTCCGACCTGCCAAGGCAGCTGGTGGCCGCCGATGAACTTTGCGCAGGGCTTCGAAATCTGGCGCCACCTTGGCGTGACCGGCAGCGGCGCGCCGCTCGATTTCTCGGCGCTCACCGCCATTCACTATGCGCACCGGCTTATGGCCTACGCGGTGTTTGCCGCGCTGGGTGTGCTCGCGTGGCGCTTGCGCCGCATCGAGCCGCTGCGGCCGCAAGCCGGATGGCTCGCGGGCCTGGCCCTGCTGCAGCTTGCCACCGGTCTGGGCAACGTGCTGCTCGGCTGGCCGCTCGCCGCCGCCGTGCTGCACACGGGCGGCGCCGCTGCGCTGGCGGTGGTGCTGACCTGGGCAATCTGCGAAAGCCGCCGCGGGACCGCGGCCGCCACCGTACACAACAAGGACAAGGCGCCCGGCGCCCTGCAAGACAACCAGAGGGGGGCTACCGCGTGAGCACGCCGATTTCCGTGGAACAGGCGAGCACCGCCAATGTGCTGCGCCAGTTCTATGCGCTGACCAAGCCGCGCGTGGTGCAGCTGATCGTTTTCTGTGCCCTCATCGGCATGGTGCTGGCCGTACCCGGTGCCCCGACATGGCCCGACGTGCAGCGCGCACTGCTGGCTTGCGCCGGCATCTGGCTCGTCGCGGGTGCGGCGGCGGCGTTCAACTGCCTGGTCGAGAAGGGCATCGACGCCAAGATGAAGCGCACCGCTTGGCGGCCCACCGCGCGCGGGCAGCTCAGCGACCTGCAGGCCCTGGTGTTCTCCGCGCTGCTGTGCGTGGCCGGCTCGGCGCTGCTGTGGTTCAAGGTCAACCCGCTCACCATGTGGCTGACCTTTGCGACCTTCGTCGGCTACGCCGTCATCTACACCGTGATCCTCAAGCCGCTGACGCCGCAGAACATCGTGATCGGCGGCGCCTCGGGCGCGATGCCACCGGTGCTGGGTTGGGCCGCCATGACCGGCGAGGTCGGCCCCGAGGCGCTCATCCTGTTCCTCATCATCTTCCTGTGGACGCCGCCTCATTTCTGGGCGCTGGCGCTCTACCGTGTCGAGGACTACCGCAAGGCCGGGCTGCCGATGCTGCCCGTGACGCACGGCAACGAGTTCACGCGGCTGCAGGTGCTGCTGTACACCTTCATATTGTTCGCGGCCTGCCTGATGCCTTTCATCTACGGCATGAGCGGCTGGCTCTACCTGGCCGTGGCGGTGGGCGTGAGCATCGGTTTCACGAGCTATGCCTTTGCGCTCTGGCGCAATTACTCCGACGCGCTGGCGCGCAAGACCTTCCGGTTTTCGCTCATTCACCTGAGCGTGCTGTTCGCGGCATTGCTCGTCGACCACTATCTCCGCTGATCGAAATGTCCGTATCCATGAACAAGCGAAATGCTCTCAAGTTGATCATCGGCAGTGCAGGGTGGGCGGGTGCTGCCGCCACCCTCGGCCTGGGGCTTTCGGGCTGCAGCGAACCCAAGCCGAGCTTCAACGCGGTGGACATCACCGGCGCTGATTACGCCAAGGACTTCTCGCTGAAAGACGCCGACGGCAAGGTCCGCACCATGGCCGACTTCAAGGGCAAGGTGGTGGTGCTGTTCTTCGGCTACGCGCAGTGCCCCGATGTGTGCCCCACCACCATGACCGAAATGGCCCAGGTCAAGCAGCAGCTCGGCAGCGACGGCGACAAGCTGCAGGTGGTGTTCGTCACGGTCGATCCGGCGCGCGACACGCCCGAAGTGCTCAAGGCCTACATGGGCGCGTTCGATCCGGCTTTCGTCGCGCTGATTCCCACGCCCGAGCAGCTCGCCGCGACCGCCAAGGACTTCAAGGTCTACTACAAGAAGGTCGAGGGCAAGACCCCGACCAGCTACTCGATGGACCATTCGGCGGCCAGCTTCGTCTACGACACCGAAGGCCGCGTGCGCCTCTACGCACGCTACGGCACCGGCGTGGCGCCGATGGTGTCCGACGTGAAGGCGCTGCTCAAGGCCTGACCAGGCATCGAATCGGCCGATGGACGCTGCTGCCGTTGCCTTCGCCCCGGTCGATCACCTGAAAACGCGAAAGGGCGCGTTCCGCATCGCGCTCATTCCGCCCGAAGTGCTGCGCGCACTGAACGACGGGTTGCTCGAGACCGTCAATCTCAACGAATTCCTGGCGCTGGAGCTGCCGCAGTTGGCGCGCAGCGTGGCGGGCCATATCGGCCTGGATCCGGCAAGCGAGCGGCTGGTCGACACGCTCGCGATGCTCGGCGCCTTCAAGCCGATGCAGCGGCACGGCCACATTGCGCGTGCGCTCTACGACCTGGCGGCGCTGCATGCCGAGCGCGATGCCGTCGCGCACCGGCTGGCCACGCACGCCAGCGACGTGGCGCGCTGCTGGGCCGCGCAGTGGGTCGCGCTTTCCGGTTTGCCGCTGGCGGCGCAGCTGCAGGCGGTGCGCCGGTTTGCCGCCGACTCGCACTTCGGCGTGCGCGAAATCGCCTGGATGGCGGTGCGCGAAGCGGTCATTGCCTCGCTCGACGAGTCGCTGGCGCTGCTGCAGCCATGGGCGACCGATGCCGATCCGAACATCCGCCGCTTTGCCAGCGAGCTCACGCGCCCGCGCGGCGTGTGGTGCGCGCAGATCGAGGCGCTCAAGGCCGAGCCCTGGCGCGCGCTGCCGCTCATCGAGCCGCTGCGCGCCGACCCCAGCCGCTATGTGCAGAACTCGGTGGCCAACTGGCTCAACGACGCGAGCAAGACCCAGCCGGAGTGGGTCGACCGGCTCTGCACCCGCTGGACCGACGAGTCGGACACGCCGGCAACCCGGTACATCGCCAAGCGCGCGCTGCGAACCCTTTCGAAGCAGGCGTGAATGAATGAAAAAAGCCCGGCATGGCCGGGCTTTTTTCTGGGCGAAGAGCCGAGCGAGCCTTACGCGTAGTCGGCCAGCGCCTTCTTCATCTTCTTCATGGCCGCGACTTCGATCTGGCGAATGCGCTCGGCGCTCACGCCGTACACCGCTGCCAGGTCGTGCAGCGTCATGCCGCCCGAACCGTCGTCGTTGACCTTGAGCCAGCGCTCTTCCACGATGCGGCGGCTGCGCTCGTCCAGCGCCTCGAGCGCGGTGGCAATGCCGTCGCTCGAGAGCCGGTCGCGCTGCTGCGATTCGAGCAGGGCGGTCGGTTCCTGCGTGGCGTCGGCCAGGTAGGCGATCGGGCCGAAGGCTTCATCGCCGTCGTCCGACGGACCCGGGTCGAGCAGCACGTCGCCGCCCGACAGGCGGGTTTCCATTTCGAGCACTTCTTCGGGCTTGACGTTGAGCCGGGTCGCCATTTGCGACACCTCGTCGGGGCTCAGCGTGTCGCGGTGCGTGCCGTTGTCGGCCGCGGCCGAGTCGGCCTTGAAGCCCTGCTTCATCGAGCGCAGGTTGAAGAACAGCTTGCGCTGGGCCTTGGTCGTCGCGACCTTGACCATGCGCCAGTTCTTCAGGATGTACTCGTGAATCTCGGCCTTGATCCAGTGCATGGCGTAGCTCACGAGCCGCACGCCCTGGTCGGGGTCGAAACGCTTCACGGCCTTCATGAGACCGACATTGCCCTCCTGGATCAGGTCGCCGTGAGGCAGTCCGTAACCCAGATACTGGCGGGAAATGGAAACCACGAGGCGCAGGTGCGAGAGGATCAGCGCACCGGCCGCTTCGAGGTCGTTGTTGTCGCGCAAACGGCGTGCGAAGCCCTGCTCTTCTTCGAGCGTGAGCATCGGCAGGCGGTTGGCGGCCGAAATATAAGCATCCAGGTTGCCCAGCGGCGGCACCATCGACCATGGATTGGCGACGGCGAGCTGGTTGGCAGAGGCTCCAGACAGCGTGGTCATCAGGGGAAACTCCTTTGTATTGGGCATATTAGCACTCGATTAGAGGGAGTGCTAAGCCAAGGGTTCCCCCTAAGTTTCTATCGAGGCGATAGCCAAAGCTGTCGGCAGGTGTCGGTTTTCACTGGGCTTGGAACTTTTTTCACTGGGAATGGAACCCTGATTCTTTTGAAATCAACGACTTGGCTCCATCGCTCGTCGGGCAAATGAGGAACCCAGCCGATTTCGCCTTTTGTAGGAGCTGGGAAATGGTGGTCGGTTCCGCCGCCAATTTCCTTCTTCATGCAACACTGTTTTTCTCCCCTATCATCAAGCTATATTACCCGGATAAAATTGGCGGCGGGTGTGAAAGCTCAACTCAGAGCTGACTCGGCGGCTGAAGCGATTGCCCGAAGTTGCGCACGAGCGGCCTCCGCCCGAAAGCGAGGGATCACCCAGTTGTGGTGCGTCTCACGGTATCGTCCATAGTGAGCCCGTGCGACTGTGCGCACTGCCGAGTGTTGAATTCCACCGATCTCTGACCCGAGATTTCCATCGAATACTGACCCACCCGCTTTGTGAGCCCGAGGGCTTCA
>NZ_JBBCBV010000005.1:0-291894 GCF_037204045.1 Variovorax sp. CCNWLW225 | reverse complement strand
AGCGACATCGGCCAGGGGGTCGAGCAGCGTGGCGCCGTGGCCGCCTGCGCCGCCGCCGCCCGCGGCCCAGTAGCCGTTACCGCCGGCACCGCCCGCACCGCCGGTGGCGGAGAAGGTGGCTGCGGTGGTGGCCGGGCTCATGGCGTTGCCGATCTGGCCGCCGCCGCCACCGCCGCCATAGCCGTTGCCGCTGGCCTGGGACTGGCCGGCGATGCCGGCGTCGCCCTGCCACACGCCGGGCGAAACCTCGGTGGTGGAGGCACCGGCGGCACCGCCCGCGCCGGGAGTGGCGCCGCCGAAGCTGCCGATGTCGGCGGCGCTGCCGGCGGTGGGACCGCTCTCGGTGGAGGCGCCGCCATCGCCGCCGCGGGCGTTGACGCTGGTGTCGTTGAGCCCGCCGGTGCCGCCCTGGCCGTCACTGCCGCCGTCGCCGGCGTGCAGGGTGGCGTCACCCACGGGCTGGCCACCGGTGCCGCCGGCCGCGCCCGCGGGCAGGGCCAGGGCTGCGCCCAGCAGCAGCACAGACAGGGCGATCGCGTGCAGGCGGAGGTCGGCCATCGGGCCTGCGCGGCTGCGTCCTTCGACATTGCCGCCGCCGCGGCCTAGCCGGGCGTGGCCGCGCGAAACTTCGGGTGCCGCCACCCATGCGCCGAGCGAAGGATTCCAGAGGGTTCGAAAAATTCTGTTCATGGCTCTACCTTTTGGCGGCGTGTTCCCCCGGTGACCTGCCAACGGAGGCGTCGCCTGGTGTCCGGACCGGACTGCAAGCGTTTTTTTGCCGTGGAGCCAATGTAAAAATTGCGTCACATGCGGACATGAGCGGTGCGCCCCTTTTCCGGGGAGACAAACGCCCCGCGCGTGCTGGTGCGAACCATGACAAATCGCCTGCCGATGCGGGCAGGCCTGCCTCTCGTCCTACAGGCGCGGCGCCGCCGAGCCCGCAGGATGGGGCCATGAGCAAATGGATCTTTGCAAGCGTGAGCGTGGCCGCGTGGTGCGTGGCCGTTACCGCAGTGGCGGAGCCCGTGAGGGTGCCGGTCGACAGCGACGACAAGGGCACCATCTACGTGGCGCCGAACGTGAACCCCACCGAAACCTCGGCCTACACCAAGGGCGCCACCATTGGCGTGGAGCGGCCCGACGGCAGCGGCACCTACATAGGCACCGACACCTCCACGCCGCGGCCGACCTACTCGCTCGGTGCGAGCACCGGCGGCAATGTGTCGCTCACGGGCGGCGTGCTGAGCGACGGCAAGAACAACAACGGCGTGAAAGCCGGCGTCACCATCAAGTACTGACTTTCAGGCGATCAGACGAGCGTGCCGTACACGATGAATCCGTCGTGCGAGGCCATCTTGTCGTAGAGCATGCGGCCCGCGGTGTTGGTGACGTGCGTCTGCCAGTACACGCGGTGCGCGCCCACGCGTTTCACATGCGCGTACACGCCTTCGATCAGCTGGCGCCCCACGCCGCGGCCGCGTTCCGAAGGCAGCGTGAACAGGTCCTGCAGGTAGCAGTTCGGCTCGATGCGCGTGGTGCTGCGGTGAAAGAGGTAGTGCGTCAGCCCCACCAGCCGGCCATCGCGCTCGGCCACCAGCGCATGCACCGGCTCGTAGGCGTCGAAGAAGCGCTGCCACGTTACCCGCGTGATCTCTTCCGGCAGCGCCGTGGGGCCCTCGCGCTCGTAGAAGGCGTTGTAGCCGTCCCATAGCGGCTTCCAGCCGGCGTAGTCTTCCGGCACCGGAGCGCGAACCAGAAGGGAAGAAGAAGGCGAAGGGGAAGAAGAGGTCCTCATGCGTCGGCTGCCTGCACGTTGAAAACATGCGATTGCAACACGACTGCAGCCCGCTCAGCGTCCGAAGAAAGGGTTCAGCAATTCTTCTTCGGCCGGCGACTTGTTCTTTTTGGCCACAGGCGCGGGAGCGCCGGCAGCCTTGCGCGGCGCCGAAAGATTGCATGCGGTCGGCACCACCGCCGTCAGCGGCGGAATGGGCGGCAGCACCGGCGGCTCGCCGGCCGGCCCCATCGACTGCTCGAGAAAGTCGAGCATCGCGCGCATGGCGGCGCTGTTGTGCCGGCGCTGCGAATAGGCCGCGTAAAGCCAATGGTCCTTCGGCATGTGCTCGCGCAGCACCGGCACCAGCGCGCCGCGCTCCAGGTGCGACTGCGCCAGCGGCTCGGGCACATAGGCCACCCCCGCGCCGCGCAGCGCCAGCTCGATGAGCGCAACCGCGTCGTTGGCCTCCATGCGGCTGTGCACCTGCACTTCGACCGGCTTGCCCTTGGTCTCGAAAGGCAGGTGGGTGGTGGGCTTTGCCGAATAGCTCAGCACGTCGTGGCGGGCCAGGTCCTCGGGCACCTTGGGAATGCCGCGCTGCGCCCAATAGCCGGGGCTTGCGCACACCACCATGTCGAACGGCACCAGCCGCCGCACGATCAGGTTCATGTCGTCGATGCGCCCGCCGGTCAGGTGAATGTCGATGCCTTCCTCGATCAGGTCGATCTCGCTGTTGGTGAACACCAGGCTGACATACACCTCGGGGTAGAGCTTGATGAATTCGGCAATCACGTCGGACAGCCAGCCCGCAATCAGCCCGTGCGGCGCGCTCATGCGCAGGCGGCCGCGCGGGTGCGAGCCATGGGCCTGCAGGTCGTTCAGCGTGTTCTCGGCCATGGCCACCAGTTCGGCGCTGCGGTCGAGCAGCACCTGCCCCGCATCTGTCAGGCTCAGCGAACGGGTGGACCGGTTGAGCAACCGAACGCCGCTGCGCTCCTCGAGCTCGGCCACATAGCGGCTGACCGTGGCTTTCGACATGCCCAGCGAAATGGCTGCACGGGAGAAGCTGCGCCGGAACGCCACTTCGCGGAATGTTTTGATGAGATCGAGGCCGTCCATGGTGGCTGCATTGTTTCAGTTTCCCCGCGCGGCTGCAGATCCAACCCGAGGATTCCCGCGTATAGCGGCAGGCGGCACTTTCCGCCGCCGCGAACAAGGATTCACGCGCATGCCGCAAACCACTGAAGCCGCCATTCGCTCGGTCGAGCGGGGCCTGGTGCCCGACACCCTCGTGCGGCTGGGCATCCGGCGCCTGCTGAGGGCCAGGCTGGCCGAGCTCGAAGGCGGCGCCGCGGAAGAAACCGCGGACCTCACCGAGATTTTCTTGCGCGAGATGCGCGCCGCCCCGCTGGCGCCCTTGCCCGAGAAAGCCAACGAACAGCACTACGAAGTGCCGGCCGGTTTCTTCGGCGCCGTGCTGGGGCATCACCGCAAGTACAGCAGCTGCTTCTGGCCCGAAGGCGCAAAGACCTTGATGCAGGCCGAATCGGCCGCGCTGGAGGCCACCTGCGAGCGCGCGGACCTGCGCGACGGGCAGGACGTGCTCGAGCTCGGCTGCGGTTGGGGCTCGCTCACGCTGTGGATGGCCGAGCGCTACCCGGCGAGCCGCATCACGGCGCTGTCCAACTCGCAGTCGCAGCGCGAGTACATCGAGGTGGAGGCCACGCGGCGCGGGCTGCACAACGTTCGCGTCGTCACACGCGACTTCAACGAGTTCTACACGGCCGACCGGTTCGACCGCATCGTCTCGGTCGAGATGTTCGAGCACCTGCGCAACTGGCCGCGCGCCTTTGCCAACGTGGCTCGCTGGCTGCGGCCCGAGGGCCGCTTCTTCATGCATGTGTTTGCGCACCGCGATGCGCCCTACGCCTTCGAGGAACGCGATGCGAGCGACTGGATGAGCCGTCATTTTTTCTCGGGCGGCATGATGCCTGGCGACAGCCTGGCGCTGCGCTGCCAGGACGACCTGCGGGTGCTGCGCCAATGGCGCTGGGACGGCACGCACTACCAGCGCACCGCCGAAGCGTGGCTCACCAACATGGACGGGCGCCGCATGATGCTGTTTCCGCTCTTCAGAAGAACCTACGGCGCCGATGCCGAACTGTGGTGGATGCGCTGGCGGCTCTTCTTCATGTCGGTGGCCGAGCTTTTCGGCTATGAGAGCGGCCAGCGGTGGTGGGTGAGCCATTACCTTTTCGAGCGGCGCGCATGAACGGGCCCACGCGCGCCGTCCAGCTGTCGAACCTGGCCGTCTTCCAGCTGGCGTGGTTTGCGGCCGTGCTGGGCGCGGCACACCAGTTGCCGCTTGCGGGCACGGCCTGCGTTGCGGCGGCCATCGGGTGGCATCTTCTCGTTTCGGCCCGGCCGGCACGCGAAGCGCGGCTCGTCGCGGTGGCTTGCGCCGTGGGGTTCGTCATCGAGACGGCGGTCGTCCTGCAGGGCCATGTGGTCTATCCGTCGGGGCAGCCTGTGCCGTACCTGGCCCCTTACTGGCTGGTGGCGCTATGGGGGCTGCTCGCCATTGCGCTGAACGTGACGATGCGGTGGCTGCGCGCGCGGCCATGGCTGGCATGCGTGCTCGGCGCTGTTCTCGGCCCGCTGTCGTTCGCTTCGGGCGTGCGGCTTGGCGGCGCCGAGTTTGTGCATCCTGAGCCCGCGCTGCTCACGCTGGCTGTGGTCTGGGCGGTGCTCATGCCGGTGCTGATGCGGCTTTCGATTCGCTTCGACGGCGTCGGCGTTCCGGAGACGAGCCATGGGTGAGAACACGAGCCTCATGACGGTGGCCCTGGCCGGACTCGGGACAACCGCCGTCCTGGCATTCGCAACCTGGCTCGCCAGCCTGGCACGGCGCGACGCCAGCCTGATCGATCGCGTCTGGTCGCTTTGCATCCTGGCCGCGGCGGCCATGTACTTCCTTCTGCTGCCGCCGCAAGCGGTGCCGCGGGGCCTGTGCATGCTGCTGATCGCCACCGTGTGGGCCTTGCGGCTCAGCGCTTTCATCAACTGGCGCAACTGGGGGCATGGCGAAGACCGGCGCTACCGCCAGATCCGCGAACGCAACCAACCGAACTTCGGATTCAAGAGCCTGTACCTGGTGTTCGGCCTGCAGGCTGTGCTGGCGTGGATTGTCTCTGCCCCTTTCCTCGCCGGCATGTCGGCAGCGCGCGAGCTGAACATGCTCGATGCAGCAGGCATTGGGCTGGCGCTGTTCGGCGTTGCGTTCGAGAGCATCGGCGACGCGCAGATGGCGCGCTTCAAGGCCGACGCGGCGAACAGGGGCAAGGTCATGGACCGCGGCCTCTGGCGCTACACGCGGCATCCCAACTACTTTGGGGAAGCATCTGTCTGGTGGGGGTTGTGGCTCATGGCCATGGCCGGAGCCGGGTGGGGCGGTGCCTGGGCTGCGGTGTCGCCGGTGCTCATGACGGTGCTTCTGTTGAAGGTGTCCGGCGTGAGCCTGCTCGAGAAGGACATCGCCGAACGGCGTCCGGCCTACCGCGACTACATCGCGCGCACCAACGCCTTCGTGCCCGGCCCTCAGCGTGGGAAACCCCGATGAAAACAGCTTGCTACGGCGCAATGGTGTGCCTTGCCTGTGCGCCGGCGGCTTCGCCCGCCGCAGCGGCGCCGGCCGGCGACTCGACCTTCAGCGTGTTCCTCGATGACAAGCCCATCGGCGAGCATCGCTTCAGCATCGGCGGCACCGAAGAAGCCCGCAGCGTGGTGAGCGAGGCGAGCTTTACCGTCAAGCTGCTGGGGCTCACCGTGTACCGCTACCGCCATCGCGCCGTCGAGAAATGGCGCGGAGATTGCCTGAGCGAATTGACCGCCACGACCGATGACGACGGCAAGGCCAGCCGCGTTCGGACCGAAGCCGAAGGCGACGGGCTCGCCGTGGTCACCGACGCGGGCCGCCAGGCGCTCAAGGGCTGCGTCATGAGCTTTGCCTACTGGAACCCCGCCATCCAGCGCCAGCCGCGCCTGCTCAATGCGCAGACCGGCCGCAGTGAGAACGTGCAGGTCAGCCGCGCCGGCGGCGGCACGGTCGAGGTACGTGGCCGGCAGGTGGCGGCAACGCGCTGGCGCATCGATGGCCCGGCGCAGCCTATCGACGTCTGGTATTCGGCGCAGGGCGAATGGGTCGGGCTCGACTCGATGGTCGACGGTGGGCGCAAACTGGTCTATCGCCTCAAGTGATGCGACGGTCTTTTATTCAACCAACAGAGAGAAACATTCATGTCCATCCGGCAATTCGCCATCGCCTATGCGGCGTCGGCCGTGGTCTTTTTGGTGCTCGATGCCATCTGGCTGACCGTCATGGCCGACCGGCTCTATCGGCCGGCGCTTGGCCACTTGATGCTGGAGCGTTTTTCGCTGGGGCCGGCCGCGGCGTTCTATGCGATTTACCTGACTGGCGTGGTGGTGTTTGCCGTGTCGCCCGCGCTCGGCAGCGGCCGCTGGCTCACATCGCTGGGGCTGGGTGCGCTGCTCGGGCTCATGGCCTACGCCACCTACGATTTGACCAACCAGGCCACGCTGAAAGACTGGTCATGGACCGTGACCATCGCCGACCTGTGCTGGGGCACTTTCGTCACCGCGGTTTCGGCTGCAGTGGCGGCCAAGGTGACTTTGGCTGTGAGCCGCTGACGCGGCCCGCTACATGCCCACCAGCGCGCCCAGCGTGCGTGCCACCACCCCGTTGAACAGCACCCGGCCTCGCACCGAGGCAAGGCAGATGCATTCACCGCCCGCCTGCACCACCGGCTGGTGGTGAAAGCTGCCGTCCGCCTCGTCGAAATCGCCCGGGCCGAACAGCGCGCGCCCGTCGTGGAAGGTGCCGTAGAGCACCTGCGTGAGCTCGGAATCGCTGTGCGTGTGCATCGGCAGGTTCTTGCCCGCGCCAATGCGCAGCAGAAAGACGTTCGCCGCCGGATCGTCGGGCAGGGTCACGCGGCTCCAGCGCATGCCCGGGCCCAGCCAGCGCCAGCGGGTGGCAGGGCACCCCGTAAGCGAGCGCGGCCAGGTCATGCCGGGCGGAAGCACGGGGTGCGGTGCCTGCACGGGCACGGCAAGGGGTTTGGGCGATGCGTCGATGGCCGCCATCGTGCGCGCGAGCGCATCGGGTGCCATGGTTGCGGGCGGCAGTTCGTCCAGCAGCGCGCCGCCCACGGCCTCGAACACGCGCATGCGTTCGCGGCAATGCGCGCAGTTCTCGACATGGCTGGCAACGACCACCGAATGGCCGCGGTCAAGGCTGCCCGCCGCATGGGCCAGCAGCAACTCGTCGTCTGGGTGATGTTGAATCGTCGTCATGGTTCGAGTCCATCGAGCAGTCGCCGCAAATGGCGAACGGCCAGGCGCACGCGCGACTTGACGGTGCCGAGCGGAAGGCCCAGCGCCTTTGCGATCTGCGAGTGCGGCTGCTCCTCGTAATAAGACAGGCGCAGCACCTGCGCCTGTTCGTCTGGCAATTGCGCCATGGCCGCGCGCACGCCGGCTTCGCGCTGCCGCGTCAGCAAAAGTTCGTCCGGCTGGGGAAGCGTGTCGGGCATGTCGTCGCCGTCGAGCTCCTCCGCATCGGTCGTGCGGTTGCCAATGCGCCTGAAATGGTCCACCCGCAGGTTGCGCGCAATGGTGAAGATCCAGGTCGAAACATTGGCAAGGGCGGGGTCGAAGCTCGGCGCCTTGCGCCAGACGCTCACCATGGCTTCCTGCGCCAGTTCCTCGGCCAGCCCTTCGGAGGTGCCGAGCCGTATCAGGTAAGACTTTACGCGCGGCGCGAAATGCTTGAACAGCGCGGCAAAGGCTTGCCGGTCGCCGTTGCGGGCCACTGCCTGGGCCAGGTTGTTGAGTTCTTCGCTTGTCGGCATCGCGTCCCGGCCTTGATGCAGTGTCACGATCGACAGCCAAGGCGCTCGCGGTCGAACGCGCGAGGAGACCGGTGCCGTGGTTTGTCGGACGGTGTTCATGCTGCTCTTACGCACCGCCGGCGGCATTAGATCACAGCGGTTCTTTGTAATAGGGGCAAATCCAAACCGGCCCGGGCCGCGTACAAGTTGGCACATCTTCTTTTCCGGAGCCCCCATGACGATTGCAGCAGCCTCCGATACGCCCGCGCCGCACATCCAGGCTCCTGGCGGGCCGGCGCTCGATATTGCGGTCATCGGCAGCGGCATTTCGGGGCTTTCGGCCGCCTGGCTGCTGTCGCAGCGGCACCGGGTCACGCTCTACGAGGCCGACAACCGGCCCGGCGGCCACAGCAACACCGTGCAGGTCTCGAGCGGGGCGGGGGTGACCCCGGTCGACACGGGCTTCATCGTCTACAACGAATCGGCCTACCCGAACCTCACGGCATTGTTCGCGCACCTGGGCGTGGCAACGCAGCCTGCGGAGATGTCTTTTGCCGCGAGCCTGGACAACGGCGCGCTCGAGTATTCGGGCAGCGGCCTGGGCGGCCTGTTCGCGCAGCGCGGCAACCTGGCAAGTCCGCGTTTCTGGTCGATGCTGTACGACCTGGTGCGCTTTTACCGGCAGGCGCCGGGCGATGCGGCGCAATACGGCTTGCTGCCGCTCGATTGCTACCTTGATGCGCGAGGCTACGGCCAGGCCTTCAGGGAAGACCACCTGTACCCGATGGCGGCGGCCATCTGGTCGACCCCCGCCGCGCGCATCGGCGACTACCCGACCGAGGCCTTCGTTCGCTTTTGCGAGAACCACCACTTGCTCAATCTTGGCGGCCGGCCGCTGTGGCGCACCGTGGCGGGCGGCAGCGTGCGCTACGTGCAGCGGCTCACCCACGGCATGGGCGACCGGCTGCGGCTGGACACTGCCGCCGTGCAGGTGCGGCGCGAGGCCGACTCCGTTCTTGTGCTGACCGAAGGCGGGGGCGCGCCAAGGCGTTTCGACCATGTGGTGCTGGCCACCCACGCCGACCAGGCGCTGCGCCTGTTGCCCGACGCAAGCAGCGCCGAAACGCGGCTGCTCGGCGCCTTCGGCTACAGCCGCAACCGCGCCGTGCTGCACAGCGACCCAAGCCTCATGCCCAAACGCCGCGCGGTGTGGTCCAGCTGGAACTATCTGGCCGATCGCAGCCGCGGCGGCGCGCTGTGCGTGACCTACTGGATGAACAGGCTGCAGGGCATTCCGGAAAGCACGCCGCTCTTTCTTACCCTCAACCCCGTGCACGAGCCGGCGCGCGAGCATTTGATCGGCAGCGAGGTGTACGAGCACCCGGTGTTCAACTCGGCCGCCATGCGTGCGCAGGACGAACTCTGGTCGCTGCAGGGGCAGCGCCGCACCTGGTTCTGCGGGGCCTACTTCGGATCGGGCTTCCATGAAGACGGGTTGCAGGCCGGCTTGGCCGTGGCCGAGGCGCTGGGGGGCGTGCGCCGCCCGTGGACTGTGCCGAACGAATCGGGCCGCATCAAGCTGCGTCCCGCCGCTGCGGCGGAGGCTGCTTGAAGCAAGGCTCCGCCCTTTATCTCGGCCGCGTGATGCACCAGCGGCTGCGCCCGGCGCGCCACCGGCTGGGCTACCGCGTGTTCTCGCTGCTGGTGGACGTCGACGAACTGCCGGCGCTTTCGCGCAGGCTGCGGCTCTTTTCATTCAACCGCTTCAACCTGTTCAGCCTGCATGAAAGCGACTACGGCGCGGGCGACGGCATGGCGCTGCGCGGGTATGTGGAACGGCAGCTCGATGCCGCGGGCCTGCGCACGGGCGGCGCCATCCACCTGCTGAGCATGCCGCGCATCCTGGGCTATGCGTTCAATCCGCTCAGCGTGTACTTTTGCGGCCACCCGAAGGGCGGCCTGCAGGCCGTGCTCTACGAGGTGAGCAACACCTTCGGCCAGAGGCACAGCTATCTGATTCCGGTGAGCGAAGCCGAGCGCCACGGCGAGCGCATTGCGCAGCAGTGCGCCAAGCACTTTCATGTGTCGCCGTTTCTGGATCTCGACATGCGCTACGACTTTCGCGTCGAGCCACCTGATGCGGAGCGCAAGGGGCTACGCATCGGCATTACCGCGCGCGATGCGGAAGGCGCAGTGCTCACCGCGAGCCTGGATGCGCAGCGCCGACCGCTGGGCGATGCGGCACTGGCGCTGGCCTTTTTCTCCCATCCGCTGCTGACCTTCAAGGTCATCGCCGCCATTCACTGGGAGGCGCTGCGGCTGTGGGTGAAGGGCGCGCGCTTCCGCTCTTGCCCGCCCGCGCCCGCGAAGCCGGTCACCATTGCTGGAACCAAGGACTCATGAGCAATTCAACTTCTTCCACGTCCAGCGGCCTCGAGGCTGCGGCACTCGGCTCGCCCGTGGGGCTTGCTCCAACGTCCTGGATTCGTCGGCCGCTGCGCCGGCTGCTGGCGCGCCTGCTGCGCAGCGTGCACTGCGGAGCCATTTCCGTGGAACTGCCCAATGGCGAGCGCGTGGAAGGCCGCGGCGCGGCGGCAGGCCCGCATGCCGCCATCAGGCTGCACCGCTGGCGGCCGCTCGCGCGCATGCTGCTGCGAGGCGACATCGGCCTTGCCGAGTCTTACCGCGATGGCGACTGGTCGACCCATGACTTGACGGCGCTGCTCGAATTCGGCATTCGCAACGAGGCCGGTTGGGGCCGCGTCTTCCAAGCCTCGTTGCCCGCGAAATGGTTCGGCCGCGCCGTTCACCGCATGCGCGCCAACACGCGCCGCGGCAGCCGGCAGAACATCTCGTTCCACTACGACATGGGCAATGCGTTCTATGCCCAGTGGCTCGATGCCGACCTGATCTATTCGAGCGCGCTGTACGCCACAAGCGACGAATCGCTCGAAAAGGCTCAGGCGGCCAAGATCGACCGCATTGCCGAGCTGCTTGCACCGGCGCCCGGCGACTCGGTGCTCGAGATCGGATGCGGCTGGGGCGCACTCGCACTCGCGCTGGCGCGGCGGCACGGGGCGCAGGTCACGGGCCTCACGCTGTCTTCCGAACAGCTCGCGCATGCGCAGCAGCGTGTGCAGGAAGAGGGGCTCTCAGCGAAGATCGACCTGCGCTTGCAGGACTACCGCGACGTGCAGGGTCGCTACGACCGCATCGTGTCCATCGAAATGCTCGAGGCGGTGGGCGAGCGCTACTGGCCGGTGTACTTCGACACGCTGCGGGAGAGCCTGGCGCCGGGCGGCACGGCGGTGGTGCAGGTCATCACCATTGCGGGCGAGCACTTCGAGCAGTACCGCCGAAGCCCCGACTTCATCCAGCGCTTCATCTTTCCGGGCGGCATGCTGCCCTCGGTGGACGCGCTCGAGGCCGAGGCCGCGCGCGCGGGCCTTGCGCTGGAATGCGCCGAATCGTTCGGCGCCAGCTATGCCGCCACGCTCGCCGAATGGCGGCACCGCTTTCTTGCGGCATGGCCGACCATCGAGCCGCTGGGCTTCGACGCCTCGTTCAAGCGGCTGTGGGAGTACTACCTCTGCTACTGCGAGGCGGGCTTTCTGTCGGGGCGGGTCGATGTAGGGCTCTTCACGCTGACGCACGCGCCGAGCCAGGCTGCGCCTACACCGATCGCCCGTCGAACTGCGTGACAGGAACCGCCTGCAGGTCGATGCCCTCGATGCAACGGAGATTGATGGCCGCCATCGGCTCGCCCGACGGAGCCTTGGCCTCGCCGTAGGGGTGAATGCCGCACTCGGGGCAGAAGCGGTGCTTGATCACGTGCTTGTTGAAGAGGTAGACGCTGGTGTCTTCTTCGGGCGTGAGCAGCTGCATGTTGCCGCGCGGCACAAACCACATCAGCGTGCCCTTGCGCTGACACATGGAGCAATTGCACGACAGGGCCGAGGTGATCTCGCCCTCGGCCTCGAACTTGATGCGGCCGCAGTGGCAGCTTCCCTGGTATTTCATGCGGGGTGTCCTCTCATCCAATAGTTAACCGTTGGGTTGAGTATTGGATGATGCGGCGGCGTTGTCAAGGCCTGCACCGGAAACTGGCGCAGGCGATGCCACTTATTCCGCAGCGATGCCCGCGGTCTTGATGATCTGCCCCCAGCGGCTGAGCTCCGCCAGCTGGAAGCGCGCCAGTTCATCGGGCGTGGAGAGCGCAGCCTCCATGCCGGCCTGTTCGACGAGCTTTTGCACCGCGGGCGTTTCGATGGCGCGGTGCATGAGCGCATTCAGCCGCTGCACCACCGGGGCCGGCGTGCCGGCAGGCGCGTAGAGCGCGTTCCAGTAGCCGAACTCGTAGCCGGGCAGCGATTCGGTAATGGCCGGAACGCCCTGCACCAGCGGCAGGCGCTTGGGGCTGCTCACGCCCAGTGCGCGCAGCTTGCCCGCCTTGACGTGGGGCAGGGTGGTGGCAAGGTCGGCAATCATCAGGTCGGTTTGGCCCGCCACCAGGTCGAGCACTGCCGGCGGGTTGGCCTTGTAGGGCACGTAGTTGAACTTGGTGCCCGTCATCTGCTGGAACAGCTCGGTGGCCACCTGCGCGGACGAACTGCCCGAGCCATAGTTGAGCTTGCCCGGCGCGGCCTTGGCGGCGGCAACCAGTTCGGCCACGTTGTTGGCCTTGACCTGCGGGTTGACCACCAGCAGCTGATAGCCCTTGGTCAGCAGCGACACCGGCGCGAAGTCCTTGATCGGGTCGTACGAGAGCTTTTTCTGCAGGTGGGGGTTGGCCGACTGCGTGGTGTTGGTGGTCATGAACACCGTGTAGCCGTCGGGCTGCGCACGCGCGACAAACTGCGCCGCAATGCCGCCGAAGGCGCCGGCCCGGTTGTCGACGATCACGGGCTGGCCCGTTTCCTTGGTCAGCTCCAGCCCGATGGCGCGCGCCAGCCCGTCGGTGGCGCTGCCGGCGCTGGAGCCCACCACGATGGTGATGGGCCGCGCGGGAAAGTTCTGCGCGCTGGCGGCGCCGCAGAGCGGAAGAAGCATGGCAAGTGCCAGGAGCGATCGGCGATGGTTCATTGGTTTGTCCTTAATAGTTATGGAGAAGGAAAGAGAGAGCGGCAACTTCGAATCCGCGCACTGCCGCAAGAGATCAGCGCAGCAGGTTCCAGCCCGACATGAGCGCATGCAACTGCCGGTGCTGGTGGTCCGTCAGCGGCCAGGCCGAAGGCGGACGGGTCGCGCCGCAGTCGTTGCCCATCAACTGCAGTGCGGTCTTCACCACGGTCACGTTGGTGCCGTTGTTTTCTTGCGCGCGAAGCTCTTCGAAGGGCAGCATCTCGCCGATGAGCCGCATGGCCAGCGCATGGTCGGCCGCTTCAAGCGCGTTGTAGATGGCCACCGAGCGCTCCGGCAGCACGTTGATGAGGCCCGAGGTGAACCCGCGCGCGCCCACGGCATAGAAGGGCGGCGCCCACACCTCGGCCAGGCCGCCCACCCAGGCCAACTGGCGGTCTGCGGTGCGGCGCATGGCCTCGGCCAGCACCAGCGGCGTGGGCGAGGCCCACTTCACGCCCACGATCTCGGGAATGCGGCACAGCTCCTCGATGGCGGCCAGGCCGATGTTCTCGTTGCGCAGGTACAGCACCATCGGCAGGCCATCGGCCGCGTCCGCGATCTTTCGCAGGTACGCCACCACGCCGCGCGGCGCAACAAAAGGGTCGGGCGGCTGGTGCACCATCAGCGCGTCGGCACCGGCCTGGCGCGAGGCGCGCGCCAGGGCGCAGGCTTCATGAACGCTGCGGCCCACGCCGGCCAACAGGGGCACGCGGCCCGCAATGCATTCGGCTGTGGCATGCACCATGCGCTCGGCCTCATGCGCCTGCAGGCCGTAGAACTCGCTGGTGTTGCCGTTGGCAACCAGCACATGCACGCCGGCCTGCACGGCGCGGTCGACCACCGGCTTGAGCGGTGCAACGCTGATGGCGTCGCTGGCGTCGAAGGGCGTCACCAGAATGCCGGAGATGCCGTTGAGTGCCTCGCGCAACGCGCGGCCTTGGAAAGAACTCATGTCGAATACAGGATTGGAAAATGGATGAAGCGCGGAGAACGGCTACTCTAGGAGCCACCGGCAACAGCGTCCAATCCATACATGGGATGCCGCCATTCAAGATTTGAATCGTGTTCCAGCTCACCCAACTCCGCTGCTTTGTGGCCGTTGCCACCGAACTGCATTTCGGCCGCGCCGCCGCCTCGCTGAACATGACGCAGCCGCCGCTCACGCGGCAGATCCAGCTGCTGGAGCATGAAGTGGGCGTGCTGCTGCTCGAGCGTGCGGGCGGCAGCGTGCGGCTCACGCCCGCCGGCGAGGTGTTTCTGCGAGAGGCCGAAGACATCCTGCGCCGCAGCCAGGCGGCCACGCTGGCCGCGCGCCGCGCCATGCGCGCCGATGCCGGCAGCGTGACCATGGGGTTCATTCCCGCGGCCAGCTTCACCATGCTGCCGCAGCTGCTGGCCACGGTGCGTGCCCAGCTGCCAGACGTGCAGGTGATGCTGCGCGAGATGCAGACCGCCGACCAGATCGAGGCCATTGGCGCCGACCGCATCGAGTTGGGCATCGTGCGGCCGTTTGCGCCGCGCAGCTTTACCGAATCGGCCGCCATATTCCGCGAGCCCTTTGTGCTTGCGATACCCGCGGAGCACCCGCTGGCGCAGCTTGAATCGATTCCGCTCGGTGCGCTCGAAGGGCAGGCCTTCATCGAGTTCTGCCCGTCGGAGTCGCGCTACCTCTATGAGTTGGTGGCCGGAAGGCTGCGCGCCGAAGGTGTCGCGCCCGAAGTGGTGCAAACGCTGAGCCACACGCACTCGATACTGTCGCTGGTGAACGCGGGCGTGGGCGTGGCGGTGGTGCCGCACTCCGCGCACAGGCTGCGCTATGCCGGCGTGGTGTTCAAGCCGCTGCAGGATGCGAGCGGCTTCGACGTCGAGCTGCACCTGGCTTGGCGCCGCGGCGGCCGGCATGGCGTGGCGGATACGCTGCGCATGCTCATCCAGCAGGCGTACCCGGCCCCTGCAAGGCCGTAGGGTTGCCTACTTTGGGGCGGGCACTCGCCGGAGCACGTCGTCGTAAGGCGCCAGGTCGAGAAAGGCGATGACCTCGCTCGCGCGCCTGTCCTTCATGCGGAAGATCCACACATAGCTGTTGCTGTAGGGCACGCCGTCGGCCGCGGTGGTGGTGCCGTCCCAATGCACGACCACGTCGTTGCCGTTGGCCCAGATGTCTTTCACCACGGGGCGTATGGGCGCCGACAACCGGTCGGCAAACGGCTTTACCGCACGGTCGAGAAAGTCTTGCCGGCCGCGGTAGGTGCCGGCCACGGGGCTCGTGCCCTTGATGGTCCACACCACGTCGGGCGACAGCACGTCCTGGAAGAAGGTCTTGCCGCCTTGCTGCCACTGCGTGAACGCATCGGCAATGAACTGGCGGTTGCTCTCCGCCACTTGCTGCGACGCTGCGGTATTGGCTGCCGCGTGCAAAGGCACAAGAGCGCCAAGGCTGAGCAGCGCCGCGGCCAGGGCGGGCGCCCGCAGCCTGGAAAGATATCGTGGCTTGGTCATGCAGAACTCCTTTGTCTCAGGTTGAGGGTCAAGCGAACGGGGCCGTAAAGCCGAAGACAAGTCTGCCGCCGCAAGCGCCGTGCCGTTAGCAAGGTTGTCCAGCTTTCTTGTACGATCCTCCGAGAAAACGGGCCCGCCTCAACACTCTTTTCATGACCGATTCGCTGCTTACGCTGAATGCCGGCTCGTCATCGATCAAGGTCGCGCTGTTCGACGCGGCCGAGAGCGGCGGCTCGCTCCCCGTTGCGCGCTGGTCGGGCCAGGCCGATGGACTGGGCACTGGCCTCAAGCCCAGGCTGCGAGTGCACGATGCAAGCGGCGACATGCTGCACGACGCTGCGCTCGAAGGCGACCAGGCTTCGCACCAGGGCGCGCTGGCCGCGCTGCTTGAGTGGCACGCCCGCCAGCACGACGCCACCCGCATTGCCGCGGTGGGCCATCGCATCGTGCACGGCGGCGGCAGCTTCATGGAGCCGGTGCGCGCCGATGAGTCGGTGCTTGCCGAGTTGGCCGCGCTGGAGCCGCTGGCACCGCTGCACCAGCCGCACAACCTTGCGGGCGTGCGCGCCGCCATGCAGGCCTTCAGCGGCGTGCCGCAGGTGCTGTGCTTCGACACCGCCTTTCACGCCACGCAGCCCGACGTGAACCGCCGCTTCGCGCTGCCGCGCGCGCTGCACGATGCGGGTGTGCGCCGCTACGGCTTTCACGGGCTGTCTTATGAATCGATCGTGGCGCAGTTCGCCGAGCATGCGCCGCAGCTCGCGCAACAACGCGTGATCGTTGCGCATCTGGGCAATGGGGCTTCGATGTGCGCCATGGCGCAAGGCCGATCGGTCGCGACGACGATGAGCTTTTCTCCGCTCGACGGCCTCACCATGGGCACGCGCTGCGGCCGGCTCGATGCGGCCGTGGTGCTGTACCTGATGCGCTCGCGCGGCATGTCGGCTGATGAGGTCGAGAAGCTGCTGTTCCGCGAGTCGGGCCTGCTGGGGCTTTCGGGCGTGTCCAGCGACATGCGCGAACTCGAGGCTTCAAAAATGCCTGCGGCCGCCGAAGCCATCACGCACTTCGTCGAGCAGGTGCTTCAGCACATGGGCAGCCTTGCCGCGGCGCTGCGCGGTGTCGATGCCATCGTGTTCACCGGCGGCATCGGCGAAAACGCCGCCGCGCTGCGCGAGCGCATTCTCGAAGAATGCGACTGGCTGGGCGTGAACGTGGATGCCGCTGCCAACGCTGAAGGCGCCACGCGGCTGACCACGCCCGAGAGTCCTGTGAGCGCCTGGGTGTTCAAGACCGACGAAGAGGCCGTGATTGCGCGGCACACCGCGCGAACCCTCAGGCCTGGTAGTTGAGCCTGAGTCCCGGCGTCGGCCAATCGTCGATGGCAATCAGCCGTCCGCTGCCCGACAGCGTGACGTAGGCCGTGCGCATGTCGCGCCCGCCAAAGCAGATGTTGGTGGTGTAGCGATCAGGCAGCGGCACGTGCTCGCAGGTGCTGCCGTCCGGCGCGACGATGGTGATGCCGCCGTGCAGCAGCGTGGCCACGCAAAGGTTGCCCAGCGCATCGGCGGCCATCGAGTCGAAGCGCTGGTAGTGCCCGCCGGGCGATGCGCAGAGCATGCGCCCGCCGTGCGGCGAGGGCCAGCCGTCCTTGCGCAGCCTGCCGGGTGCCGTGATGTCGAAGGCCCAGAGCCGCGCGCCTTCGGTTTCCGCGTAATAGAGCGTGCGCCCGTCCGGAGACAGCGCGATGCCGTTGGGCGTCATGGCCGGCCGCACGACGGCAAGCACGGCGCTGCCGTCGCTGTGACCATGGAACACGCCGCCGCGGTCCATGTCGCGGTCGCGCGTCTTGCCCAGGTCGGTGAAGTAGAAGCCGCCTTGCGCGTCGAACACGATGTCGTTCGGCCCGCGCAGCGCAGCGCCGTCGACCGTGTCGTACAGCCGCTCGGCATAGCCGGTGGAAAGGTTCACGCGCTCGATGCGGCCGCCCGAATAGTCTTCGGCCTGGCCCACGGGGCGGTGGCAACCGTCGGCCTCGGTGTGCCAGCGAAAGCCGCCGCTGTTGCACACGTACACCGCGCCGTCGGGCCCCATGGCCGCGCCATTGGGGCCGCCGCCCAGGTCGGCCACCACCTGCACCAGCCCGTCGTGCCGCACGCGCGTGAGCGTGCCGCGCGCAATTTCAACCAGCAGCACCGAGCCGTCGTCCATGGCGATGGGCCCTTCGGGAAACTGCAGGCCGGTGGCGAGTTCGCGGATTTGCATCGGAGGCCCCTTTTTCTTTGCAAGGCCTCCGAGTTTGCTTCTTCCCGGCTACTTCGTCATGCCTGGATGGGCGTCAGCAGTTTGTCGGGCGTGATGGGCAGGTCGCGCACGCGCCGGCCGGTGGCGTTGTACACCGCGTTGGCAATGGCGGCGGCCACGCTGGTGATGCCGATTTCGCCCACGCCCTTGACGCCCATGCGGTTGACCCGCGTGTCGGTCTCGGGCGCGAAGAGCACCTGCACATCGCCGATGTCCGCGTTCACGGGCACGTGGTAGTCGGCCAGGGTGCGCGTGACGAAGTGGCCGCGGCGCTCGTCGAGCACCGACTCTTCCATCAGCGCATTGCCGATGCCCCAGACCACGCCGCCGATGATCTGCGACGCCGCCGTCTTGGGGTTGAGAATGCGCCCGGCCGCAATCGCCGCCAGGTAGCGCGGCACGCGGACCAGGCCCAGGTCTTCGTCCACCCACACTTCGGCAAAGTTGGCGCCGAAGGCGTAGTGCGACCAGGTGGCAATGTCCGCGCCCGGCACGGCCGTGTTGCTGGCGCGCCATTCGTTCAGCTGGGCCGCCTGCAGCAGCTCCGCCACGCTGGGCTCGCGCACGAAGCGCAGGCTCACCTTCTCGCGCAACTGCTGCTTGGCCGCTTCGCAGACCGCAAGAGCGGCGGTACAAAAAGTGTTGGCACCCCAGGAGCCGCCCGAACCCGGCGTGGGCGGAAGCGCCGAATCGCCGAGCTGCACTTCGACCCTGTCGAGCGGCAGCCCCAGCGCCTCGGCGGCGGTTTGCGCAATGACGGTGTAGCTGCCGGTGCCCAGGTCGGTCGCGCACATTTCGACCACCGCCCGCACATTGCGGCCGGTGCGCGTGAGCAGCAGGTTGGCCGAAGCACCGCGGTGCGGCGCGCCGCGCGATGCGGCGCTCATGCCGTAGCCCACGAGCCAGTGGCCCTGCCTGCGGCTGCGGGGTGTCGCGCTGCGGTTGCTCCAGCCGAATTTTTCGGCGCCGATGCGCATGCATTCGATGAGCGAGCGGCTGCCGAAGGGCTTGCCCGTGTCGAGGTCGGTCATCACGTCGTTGCGCACGCGAAGCTCCACCGGGTCGATCTTCAGCTGCACGGCAAGCTCGTCCATGGCCGATTCGAGCGCAAAGCTGCCCGGTGCCTCGCCCGGTGCGCGCGTCCACTTGGGCGTTTGCACGTTGAGGCGAAAGGCGCGGTGGGTGACCTGCGAGTTCGGCACGTTGTACATCATTCGCGAGATGACGCCGGTTTGCTCCACGAACTCTTCATGCACCGAAGTGTGGGTGACGGTGTCGTGCCCCAGCCCCGTAAGCCGGCCGCCCGCGTCGGCGCCCAGCCGCATGTGCTGGCGGTTGTGCTGGCGCAGGCCCACCACCATGAACATTTGCTGCCGCGTGAGCATGTGCTTGACAGGCCGCTTCACCATGCGCGCGGCCAGCACCGTGAGCATGGCGTTGTCGCGCGTGAGGATCTTGCTGCCGAAGCCGCCGCCCACAAACGGGCACACCACGCGCACGTTCTCGCGCGGAATCTCGAAGGTCGATGCAATGGCGGGGGCGGCCTCGCCCACCATCTGCAGCGAGTGATGCACCGTCACCTTGCTGTCGCCCTCCCACATTGCCACGGTGGAGTGCATCTCCATCGGGTGGTGGTGCTCGATGGGGGTGTTGTACACCGCGTCGACGGTGCCCGCCGCGGCCTTCAGGCCTTGGTCGATGTCGCCGCGCCGCGTGTCGGTCTTGTAACCCGCGTTGATGGCGGCCGGCGCGTAGGCGTTGCGCACGTTGGCATCGAAGCCGATGCGCGGCTCGGCCGCGTCGTAGCTCACCTTCACCAGCGTGGCCGCATGGCGCGCCTGCTCGATGGTCTCTGCCACCACGAAGCCGATGAGCTGGCCGTGGTGATGAATGACGGTGTCTTGCAGCAGCGGCGTGGCGCGCGTGAAGCGGTTCTGCGGCGTTTCGGGCGGGGGCGGCGGCATCTTGGGAACGTTCTTGTGCGTGAGCACCAGCAGCACGCCGGGCGCTTTTTCTGCCGCCGTGGTGTCGATGTCGCGCACGCGCCCGGCTGCCACGGTGCTGCCCAGCGAAACGCCGTGCACCAGCCCCGGATAAGAAAACTCAGCCGCATAGCGGGCCTGGCCGGTCACTTTCAGGCGGCCGTCCACGCGGTCGACCGGTTGCCCGACGAGGGGGAGGGCTTGTCTGTTCATGCGGTGCTCCTGCTCGTGGTTTCCAGCGCGCGCACCACGGCGCGCTTGGCCAGTTCGATCTTGAAGCGGTTGTGCTCTAAGCCGGTGGCACCGGCCAATGCGGCCTCCGCCGCCTGGCGGAACAGCGGCATGCCGGGCTCGGCGCCTTGCAGCAGCGACTCGGCCTCGCGTGCGCGCCACGGCATGTGGGCCACGCCGCCAAGGCAGATGCGCGCCTGGCGGATGCGGTTGCCCTCCATGTCGAGCGCAGCCGCCACCGACACCAGCGCAAAGGCATAGCTGGCCCGGTCGCGTACCTTCAGGTAGTGCGAGCGCTGCGCGAAGCGGGCGCTCTCGGCCGGCAGGTCGATGGCCGTGATGAGCTCGCCCGGCGCAAGGTTGGCGTCGAGCTCGGGCGTGTCGCCCGGCAGGCGATGAAACTGCGCAATCGGTATGGCCCTGCGGCCCGATGGCCCCTGCAGCTGCACCACCGCGTCGAGCGCGTGCAGCGCCTGCGCCATGTCGCCGGGATAGCAGGCAATGCACTTGGGGCTGGTGCCCAGCACCGCATGGTTGCGGTTGAAGCCCTGCAGCGCGCTGCAGCCCGTGCCCGGCTCGCGCTTGTTGCAGGGCTGGGTCACGTCGTAGAAGTAGGGGCAGCGCGTGCGCTGGCGCAGGTTGCCGCCGTTGGTTGCGGCATTGCGCAACTGGCCCGAGGCGCCCGCAAGAATGGCTTGCGCCACCAGCGGGTAGCGCGTGCGCAGTTGGGGGTGGTTGGCCGTGTCGCTGTTGCGCGCCAGCGCGCCCAACCGCAGGCCGCCCGCGGGCTGCGCCTCTATGGCCGCGAGCGGCAGGCGGTTGATGTCCACCAGCTGGTCCGGCGCTTCCACGCCTTCCTTCATCAGGTCGACGATGTTGGTGCCGCCGGCCAGGAACTTCGCGCCCGGCTGGCTGGCCGCCTGCACGGCCGTGTTCACATCGGTGGCGCGGGTGAATGCAAAGGGCTTCATGCGCGGCTCCTTCGGGGCATCAGGCTCACTTCGCGCACCGCGGCCACGATGCCGGGGTAGGCGCCGCAGCGGCAGATGTTGCCCGACATGCGCTCGCGAATTTCCGCATCGCTCAGCGGCGCCACGGGCCCGGTGCGCCGCACGTCTGCAGTGACATGGCTCGGTGCGCCTTGCCCGGCTTCGCGCAGCATGCCGACCGCCGAGCAGATTTGCCCCGAGGTGCAATAGCCGCACTGGAAGCCATCGTGCTTGATGAAGGCGGCCTGCATCGGATGCAGCTCGTTGCCGCGCGCCAGCCCCTCGATGGTCGTGACCTCCGCTCCGTCGTAAGACAGCGCCAGCGCCAGGCAAGAGTTGATGCGCCGCCCGTTGATGAGCACCGTGCACGCGCCGCATTGGCCGTGGTCGCAGCCTTTCTTCGTACCCGGCAGCGCCATCTGCTCGCGCAGCAAGTCGAGCAGCGTCGTGCGCGGGTCGACCTGCAGCGCATGGCTCTTGCCGTTGACGCGCAGCGCCAGTGGCACGGAAGTAGAAGAAGAGGGCGGCTGCACTGCATTCGCCCCTGCCGGTGCAGCGGCTGCTGCTGACGCGGCCATGGGCGCGGAAGCCAGCACGCCGGCAATGCCGGTCGCCCCGCCCTCTGCAATGAAGGCGCGCCGTGTCAGTTGGCCTGCGGGTGATGGAAGAAGGGTGGGGTCAGGCAAGCCGTCGGCCGGCCGTTCATCGGAGAGGAGAGATGTCATCGTGTGTGGCAACTGCTGGTCGATCGATGAAGAAAAAGGACCTCGTTCGCTGCACGGGTGTGGGCCCATGTGCGCTTTCAGAGGCTTCGACGTTCCAGCTTAGCTATCGATAACTTGTTGCAGGCATCGGTTTTTTTTATACCTGCGGGGTGCGCGTCAGTCGCCACCGCCGCCGCAGCCGCTGCGCTCCAGCACCGGCAGCAGCTGCGGCCCCAGCGACTTGAGCAACTGCGTTGGCAGCGCGCTGGTGAACTTGTAGCGCGCGGCATGGGGCTCGTGCACGTAGGCCATGATGGTGCCGAAGTAGCGGTCGCCAATGGTGAAGGCGAAGGTGGCCGAGCGGCTGATCTTGCGCTCCGCAGACTTGCGCCCCCCGCCGGTGTGGCCGTAGCGGTGGTCGCCAGTGCCGGTCTTGCCGCCCACTTCGAGCGCGCGGCCGTTCGCATCCACCAGCACGCCCTTAAGCCGGCGGGCCGTGCCGTCTTGCACCACCTGGACCAGCGCTTGGCGCACGGTGGCGGCCACCTCCGCGGGCAGCACCTGCTCGGCACTGGCGTTGCGCGGCTCCAGCCGTGTTTCGTAAGGGGTGTCGCGCGCAAAGTGCAATGAGCCCACGCGCTGCACCGGCTGGCGCATGCCGTCGCTGGCGATGATGCCCATCAGCTCCGCCAGTGCGGCCGGCCGGTCGCCCGATGCGCCGATGGCGCTTGCGTATGAAGGCGTGAGCGATTCGAACGGATAGCCCAGGCGTTGCCACGAGCGGTGGATTTGCGCGAACGCGTCGATCTCTATCAGCTCGCGCAGGCGCGTGTCTTGCGCGCTCTTGTGGCGCGTCTTGAAGAGCCAGGCGTAGACCTCTTGCCGTTCGCTGGTGCTCGCGTTCAACACATCGGTCAGCGTGGCGCCGGGGTGCTTTTGCAAATAGCCCACCAGCCACAGCTCCAGCGGATGCACGCGCGCCACGTAGCCGCGGTCTGCCAGCGACAGGTTGGCGTAGGTGGTGCGCAGCGCCCGCAGTTCGCGCGGCGAGCTGTCGTATGCGCGGCCCAGCTTCTGCGTGAGCAGTTCTTCGAGCCGAGCCTCGTCGGCCTCAGGCTCCACGGTGAACAGCACGCTGGCCAGGCGCGGCGCCGAAGGCCTTACGCCGCGCAGCAGCAAGGCCTGGGCATCGGCGGCCGGCAGGCGTTGGTACTTGCGATAGAAGCGCATCAAAAAGGCCGAGCCCTCGCGGTCCGCAAAGCGCACGAGCAGTTCGCGCCGCCGCGGGTCGGCCGGGTCTTTGAGCAGTTGCTCGGCGTCTGATTCGCCGCCGAACATGCGGTGGCGCACCACGTCGCGCATCAGGCGAATGAACACCAGGTTGATCGAATGCTTGAAGCCTTCGCGCACGGTGATGAACTCGTTGTTGCGCGAGCGCTCGAAATTTTCGAACTGGTGCAGGCCGCCGCCGGTGAAGAAGGCTTCGCCCGGGTTGGCCGAATATTTGCGATCCATGGCCGCTTCGAGCATGGGCGCCAGGCGCTTGTCCTTGGCGCGCAACAGGTGCTGCCGCGCCCACACGCCCAACGGGTCGCGCGGGCTGGGCGCCAGCGCCGTGAGCTGCGCGGTGCCCAGGCCGGCCCAGCGGCCGTGCAGCTCCGCCACCAGCTCGAGGTAGCTCACCAGCGTGCGCAGCTTGGCGGTAGAGCCCAAGTCCAGCCGCGCACCCTGGTTCACGTCAAAGGGCTGGTCGATGCTGTCTGCCTGAACCCGCAGCAGGCTGCCCTGCGGGCCGCGCTCGAACAGCGTGAAGCTGTAGACCAGCGGGCTCGGGTCGGCACCCGAATCCAGCAGGTGCGGGCCGTATAACCCCGCCGCCTTGGCCGCTGCCGGCGTGCGCAGGCCGGCCAGCACCTGCGCCGCCAGCGCTTGCGCCTCGCCGTCCAGGCTGGTTTCGGCCTCCAGGTCGAGCCGCTCCAGGTCGTAGGCGCGCGGCACGTCGAGCAGGGTGGAGATGTGGGTGCGCAGCGCGCTCGTGGCCTTGCGCTGAACGAAGTCGGGCCGCGCGGTCGGGGGCAGCTCGGGCCGCAGGTGCAAGGGCAGGGGCAACGCCGCATCGCGCAGCGTGGGCGAAATAACGCCCGCCTCGGCCATCAGCCGCAGGTAGCTGTTGGTGAGCCGGCCAAGGCTTGCGCCGTCGCCCAGCAGGTGCTGCGACGGGCGGCGCTGCGCAATCATCAGCGACAGCGCCTGCTTGAAGGCCTGCGCCTGGCGCCGCAGCGCATCGGGCGTGGGGGCGGCGCCCTCCGCCTGGTCGGCCAGCAGGCGGTTTACCTCCCTGAAGTCGCGCCCGTACCAGGCCCACAGCCCGTCGCCCATGCCGTGCACTTCGCCCATGCCGGGGCGCGCGGCCAGCGGCACCGTGTCGAGGTAGTCGACCACGATCTGCCGGCGCCGCGCCAGCGTGTCGTCTCCGTCTTGATAGGCCCGCACCGATGCAGACGCCATTTGCCGCAGCTTTTCGCGCACCGATCCCGTGCGGCCGTGCGGCGAATGGCGGTACTTTTCGATTTGCGTGGCCAGCGTGCTGCCGCCCGTGGCGGACTGGCTGGGGCTGAACACCCGCAGCCCATGCTCCAGCGCGGCCTTGGCAAAACGCTCGGGGTCGAGCGCCGGGTTGCGCTGCGGCGGCTCCGCGTCGAGCAGGTGGCGGTCTTCGACGAACAGCAGGCTGCTCACCAAGAGCGGCGGCACCTCTTCAAAGCGCTCGTACGCGCGCTGCGGCACCCGCGTGTGCAGCAGCGCCGTGTTGCGGCAGTCGCGCACCGTAAGGCCGGCCTGGTTCTTTTCGCGGTAGGGCGTAAAAAGCCCGTGCTCCTGCAGCTCGATGAGCCGCGGCGACATGCGCGCCTGCCGGGTGATGGTGAAGCCGTGCGGCCCGAGCTGCTCGATGAAGCGGGGCAGATCGTGATAGCCCATTCGCTCGTCGTAAGGCCCCGTTTGCGGAAAGCGGATGGCGTTGCTGGGGCCCGAATCGACGCTGAAGGTGGCGCCGGCGGAAAAGTCGCGCCACAGGGCAGATTGCAGCCGCGAAGTCTTCAGTTCATTGACCACCAGAAAGGCACCGAGCGCACCCAGCACGGCGAGCCCAGTGCCGATCCAGAAGACCTTCTTGAACCTTGTCATGCTCTGCCTCGCACACGGTCTGCAACGCGGGTTCGCCCAAGGCGATGATGCGCCTTTGGCAGCAGTTTGGGTGGTGCAGTGCAGCCTGAAACGAGGGAGAACTACCTATTGGGGGTTAGCGGTGCGCCGGCATACAAATGCGGGTTGCCGCCGGGCCTGGAAAAGAGGCGTCAGCCCACCGCCTTGATGAGTCGCTCGCGCCCCGCCTTGGCCAGCATCGACGCTACCGCGCAAGAGGCCAGGCGCGCCGGCTCCGAGTCGGCCCGGCTCGTCAGGATGACCGGCACCCGCGTGCCCAGCACAATGCCCGCCGCATACGCCCCGCCCAGAAAGGTGAGGCTCTTTGCCAGCATGTTGCCCGCGTCCAGGCTGGGCACGATCAGCACATTGGCACGGCCCGCCACCGGCGACACGATGCCCTTGATGCGCGCCGCCTCCGGGTCGATGGCGTTGTCCATGGCCAACGGCCCGTCGACCTCTGCGCCGGTAATCTGCCCGCGGTCGGCCATCTTGCACAGCACCGCCGCATCCAGCGTGGAAGGCACCTTGGTGCTCACCGTTTCAGTGGCCGAGAGAATTGCCACCCGCACCGCGGGCATCTGCAACGCATGCGCAAGGTCGATTGCGTTCTGCACGATGTCGACCTTTTCGTCGAGCGTGGGCGCAATGTTGATGGCCGCGTCTGAAATGATCAGCGGCTGCGGGTGCCCCGGAACGTCCATCACAAAGCAGTGACTGATGCGCCGCGACGTGCGCAGCCCGCCTTCGCGCCGCACCACCGCGCCCATCAGCTCGTCGGTGTGCAGGCTGCCCTTCATCAACGCATCGACCTCGCCGCGCAGGGCCATGGCGACGGCGGCGTCGGCCGCGGCGTGGCTGTGCGGGGCGTCGACGATGGGGATGTTGGAGAGGTCTGCATTCGCCTCGCGTGCCGCGGCTTCGATCTTTGCGCGGGGGCCGATGAGTGTGGGGGCGATGAGGCCGAGTGCGGCTGAAGCGAGGGCTGCTTCGAGGGAGACGGCGTTGGCTGGGTGGACGACTGCGACGCGGAGTGGTGGGAGGGCGCGGGCTGCGGTGATTAGGCGGTCGTAGTGGGGGTGGGGGTGGGAGGAGTTGAAGGCGTCATGCGGGCTCCAAGTATGGGTTGTTCTGGAAATTTGCAGTAGCTGACTGAAGGACTTCCGTCCAAAGCGAAAGATGCGGCGAGATCGTTAACGGCCGCCCGAACTTTCGCAGAAGAAAAACGCCTGCGGTCGGCCGAGCTTTTCGGCTCAGCTTGAGCTGACTCATCTCACTCATTTGACGCCTAGCACGTAAGAGCTTCCGCAAGGCCACCACCATGGAAGGCGAACCAGCCGAGCATGGGCTCGGCACCGCGTGTAACGGATAATCGGGGGTTCGCCCGCGCCGCGCGCGCAGGCCGCGCACCTAGAGGAAGAGCCGCGCTCCCGGTAGGCTCGGCCGCTGTCCATCCACCCAAAGTCTTGATGAACCATTTGTCGCTTTTACCCGACCCCTCTGCAGCAGCGCTCGATTTCACGGGCATCGTAGAAAAAGTGCGCGCGCAGACGGACCGGAAGATCGTCACGCTTACGGGAAATCGGGAGTTGGAGGTACACCGCTCATGCTGCGTCGGCGTTGGAGACGAAATCCGATGTTGAATTCCACCGATCTCTGACCCGAGATTTCCATCGAATACTGACCCACCCGCTTTGTGAGCCCGAGGGCTTCACGGTGTGGATAAGTGCTTGATGTTCTCCTTTTTGGATTGAGTGTGTGGATCTGGCGCAGATTGCGCCGCTGTTTCCGCGATTTGGTGGCCTCGATCGCGAGCCAGGTCGCGAGCTTCTCGGCATAGGGATCGAGCTTGCTTGAGCTCGCCCGCTTGGCGTAGCGCGGCGCTTCTTCGCCGGCTCGCAGGTACTTCTTTACGGTGTTGCGAGACAGGCCTGTACGCCTGGCTATCTCGCGAATGGACATCTGCTCGCGCAGGGCCCAGCGTCTGATGACACTCAATGTCGCCACGTCTATCACTCCTAGGATCCCCTGCCTTAAAAATGAGCAGGGTAGAGTTTTACGTGGGTCAGTCTTAGACGGAAATTAGCGCGTTAGCCGGGTCATTTTTCGGTGGCAATCAACAGCCGAGCTCCAGGCGCTCGCCAACCACCTCGATGACGCGCCGCCCGTGGCGGTGTCCGATGCGCGGCTGGCTGCGGTCGCGTCGCATATCCGGGTGGTGCTGGGGGCCGTGTGGGACGACTCTGCCAACGCCGGTGCCGATTAATGCCAAAGGCGATTCTTTGGGGTTCGCGAACGGCGGTGGCAGTGATTCGCGCCTTCGTTCATCTGAGCCCGCGCGGGATGCAGTGCACAAAATTGATGCTATTTGATAATTAAATAATTGCGACTTGGTTGCAATTGCGGCTACATTCCGGCGACCAAGCCGGCTGGTATTTCGAACAGAGCAAACGCCGGCACTCGGAGACTCGAATGCCGCTCTTGTTCCTGATGAGGCTGCAGCATGTGCAGCTTCCGGTCCGCGTTGCCTGCCCGGAAGAAATCCGATCCGTCTCGGTGCTCGTGGCTATCGGACTGATTGAAGCCGAAATAGCGCTTCGCAAGCCGGGCGCGCCCTACGCTTCATCCCGCTTGGTCATGGTGCTTCGCATCACGGAACACGGGCTTGCCGAGATCGCGAAGATGGCCATCAAATTCGGTGCGGTTCTCTCGGAAGGTCCAGTCCGTCACCCTGTGGGGTGAGAAAGAACCGGCGGCGTGAATCTAGCGCACGGCACAGCAGCGTAATCTCTCACGTGGGTCGGTCAGACGCGGAGAGCCGCGTTTCATACTCGTTGAGCATGGCCTGCAGCTGGGTCGACTCTGTCGCTCCGGGTTCGATACCACTACCGTCAATGATGCCCTTAACCAAGTAGTACTCCGTCTCGGAGCGAATCACCCCTCGCTTAAGTATCTGCAGATACTTCTTTGAGTAGCGCCTCCTGACTTCACTGAGGGTGAAGGTCCCGGCCGCGCTGAACTTCGCGTCAGCTTCAGCAAGCTGCTCGGGCGTCCAATCCGAACACATTTCAACAACATCGTTGACCGCCATCTGTAAGCCCTTCTTGGCATAGGAGACAGAGGTCTTTTCCAGGTTGCTAAGGAACGCTAAGGGCTGATGCTCAGGCTCGTGGCTGCGGTGCGTTGGGGGGACGAATAGCTCAACGTAGCAGATAAAGAACTTCTTTAACTGCTCATAGTCTTCTGGTGAAAGGCTGCTTCTCATTTCATCCTACTATTGGCAAGTGCACCTGCCAGCAGGAACTGGAGGACCAAATTCTCGGTTCGCGCTCGGTATGTAGATCAGCGGTCCAGCCAAGTTGCCGGGCGAGATCCCATTGATCATATTCCTCGAATCTCCACCACTGCTTCGAGCGCCACCATTCAATTCCATTACTTGTTGTTCTCGTCCACGGATCGCGTTGTAGCTTGAGGATGATCGATCCAGCACGGGTGGTAGAAATTTTTCGGCATTGAGCAGAGGCTGTCCATATGCGCGATCTCTGATGTTTTCCTGCGGAGTGCCATAACCCGACGTTCGACCTGTGTAGCACTGCCCGGTGAGGGGGTTCCAACGAGTGTATGTCTGATACGTCTTCTCTCGCTTGTCACGACCCTCAATCGCCCGGCTCAGTTGATTCGCAATATTCTTGCTCCCCTCAAGACCTGGGTTCGGCGTACCCGGGGCCCACGGCATTGGCGGCGGAGGCATCGGAACCTGTAAACCCAGTGGATCAACGTAGCTCAGCGCGTTGCCATACACGTAACCAAACCGGTTCCAGCCGCCGTCGAGTCCAATCGGGTCACCTTGCGTGTAGCGCCCCAGCCGGGGATCGTAAGTTCTGAAACCGTTGTAGAAGAGCCCGCTTTCTTCATCCGCATACTGCCCCGGATACCGCAGATTGAACTTCACCTCCGAGATGTTCGTCGTGCCCGGATTTGGCGTGACCTCCAGATCGGCGAACCTGTACTTCGCGATCGTCGGCTTGTCCTCCCCGAACGCGCTGTAGCTCCACTGCCAGACCGCCTGCCCCTCCGCATTGCTGAGCCTGCGCGGCGTGTTCAGATGGTCGCTGTGTACCGCATAGGTGTTGCCGTTGATCACCGCCACGATCGGCATCGGTCCGTTCGCCGTCGGCAGGTAGATGTACTGACTCTCCCCCGCGCTGTTCGCCCCGCCGCTGCCGGCCTCCGAGATCAGGCTGCCGTTCTCGTCGTAGACGTACGCGAAGCCGAGCTGCTCGGCTTCCGTGGTGGCCGGGCTCCACAACTTGCTGAAGAACGCCACCAGGCCGCTCCAGAAGCCCGGGGCGGCTTCGTCGCCCTGGCTCGGCGGGTACAGCGGCTCGGTCTTGAAGACACGCTGGCCGAGGGCGTTGTGTGCATACCGTGTCGTCGGGCTGCTGTCGGTGGCACCTGTGGTGGCGGTGGCAAGGCGTCCCTCGGCATCGTAGGTGTAGGTCCGCAGACCGTCACCGGTCATATCGCCGTTGGCGTTGTAGGCGAATGTCACGCTGGTCCATGTGCCACCGATCGACTGATCAAAGCTTGCATACCGATTTGCCGCGAAGCGGTAGTAACGGTTCGACTCGACGCCCCCACGGTTTCTCTGTGCCGAAGCTAGACTCCCATTGTCATCGTACGAGTAGTCAGCGGTGACGGTGGGTGTGCCGGTGCGATTGAAGGAGTCAATAGCGCTGTGGCCGTTGTAGCGGACGTTCCACGTCCGCATGTTCAAGGAGAGCGGCGAATTCGGGTCCCAGGACTGAGACGGTTCTACCAACAACTGGCTGAGTGACGCTACGCGCCCAGCAGAGTTGTAGGTGTAGCTCAGGACCGTCTGAGCATCAGCGGTGACGTTGGTCAGGCGCCCAGCGGTGTCGTAGCTACGTGTGGTGGCGAGGTTGACGCCATTGAGGCCGTTGGCAGCGCCAAAGGCCCAGGTCCATCCGTTGGGCTGCCCCATCGGATTCCAAGTGATGCCAGTAAGCAGCGGCTCGCCGCGCCAGTTCATCCCAGTGAGCCGACCAGTACCGTCGTAGAAACTCTGCAGAATATGGTCAGCCCCGCCGGGATACTGGATGCTGCTCAACAGGCCCGCGGTGTTATAGCTGTAGCTCGCGACGCCGGCCCCACCGTTAAGCAGCGTCTGGGTCTTGCGCACGACACGACCGAAGACATCACGCTGATAACTAGTGATGCCGGCGCGATCCTGAATCTCGCTCAAGTAGCCAATGCTGGCATTGGCGGAAGCGTTGTAGTTGCTACCCGTGAGGTCGTAGCGTAGGGTTGTAATTTTTCCGTCGGCAAAGGTCAGTTGCGTCGGGCGGCCCAAGATATCGCGTTGGATGGTCGTGGCTTGGCCCAGCGCATCAACAATCTGGCTGGGCAGGCCCAGCGCGTCGTAGGTGGTGCTGCGCGTACCGATGTCGGTGCTGCTCTCCGCGGTGGCATTGCCTTGCGCATCGCGGGCGTAAGTGGTGGCCACGCCTTTGAAGTCGCTGGCTTGCGTGACAGAGTCAAGCGCGTCATACGTCAGGGTGGAAAGTGCCGTCGTAGGCTTAGTGACCGTCTTTACCCTGCGCAGCCCGTCAAGTCCATAACGCGTGGTTGCGTTCGCTCCGTCGGTTTCGCTTATTAGCTCGCCATTCGCATCGTAGCCAAAAGTGTTGGTCTGGTTCGAACCATTGGTTTTGGCGGTCAGGCGGTTAGTGTTGTTGATCGTGTGCGCGGCCGTCCAAGCCGTAGCGCCCGCGCTATCGACGATCTGCTCGCCGATGCGGTTCCCCATGGCATCGAGCGTAAAGCTGCCGCTTTCGCTGCGGTTGTTGCTCCAACCGCTCAGGCGATGCGCAGCATCGTAGTTGTAGCTCACGCTCAGGCCGGTGGGCAACGTGAGGGTAGCTAGTGCGCCGAAAGGGGTATAGGTCAGCGCGGTGGTCTGCTGGCCGCCGACGGTCCGCGTGAGCAGGCGGTCACGGATATCCCATGTGTAAGTGGTGACCAGGCCATTGGGCTCGGTCTGGCTGAGCATGCGATTGGCGCTGTCATAGGTATAGCTTGTGACCTGGCCCAAGGCATTGGTGGAGCTGATGACATTGCCGAAGGGGTCGTAAGCGTAGCTGGTAAGGGCACCGTTTGGCGCGGTCTCGGTGGCGATCAAACCCTGCGGGTTGTAAGTCCAACTGGTGGTCTGGATCTTGTTGCCTGCGGCGGTGTGAGTGACAGTCTGCGTAAGAGGCCGACCCTGGGCGTCATAAGTGTTCGCGGTAGTGCGGCCGGCTTCGGTGACGAGTACCGGCAACGCCCATGTGGCGTGCCACTGTATGGTGCTGGTCTGGGCTTCGGGGGTGCCAACTGCGCGGGTCACAGAGATAGGAAGCCGGCGATCAGTGTCCCATGCTGTTGTGGTTGTTACGCCCTTGAAATCGGTTTCGGCCGTCGTCAAGCCATTTGCGGCTTGCACACGACTTGCAGCATCGCTCTTGCGTCCCGCAGCAGGCAATGAACCTTCAATAATTGCGAGCTTCTTTGCGAGCGCGCCATATTTATAAGTGCGACTCGTATTTAGCGGATCGGTGACGATGGCCGACCCCGCCGACGGGTAGCTCACCAAATATCGATCAGCACCTCCCGCTAATTCCGTGCTAGCTGCTCTCCCGAGACTGTCGTAAGAAAAGGTGCCCCACCGCGAGCCAGTCTCGTCTACGATACCTGTCAGAGCGTAAGGGAAGCTCGCATTTTCATATAGAAATGAACGTGACTTCAAATCGGGATAGATGACCGAGCTAAGCCGCCCAATACCGTCATATGTGTAGGCGATCGATTTTCCACTCGCAGAAGAAACACTTACAAGCTGCCCCGTGCCGTTATAGCTTAGCGACACAATTCGGCCAAAAGGGGCTTCGATTACTGACAAGCGACGCTGATCATCATACGTGTAATTGGTGATCCATCCATTCCGCTCTGTCTGAGAAATGAGATGTCCAACCGAATTAAAGCTTTGCGTGACATCGTCTTCCGAACGTCGATACAACCAAGTGGATGTTCCTGAAAGTGTGTCGTTGCTGTTGTTCGTGATCCACACCGACGACGCATCTGCACGAGTGAACGAACGCGCATAGCCTTCTGGACTAATAATCGAAACTGCCAAGGGATTACCTACAGAGTCCGACGAGTCAATCTTTAATACGGTACTGTGGTTGTGCCCCCATGGTCGACTAAGTGCTTCGCCACTTCTCGATGGGTCCATTCCCCAGTTGCTGCGGTAATTTCGAGCAAAAGATATTGGATGAGGACCATCTTCTGTCAAATCGACTTCGATGCGAATTTTTTCCGAACTACTGGGAATGATTGGGTTGCCGAACGAGAATCCGTCATTTTTGCAGCTATTCGATTGAGGCTCTGGCGGAGACGATACTCGACATTCACCCGTTGCCAGATCCCTCTCAGAGCCTGAGGGACAATCAGGGGCGCCTTCGCATAAGCCAGAAGAAAGACTCCTCGTACCGCCAACTGGACAAGCCCAAGCATTTCCACCCCAAAAATCCCAACGGGAGTTGGGCGGAATTTGCTCGATTTGATCGACAACGCAAGTAATGTTTTTACTATAGTACCCAGGCGGCAAGGTTTCGGTGTAAAAGGAATTTACGTAAAGATATCGTGTGCCATTAGTGCTGCTCCTATCCATGCTCTCAATGGTCGCCCTGCAGACGGTTTCTGCAGTCTCGCCGGGTCCAAAAGTCGGGTAATACGAGGTCGCGGCGTGCGACGCATTCGGCAACGCTCCGCACCAAAAAATCAGAGCAATTCGAGTAAGACCTGATGCGCGCTTCGAGAGAAGGTCGACGGTCGAAGTCAGAAAAAGCAATATTTTAGTTTTCATTTTCGTCGCAGAATTGAAGAATGAAATTAGCATCGCCGACCCTCTTTAGATCGGAATGAAAAGCCCACAGCGGCTTCCGGCATCAGCACGCCAAAGATTCATTCTGTTTCAAAACGCGCGGAGCTTTACATCTTTTCCTCAGAGCAATCTCCCTAGGCTTTCAATTCAAAAGAAGTTGAAAATGAAAGTACGCGCAAAAGTGACGACCCTCGTTGCTGCTGTGCGACAGACGCGTCGAATGCAGCCGCAGCTATCGGACCAGACTCGCCGCGTGACCACCCCGATTAGTGACAAGCCCTGCAAGGCTGTGCGTCTAGCTTGCGACCACGCGTCCCGCGCAAAAATGCTCAAGACAACCAAGCAGGTCCGGTGCACGGAACAGCCGTGAAGTAGCGCTCAACCAGTGCAGCGAGCCGGTCAAACCTGTATTTCTCCCTTAGCATGGATCCATGAGCCTTCAAATCGAACCCTTCTCCGCCGATCGCATCCGCGCGGAAATTGGCAAGCTCATGGCCCAAACCGCAAAGCTCGCGGCCGAGCAGGCCGAGTTCAACGCGAAGGCCATCCACCCGCGCGAGTACACGTGGCTTCCAATCTTCGCCGTCGTTGCAGCGGCAGCGGCTGGTGCAACCCTGGCAATTGCGTTGTCCCGCTTCTGCTCCACATGAACGATATCGGCACTATTGAGATATCCAGCGAGGAAAAAGCGCTGGTCGATGTGATCGACTTCCGCACCAACTCTCGCGACCCTGATACCGTTCTGCCGATGCTGGGAGCAGCCGGCATGGTCACGCCGATGTTGCTGGCGCGCGGTGCTATTCCAGAACGGCGCCAGCAATGTTTCACGCAGCCCGGGTGGGGGGCGGGGCGCAAATCGCGACTCGAGGTATTCGAAGGCAACGGCACCCAAGGCACGGACATTTTCAGTCACCGCAATTTCTTGAAGTACTTGCGCTTTTTCATCCACGGCGCCAACTTGCCCATCACGATCAAGGTGGCAATGCGTGATCAGGTGGAAAACCCACAGTGGTTCACCAGCGGAGACCGCGAACCGCTGCGGAAGCTAGCGCGACAACTGGCGCGTGCGCACGGCCTCGATGGCAGCAGCGCCGACGAGTTCATGTACTGTGCGCCGACCTCGGCTTGGCCGTCGACGATGCTGATTCGGTGCGCCGGGCCGTCAAGGACGTGAAGGCGCATAGATAAGCCAGCAGGACTGCACCCGCTTTAGCAATTTGCGCTGCGTGACTGCGAACTGCTTAAGCGGGACGGCCGACGCGTGCCCCCTTGGGGCGAGGCTTGGGCGCCCCGGTGTTCGGTGGCGGTAACTGATCAGACACCGGCCGGGCCATCAGCCACGCGTCTAGTTCGCACCGCAACCATGCCACCCGCTTCTCGGCAAGCTGGCGCGGCCGAGGAATCAACCCCTTCTGCACTTGACGGCCGAATGTGGATTCGCTCAGACCCACGTAAGCGGCCGCGTCCGCGCGCCCCATTGCGGCAGGCGGGTGGGCGGAGTCGAGCCGAGTCAATGCCTCGCCTCGCTTTCGGTCGCGTCCGAGGGTTGAGTTTTAATCAACGTCATTCGCCCTTCGAGGCGCCCCACTCACCGGCCACCTCGCCGCCATCCGGGTCGGACGAGTCGAGCTGGCGGCCGAGGTCGGCGACTAGATCGCGGTACCGTTGGAGTTCGTTTTTTGCCGGACCGACCACGCTGTCGATCTCGCCATCGAGTTGCTGCACCAAGCGGTGAGCAGCATCGGTGAAGTCGTCGATCGTGAGCCGGAGACGGTTGAAAACGGTAGGATCAAGCTTAGCCATGGTGTGCGCCTTTCAATGGGATTTGCACGTTGTGGTTAGACGGCCTCGGAGGTACGAACTTCGAGGCCGTCGCCGATATAGCTCAGATCGATGTGTTCCAAGTTGGACACATCTCGCCCTGAGGTGCGGCGGTCATTCTTCTGGCAGCCTTGCTTTGTCGATGCGATCGCGCACCCAAGGTGCCCCCCCGAGGCGTTGCAACTTTTCGCGCTGCTCGACAGTCATGCGAATCGCGACGGGCACCGTCTCGACCGTCGTCTCGCTAGGCTTCCGTCCCTGTCCTCGGCCAGCGCCGCCTCTTCCGGTAAGTTTGGTCATGATTGATTTAATGTAAACATAAATCAATGCACGTGCAAACATTTACTGCTGTGGACCGAAACAAATTTCGCGCCATCTGTGGGTGATGCCGCGACCCGCTGCGGCTGAAAAGTCAGCCGTGGCTATCGCACCAAGCCCGCTGCGCGCTTCTTTGTGCCTGAACCGCCTGCTTCGTTGCCCCAAAGGCCCGCTGCCCTCATCAATAGAACAAAGGCTTGGTAGGTCTCTGGGTCAGGGGCCGCACCAGGGAACATTTCATGGCGCAGCGCGTTGCAACGCCGACAAGCTGCCACGATGTTGCTGCGTGTGTTCTTGCCACTATCTATGCGCGCCACCAAGTGCTCGGCGGTCACATCCTTGCCCATGGGCCGATGGCAGTAGAAGCAAACCCCGCCTTGCGTGCAGCAGTCCGAGAATATCGCGACAAGTTCGTCGCCCACCTGGACGACGTGCGGGTGATGAACGTCCCTGCGATGCAGCCGCTACTCGACAGCGCGATCTTCTTGTACGACACCTTGTGCACGAACGAGCCGACCGTGTTCCACCTGACTGGGTTGCAACCTGACGCTAAGGAGTTCTACGAGCAGCGCTTCGCCAAGGCTCTGGCCGAATATCGCCGCGCGGAGCGCCAGCAAGTCACATGAGCGGCTGGGTCCTCGAACAGCGCTCCAGTACGAGCGGCGGAAGCAAAAATCCCGCATGAGCGGGCTGGTGTTAATGCGGCGTGTCCGGCGCGACGCTAGTCATCCTTGTTGAACAAGTAATGGTGATAGCTACAGAGGCCGTCGTTGTCTTGATCGTCGAGGCCAAGAGGCTCGTTGCAGACGTTGCAATTCTCGTAATCGAGCGTATGGCCGCACCATCTGCACTCCCGTTCTGCGACAACAAAGGAGGCGTGGTCGCACGAAGGGCAATCTTCGATCTCCGTGATGCCTTCCTTGTAGCTTCGCCTTCCGACTAGCGCCTGCTCAAGCGTCTTCATGAGTAGCTCAGTCGTGTCATCAGAGTGGCCGCAACCAACACAAACGTAGGTGTGATCGTGGTGCTCGACTTTCGCCTCCTCTTCGATCGACTCCTCAGAGGGCCGAAGGAGTTGCGAGCCGCAGTCGTCGCAAACTGCGGCCTCCAACGTGGACCACATACCTTTCGGGACCCCCGCCGCCTTCCAGCGATCCGCGCATTCTTCAAGTGTCTGCGCGTAGAACTTGTGATGTTGAAGCATGGCGGTCCAGGACTCGCCCAGCAGGTCCGGGGGCGACTTCTTCAGCTCACTAGTGATGAAGTCGCGCAGCATAGGAAACAGTGCGGCAACGAAGTCCGAGATGGCACCGATCGTCGTCGACGGATGAAGATGCTCAAGATGGTTTCGCTCGTTCTGCAGCCTATCGATGGCTTCCCAGTCGGCCTTTATTTCAAAGCTCTCGAAGCGCTTCTTGATGTCCGCTACGTCGATCGTCTTCGACTTGAACTTGCCGGCCGGCCGCCATTCGATGCCACCGTCGTCGTCCGGGAAGGGAAGGATCTCAGGCGGGATGAATATCAGCTTTTCGGCCTCGTCATCGTCGTCAGTCGAGGAGACGATTCGGTACTTGAAGAGGAGGAGCGTCCCAGCAAACAGGTTTCGGACTGCGGACAGTGTTCGCGCGGGATCTTTCGTCTCGGCGGTGTTCCCCAACGCCCGCTGGAAGTCTTCGACGCCGAGCCGAATCGAGTCGAGCGCGTTCTGGAGCAGCTTTTCTTTGTCGAAGGCCATGATCTGATTATCAAGCCCGCCGCCACACGTTGCGACCGTTCAGGTGGGGGCGTTCAACCCGAGTCGCACCTCGGGCGCCGGTCAACCTTCGAGCCCTGCATCGCTCCGTGAGCCGTAGCGTTCACGACAAGCTGTGTCATCGGCCGCATAGACCTGCCTTTCGGCATGCCGGCTCGCGGTGGAAGCGGAGGCGGTCGCCGCCCGGCTTGTGGAATTGGTGGCCGCGGTTCATCGCTCTGAAGAAAACCTGGCGCACCGGCGGCGGGCGCAGGCGTAGGCGGCTTCGGGCTGACCTGAGGCGCATTAGGTGCGCATTGGGCGGCTCGCAACCCCGTGGCGGCAACGTGGCCAAGTACACGACGGCAAGGCTCCCCCACATTAGCCCAGCCGATCGCAAGTAGCTGTAGGCAGCGCGCCGGTCACGCGATAGTCAACGTCCTCTGGGGTTCGTGGCTAGGCTTCTCGTTTCCAGTACCTCAAGCGCCACGGTGCGCCCGCGCCGCTGCATGTGGTGTGCAACAGCTGCACCACAGGCGGGAGGGAATCGAGTACATAGTGACGACCATAATCGAACACTGGATGTTTACCCAGTAAAGCCGGTTGGTGATGTCGCCGGGGGGGTCAAGCGCCTCAGCTCATAGCGGCGCCAGCCGCCGTTGCATGGACTACCACCTCTTACCCGTTGACCCGTCTGAAGCGGTTCGAGCCAGCGTGCCGCAGCCTCAGCCGGCGCCCTGGCGAGGGCGGGGCCCGATTGCCGTCAACGGAACTCAGTCGCAGATCGCGCCACAGTTCATCGGCCACTTCATTCGGGACAGGTGTGCAATAGGGCCTGAATACCCTGGTCTTGCGAATAGGATATCGCAAGATAATCTTGCAAATTTAGCAGCGCAAGATTAAATTCAGCGGCTAAGGTGATCGCAAATGCTTGAAAAAATTTCACAGAAGCTGATTGGCTACCGCGTCAAAGCTGCACGTGAGGGCAGAGGCTGGACGCAGGACGAACTTGCCAAACACTTAGACCTAAACGACCGTCAATCGATATCTGACATTGAGAACGGCAAGCGTGCCTTGAAGCCTGATGAGATGTTGACGCTGTCCGACGTATTGGACCGCGACATCGAGTTCTTTATCGATCCATTGGCCGTTGCTGGCGAGGCACGGTTTTCATGGCGAGCGGCGCCAGAAGTGCCCGAGGACACTCTTGACCAGTTTGAGCTGAAGGCCGGCCAATGGATTGGCCTGCTTCGTTGGCTTCGTGAGCAACGAGACAGCCGGGCAAGTGTGCTCAAGCGGGCACTACGGCTGTCCGCCCAATCTTCCTATGAGGATGCGCAGGAGCGCGCAGAGAGCCTGTGCGTCGAGCTTGAGCTCGGCATCGTGCCCGCCGAAAGCCTGATCGAAAAGATCGAGCGCGAGATGGACATCCCGGTTCTATTCGTCGACACGGTGGATGCTGCCGACGGTCAGTCAATCTCCGGCGCGACTTGCCATCTTGAGGAGATGGGTGTCATCCTGATCAACCGCAATGAGAGCGAGGCCCGGCGCTTCTTCGACCTGGCGCATGAGCTCTTTCATGCTCTGACCTGGGATGCGTTGGAGCCAGAGCACCGGGAGTCGAACTCTGTCGAGGGTCGCAACAAGGGCAAGCGCATTGAGCAGCTTGCGGATAACTTCGCCGCCGCGCTCCTGATGCCGCGCGCTTCGCTCGATAAGTTGATCGACCGAAGTCGACTGGAAGACATCGCGCATTTGTGCGAAGTCGCTGCCCTGTTGCGCGTTGCCCCAGTCACGCTGTCATGGCGACTGTTCAACCTCAAGCTCATCACCGACGACACTCGACGCAGGCTTTCTCAGGAAAAGCAGCGGCCATCGGTGTCAGGCCCACCAAAGCGGTTTTCTCCAACCTTCGTGAAGATGCTTCACGAAGCCCTGGACAACGGAAAGCTGTCGGCTCGCAAGGCGGCTAAGGCCATAGGCCTTGGGCTTAACGGGTTGATCGAACTGTTTGCTCAATACGACCTCGCCGCACCGTTCGAGCTGTAGGCGGGCGATCGTATGTCGAGAATCCGAGTCTTCGCGGACACCAATGTCATCCTCGAATCGTTCCGCACGGGTTGCTGGGCTGCCATCAGCAGCCACTTCGCTATCGAGACGGTCCAGAAGTGCGTTGAGGAAACGCTGACCGGCAATCCTGCCGATTCTCGTCATGTTGCAGTCTTGCCTGCCGACTTGAACGCCGGACTGGCCGGGCAGCATCCGGTCACGCGCAAGGAACTCGCCACATTAGTTTTGAGCCATCCGCCGAGTGGCCCCCTCGACGACGGCGAGAAGCACCTTTTCGCCTGGCTGTTTGCCAACAAGCTGCTGCCATCGCAAGTCGTCGTGGTCACAACGGCCGACAAGGCTGCTTTAGTCGCCTCGAACGGGCTCGGATGGCTGGACTGCATGACATCGCTGGAGAGTCTGGCCCGCCAGGCTGGAGTTGGTCGTGTTCATCTCGATGCGCTTGCATTGCAGTATCGTGAGGACTGGTTGTCCAGCACTAAGACCAAGATCAGATTGGGAGTCATCCCGTGAGGCACGCTCAGCGGGAACCAGTGCCAGATATCATCTGCAGCACCCGGCGGCGCCGGCATCTTGGTCCGAAAGAACTCTCGTCGCGCGAATTTACTCTTGACGCGAATCGACCGTACTCCGCAATGGGGGAGGGCTAAGATGCGAATCCTGTCAGCCTGACAGGCCGATCCCGCCATGACGCCGATAGAACCTCTGCTTGTTGCAGCACCGTTTGCACGGCCGCGTCTTGTAGGTCCGGCGGATATCCATACTTGCGCAATATGCGCTTGACGAGGACTCGCATTCTTGCTCGCGCTGACTCGCGACGTGCCCAATCAACGGATGCATTTGCGCGTAGACCCGCCATGAGCTCTTGTGCGATCAAGCGGAGCTTGTCATCGCCCATCATCTCAACAGCATTTTCGTTCTCTGCGAGCGCGTCATAGAACGCAATCTCCTCGTCGGACAACCCGGACTCTTCGCCCCGCTGGCGAGCGGCGCGGATGTCCTTGGCGAGCTTGATCAGCTCTTGGAGCACTTCGGCGGTCGTGATTGCGTTGGCGTGATATCGTGCGACCGCATCTTCCAGTCGCTCAGAGAACGCCTTGGTTTGTACGACATTGGCTTTGCTCCGGGATCGGATGCCGTCGTTGATGAGCTTCCTCAGCGCCTCAAGGGCGAGGTTCTTTCGCTCCATCTGCTGGACTTCAGCCAGGAACTCATCCGACAGGATGGAGATATCTGGGCTCTTGATTCCTGCAGCGGCCAGGATGTCGACTATCTCGGTCGAGACCACGGCTCGGCTCACGATCTGTTGGATTGCCAACTCTCTTTCCTGCCCGGTCACCCCTGAACGGGTGGCGCTCTTGACCAAAGCCGCGCGGATGGCCTGGAAGAACCCAACTTCCTCGCGGATTTCCCGAGCCTCATCAGAGGCAGAAGCCAACGAGAATGCCTTTGAAAGCGCCAGGACTGCATCCTGATACCGGCGGTGAGCATTCGTCTTGCCCTCCTCGGTCTTCTCTATCGCCGCCGCCTTCTGCTGCATGTCGAGAATCCATTCGATCGCACCGGCCATCATCATCAAACGCTGATGTGGTGTTCCGTCCATCGCCGACGCGTAGTCGAAGCCGTAGTACATGTCTCGTACGACTTCGTATTTCTCTATCAACACCGCGATAGCTTGTGCCTCATCGACACCCGTGTTCTCCTGGTCATTCTTTGAATATTGCTGCAAAGCCGACTTGAGGCTTTGTGCAATTCCGATGTAGTCCACGATCAACCCTGCGGGCTTGTCGCGGAACACGCGGTTCACCCGAGCAATCGCCTGCATTAGTCCGTGTCCTTGCATCGGCTTGTCCACATACATCGTGTGCATGCACGGGGCGTCAAAGCCGGTAAGCCACATATCCCGAACAATCACCAGCTTGAGTGGGTCTTTAGGGTCGCGAGCGCGCTTTGCCAGAAGATCGCGACGAGTCTTGTTTCCGATGTGCTGTTGCCACTCCTGCGGATCGCTTGCAGCGCCAGTCATGACGATCTTGATCGCACCGGCGTTGTCAGCGGTGCTATGCCACTTCGGGCGAAGCTTTATGATTTCGTCGTACAGCTTCACGCAAATGCGTCGGCTCATGCATACCACCATCGCTTTGCCGTCCAATCCGGTCAGACGATCCTCGAAGTGAGTGATCATGTCCTCGGCCACCAGTGCAAGCCGTTTGTCACTTCCCACCAAGGCTTCGACCGTTGACCACTTCTTCTTGAATCGCTCTTGCTCGACTTCCGGATCGTCCTCAGTGAGTTCGTTAACTTCAGCGTCAATTTTGGGCTTTTCGTCCTCGTCAAGCTCGATGCGTGCGAGCCGGGACTCGTAGTAGATCGGTACGGTCGCGCCATCCTCCACAGCACGGCTTATGTCGTAGACATCGATGTAGTTGCCGAACACGGCAGGGGTATTGACATCGTCGGTTTCAATCGGCGTACCGGTAAAGCCGATGTACGAGGCGTTTGGCAGTGCGTCGCGCAAGTACTTGGCGAATCCATAGGTTATCTCGCCCGTCTTAGTCTCCACCTTCGCTCGGAAGCCGTACTGACTGCGGTGGGCTTCATCCGCGATCACGATGACATTTCGGCGGTCGGTCAGCTTCGGGTACTCGCTCTCCCCAGCTTCTGGAGAGAATTTCTGGATCGTCGTGAACACCACGCCGCCCGAGGCTCGGCTCAACACCTTTTGCAGATCTTCGCGGCTGTTGGCCTGGATCGGCGTCTGCCGGATCAGGTCGCGACACATCGAGAACGTGGAGAACAACTGGTCGTCGAGATCGTTGCGGTCGGTCAGCACCACCAGCGTTGGATTGGCCATCGCCGGATGCTTGACTAGTTGCCCAGCGTAGAACGCCATCAGCAGGCTTTTGCCCGACCCCTGCGTGTGCCAGATCACGCCGACCCGCTGATTGCCACTGGGCGAGATCGCGGTCACCGTACGCTTCACCGCATGCTGGACGGCGTGGAATTGGTGGTAGCCCGCGATAATCTTTGCCAAGCCGGAGTCCGTTTCCCCGAACACCGTGAAGTAGGAAAGCAAGTCGAGCAGGCGGCGCTGCTCGAAAACGCCTTCAATCAAGGTGGAAAGTTCCGGTGCGCCCTTTGGCGCAAGGTCTGTGCCGTCGGTCGTGCGCCAAGGCATGAAACGCTCAAGATCCGCCGAAAGCGAGCCAATCCTTGCGGTGATGCCGTCGGAAGTAACTAGCAAAGCATTGAGATTAAACAGCGCAGGAATCTGCTTCTTGTAGGTCTGCAACTGGTTGAAGGCTCCGACTAGGGTTGCATTGCTATCCCCGGGGGCCTTCAACTCGATCACACCAAGTGGCAGCCCATTCACGAACAAGACTATGTCCGGTCGACGGTTGTATTGACCCGCGATGACCACGAACTGGCTCACCGCGAGCCAGTCGTTCTGCTCTAGTCGTTCGAAGTCGATGAGCGAGACTTTGCCAACGGTCAAAGTGCCGTCGTCGGCGTAGTACTCAACGTCGACGCCCTCGGTCATCAGCTTGTGTATGCGGCGGTTCTCTTCAAGGAGCGACGGCAATTCAGACTGCATCACCTTGCGGATTGCATCTTGACGCGCCTCGAACGGAAGACCTGGATTGAGCCGCGCGACGGCGTTTTCAAAGCGCTTCCTTAGTACCACTTCGTCGTGGCTTTCCCGCTCCGGGTGGTGACCATCGGGACCGATGTTCTCCTCTTGCTCGATGCTGTAGCCCAGCCCACGCAATTGCTCAAGTAGCACCAGTTCAACGGCTGCCTCTGACAAGAACGCCATCATTCTTCTCCGCCTTGCTCCACTATCGGCACCGGTGCCCCGCGCGCAGCGTTCAACGCCTCGACATAGGCACTTCGATCCAGTTGATATAGCAAACGACTGGCCTCTACTCGCAGTGGCAGTAGGTCACCAGAAGGTAGCCTTATGTCCACTGCGAGATATCCCTCCTCATCGACATCCGCCTGTAATTTGACGTTCGCATCGATCAGCTCGTGCAGGTGGTCAAAGCGTTCGTAAGGTTCGCGTGTCCGAACCAAATCCAGTTCGGCCTCTAGATATGCCTGATGCAGGAACGTCACGATCGCGTCGGCCGATAACACTGCTGCGCGATGGTGATGAACCGACAGGCGTTGTAGAAACCCCTCTCGCCCGTGGCTAGCGGTCCCTGAATCATTACGCAGCTCGCCCAAAGCATCGGTGAGCTTTCTATGCTGCGACACCAGCTTCTGGAACCCGTTGTGCCGGATGTCCCCGAGCTTCAGCGCGCGGACGGTTGCGCTCATCCACGCGCCGAAGGTCGGCAATGCTTCGGCTGGACGTACGGGATTCGAAGGCGAGTCCAGCTCTTGCAAGATGATCTGGCAGACCACCTCCACAATGGCCTTCGCCGAGTCGATGCAGGCATCGTTGTTTTCGGCAAGTGCCCGTTCCAATTCATCGAAGGTCTGCTGGAGCATCGACGCGTCACGCCAATGCGAACAGACCTCTCGGATGCCGGGGCACCAGTCCATGCTCATTCAAGAGCTCCAGCAACTTCATCGACATCCATAACCCCCAACCTTCCAGAGAACAATTTTGGAAGCAAAGTGTCGCGCAGGTTGGCGAGGTTGCTGGATTGGCGAAGGTTGGTGGAGATTTGGGCGTACAGCGGAGCGACTTTGGTGGTGAAAGCCGTCATAAGTTTTTCTGGTGGGACCACCACGGGAAGCGGCCGGAAATTCTGTTTGCTGATCTCGGCAAACGTAGTGCCGGTGGCGCGGCTCTCGATCTCGGCCATGTTAGTCTGGCACCAATTCAGCATGAAAAAATTTGAGGCGCGCTCGTTGCACTTGATCGCGATGAATCCCTGGTTGATAGCAACAGGTATTGCGGTGATGGCGAGGTAGCCGACAGGTGCACGGGATGAGAGCAGGAGGGTTCCAACGGGAAGTAAGCCCGAGGAAATCTTGGCGATGCCGGCGTCAGTGAGCTTGCGGTCGGTGTCAAGGAGAACAGGCGCTTGGAGCGATGAGAAATCTTTTGGCGTTGCCCAGTGATGCGTGCCGTCCTCCCAATACTTCGGCTCGGCAGTACTTGGTGTCCCGCCGCCGACACAATCAACAATTTCGCCGACCGTTTCAATGGTCCATCCGCTCGGGATTTGCTTGCTTCCTGACCCTTCAAAGGTGGCGGGGAAAAGGGCAGTGGTGGCGTCGTCCATCCCGGGAAGGGGGCGCGCGTGAAGTTTGGCGTGGACAGGTTCGAATTTGACGAACCAACTCTTGAACAGCGCCTGCGCCATCGCCTCCAACGTTGCGTTCATCCGCCGGTTCAACTCGATTTTGGAGTCCAGCGTTTCAAGCAACTCGACAATGCGTTTCCTTGTCGTGGTCACAGGCGGGACCGGGTAGGTCAAAAAGTCGTCCCGACTCAGCGCAACCACAGCGCTGCCCGTTGCACGACCGTCGCAGTATTCTCTATATTGAGGGGTGCGCAAGACCCAGTAGAGGAAGTTTTTCGCCTCTGTACTCGAATCGCCGAACTCAAGTTTGACGGTGTCTTGCGTCAGCCGCCCCGACGAAACGGAAGAGGGCACACGAGCCACGGACCCGATCATCTTGCCATCTTTGGTCGCACCCTTTAGCGAAACGAAAAGGTCGCCGGGAAAAAGCATGAGCTTAGGCGGGCACTCTCCACCATAGGTTTTGTAGTCGCCTTCGCGAAACCCTCCTCCTGGCTGAATTGCCCCAAGCCCGAGCAAAGCGGGGCCGGGCTTACCTACGAGGTTGCCCTTGTAGGTGGTGCCGCGCTGAAGCGTGACATAGTCCCCGACCGTTGTCTTAGCCGCCATAGCCCAGTCCACTTAGGTTTGCTTTGATGGCTTGCTCCAGCTTCGCGGATTCTGCGAACTGAGCATGCAGCTCTGCGACGAGGCGCGGCATCTTTTCGTCGAAGGCCTCGCGGTCGTTGTCGGCTTGTTCGGCGCCCACGTAGCGGCCAGGTGTGAGCACGTGGCCGTGCGCTTCGATTTCTTCGATCGTGGTTGATTTGCAGAAGCCGGAGATGTCAGCGTAGGCGCCCGCCTCCTTCTCACCGCGCCAGGCATGATAGGTCTCGGCGATTTTCCGCACGTCAGCATCGGTTAATTCGCGTCGCGTTCGGTCTACCAGCACGCCCAGTTTGCGCGCGTCAATGAACAAAATTTCGTTGCGCCGGTCGCGCAAATGGGCTTTGCCGGCCCGGCCGTTGGATTTGTCGCGGGCAAGAAACCACAGGCAGGCCGGAATTTGAGTCGAATAGAAGAGCTGCCCCGGAAGAGCCACCATGCAATCAACGATGTCCTTCTTGATCATCTCGCGACGGATGTCGCCTTCACCCGATTGGTTGGACGACATTGAGCCATTGGCTAGCACAACACCGGCGGTGCCGAAGGGGGCGAGGTGGTGGACGATGTGCTGTAGCCAGGCGTAGTTGGCATTGGCAACTGGCGGCACACCGAATTTCCAGCGAACATCCTCTCGTAGACGGTCACCACCCCAGTCCGAAATGTTAAACGGTGGATTGGCAAGGATGTAGTCGGCCTTCAGGTCGCGCAACTCATCTTTGTGGAAGCTGCCCTCGTTGTTCCAGCGGATGTCGGAGTCGATGCCGCGCACGGCCAAATTCATTTTGGCCAGACGCCATGTGGTGTAGTTCGATTCCTGTCCGTAGATGGCGATGTCGCCGATGCGCCCGCCGTGTTCTTGCACGAACTTCTCAGACTGTACGAACATGCCACCTGAACCGCAGCAGGGGTCGTAGATGCGGCCCGAATAAGGTTCGAGCATCTCGACGAGCACGCGCACCACGGAGCGAGGTGTATAGAACTCGCCGCCGCGCTTGCCCTCGGCCCCGGCAAACTGGCCCAGAAAATACTCGTACACACGCCCCAGAATGTCCTTGGAGCGGTCGCCTTCCTCGTTGAGTGCGATTCCCGAGATCAGGTCGATCAGCTCGCCAAGCATCACCTTGTTGAGCGCAGGACGACCGTAGTCCTTGAGCAGTACTCCTTTGAGCGACTCGTTGTTCTTCTCGATGGCGCGCATCGCGTCGTCGATCAGCGTCCCAATGGACGGCAGCTTAGCGTTAGCCCGGAGGTATGACCAGCGAGCATCTTTCGGAACCCAGAAGACGTTGTCGGCGAGGTACTCGTCTTTGTCCTCGGCTGCCTTCGGGTATTCCGCCAAGAGCGCCTTGTGCTTAGCCTCGAACGCGTCCGAGATGTACTTCAGGAAGATGAGCCCGAGCGCGACATGCTTGTAGTCCGACGGCTCCATATTGCCGCGTAGCTTGTCGGCCGCCTTGAACAGCTCGGCCTCAAAGCCAAGGCTGCCACCGTTTTTGCTCGTATCGGTCTGTACCATGTTCTTTTGTCTATCCAGTCGTTTGTGTAGAGGCCCGTCGGCCCGTCCGGCCGTCGCATACGCGGGAGCGACGATCTAGTGTCATTCAGGAACCACGAGCCGTTGTCCTTGTTGCCCAAAGGCCGAGTTTGGTGAGGCCCGCACCTGCCGATCATCGCAGCTCAGCACTTCAGGTCGAAGAACTGCTTGCAGGCTTTGTACAGATCAACATCAGCTGGCGAGGCGAAGGCCCGCGCGGCTCCTGCGGCGACGGCTTCCAGTGAGGGGAGGCGGTCGTCTAAGCGCGCGGATTGCGTCTGTTGATGGTTGGTTGGCTTCACGCGGCGTCGCATCACGTCCATGTCGGCATGCGAGCGGCCATGAGGCGGTCGCGGGGCGCTGTCGAAAGCGGTATTGATGGACAGCGGCAGCTGTGCGGCACTGCCCGGTCATCTTATCCATGCCTTGCTTGGGCATCGCGTCGATCACCTCGGCCCAGACGCATGGGGCATCCGAGTAGGTGACCTTGCCGATGATCTCGCTGCGGTAGACGGTCGGGTGCGCTGCAGCCGGAAGAATCCTGCCGGCCATGAGGGCAGGGGCTAAGGATTTCAGCCAAAACGAGAGCACGCTCTGGGATGGAGTCGACTGGGAGCGCGACAGCACCATGGCCATGCTTTTAAATCCTCTTACATCGCCCGTTACATCGCCCAAGAAAAAAGCCCCATAGCTATCGATATGATAGCTACGGGGCCTTATCTGTATTGGTGCCGGAGAGATGAATCGAACACCCGACCTTCTCATTACGAATGAGCTGCTCTACCGACTGAGCTACACCGGCGAAGCCTCGGATTATAGCAACACCGTCAGGCCTTTTCGGCGTGGTACTGGGTCAAACGCTCGACTTCGTTACGCGAACCCAACATCACGCTCACGCGCTCGTGCAGTTTGGTGGGCTGCAGGTCGAGGATGCGCTGCTTGCCGTTGGTGGCGGCACCGCCGGCCTGCTCGACGAGCCAGCTCATGGGGTTGGCCTCGTACATCAGGCGCAGCTTGCCGGCCTTTTCGGGCTCGCGCTTGTCCCACGGGTACATGAACACGCCGCCGCGCATCAAGATGCGGTGCACGTCGGCCACCATGCTGGCAATCCAGCGCATGTTGAAGTCTTTGCCGCGCGGGCCTTCCTTGCCGGCCAGGCACTCGTCGATGTAGCGCTTCATGGGTTCGTCCCAGTGGCGCATGTTGCTCATGTTGATGGCAAATTCTTTCGTGTCCGCCGGAATCTGGATGTCTTCCTGCGTGAGCACAAAGCTGCCTTGCTCGCGGTCTAGCGTGAACATCGCCACGCCGTTGCCCACGGTAAGCACCAGGGTGGTTTGCGGGCCGTAGATGCAGTAGCCGGCGGCCACTTGCTGGGTGCCCGGCTGCAGAAAGTCGGCTTCCTGCACGCCGGGGGTGTCGTCGGGCTTTTTCAGCACGCTGAAGATGGTGCCAATGCTCACGTTCACGTCGATGTTGCTGCTGCCGTCGAGCGGGTCGAACATCAGCAGATATTCGCCCTGCGGGTAGCGGTTGGGCACCACGTAGATGCTGTCCATTTCTTCGCTGGCCATGGCCGCCAGGTGGCCGCCCCATTCGTTGGCTTCAATCAGCACTTCGTTGGCGATGATGTCCAGCTTCTTCTGGATTTCGCCCTGCACGTTTTCGCTTTCGGCGGTGCCGAGCACTCCGCCCAGCGCGCCCTTGTTCACGGCTTGGCTGATGCTTTTGCAGGCGCGGGCGACCACTTCGAGCAGCAGGCGCAGCTGGCCGGGAATAAGGCCGTCGGCGCGCTGTTGTTCGACGAGGTAGCGGGTGAGGGAGATCTTCTGTTGTTGATAAGCCATGTGCTTGTGTGTTCCTTGCTTGGTTAGTTACCGGCCAGGGCGCGGGTCACTACCTCGTGGGTGTCCTTGCTCAGGTCGGGCTTGGCGGCCACGCGGGCAATCGCTTCGCGCGCGGCGCTGCGATAGGGCTCGGCCAGCTTGCTCCAGCGGTCGAGCGCGCGGGCAAGGCGGGCGGCCACCTGGGGGTTGATGGCGTCCAGTTCTATGACGCGCTCGCTCCAGAACACGTAGCCGGCCGCGTCGGGGCGGTGAAATGCGCCGGGGTTGGCGCTGCAGTAGCTGAAGATCACGCTGCGGGCGCGGTTGGGGTTCTTGATGGAGAAGTCCGGGTGCTTCATCAGCTGCTTGACCAGCGGCAAGATGTCGCCGCCGCGGTCGGGCGCGCCGGCCTGCAGCGAGAACCACTTGTCGATGACCAGCGCTTCGTCCTTGAACAGCGCATGAAAGCGCGCGAGCGCCTGCGCGGCCAGGGTGTGGCCCGACGACACCAGCGCGTTGAGCGCGTTGAAGCGGTCGGTCATGTTGCCGGCGTCTTTAAAGCGCTGCAGCGTCTTGCCGGGCCACACGGTGTCGCCCGAAGAGCGCGCCGCCAGGCACAAGAAGTTGAGCGCCATGCCGGCGAGCGCGCGGCGGCCTGAAGAGGTGGGGTCGGGCGTGTAGGCGCCGGTGTCGTGGTTTTCTTCGTAGACCTGTTGCCAGTCTTGGAAGAGGGCGGTGGCCAGCTGGGCGCGCATGGCTTCGCGCACCAGGTGCACGCGCTGCGGATCGACCACGTCGAGCTGCTCGGAAATGTAGGTTTCCGAAGGCAGGGTGAGCACCAGCTCCTTGAAGGCGGCGTCGAGCTTGGGGTTGCGCAGCACGCTGCGCATGGCGTCCAGATACGCGTCATTCAGCACCGGGGTGGTGTCGGTTGCCAGCGCCGCAATGCCTTGCAGCGCGGCGCGCAGGCCCAGGCGCTGGCCGGCTTCCCAGCGGTTGAAGGGGTCGGGGTCGTTGGCCAGCAGGGTGAGCAACTGGGCGTCGGTGTATTCAAAGTCCAGAATTACCGGCGCGCTGAAGCCGCGCAAGATGGAAGGCACAGGCTCCGAGTCGAGACCCACAAAGCTAATTTGCTCGCCGGCGCGCGAGAGCACCACGGTGCGCGTGCACGGGGTGCCCGGCGCGCCGCGGGTCACTTCGGTTTCGCCTTCGAGCTGCAGCGGCAGTTCGCGCCCGCTGGCGTCGAGCAGGCCAATGTTCACCGGAATGACGAACGGTTCCTTGGTCGGCTGGCCCGGCGTGGGCGGGCAGCTTTGCACAATGCTCAAGGTGTAGCTGCGCGCTTGCGCGTCGTACACGCCGTGAGCGGCAAGGCGCGGCGTGCCGGCCTGGCTGTACCAGCGCTTGAACTGCGGCAGCAGGCGGGCCAGTTCCGAATCGGGGTTGGCGTCGGCAATGGCCTGGGCAAAGTCGTCGCAGGTTACGGCCTGGCCGTCGTGGCGCTCGAAGTAAAGGGTCATGCCCTTTTCAAAGCCCTTGCGGCCGACCAGCGTCTGCATCATGCGAACCACCTCGGCACCCTTTTCATAAATGGTGACGGTGTAGAAGTTGCTGATCTCGATGTAGCTGTCGGGCCGCACCGGGTGGGCCATGGGGCCGGCGTCTTCGGGGAACTGGGCGGTGCGCAACACGCGCACGTCTTCGATGCGCTTCACGGCGCGGGCCGAAGCGTCGGCGCACAGGTCTTGGCTGAACTCCTGGTCGCGGAAGACGGTGAGGCCTTCTTTCAGCGAAAGCTGGAACCAGTCGCGGCAGGTTACGCGGTCGCCGCTCCAGTTATGGAAGTACTCGTGGCCGACCACGCTTTCGATGTTGCCGTAGTCGGCATCGGTGGCGGTGGCCTGGTTGGCCAGAACGTACTTCGTGTTGAAGATGTTCAGGCCCTTGTTCTCCATGGCGCCCATGTTGAAGTCGCTGGTGGCCACGATCATGAAGCGGTCCAGGTCCAGCGGCAGGCCAAAGCGGGCTTCGTCCCACAGCACGGAGTTGACCAGCGAGTTCATCGCATGCTCGGTCTTGTCCAAGTCTCCGGCGCGCACGTACACCTGCAGCAAATGCTCCTTGCCGTTGCGCGCGGTAATGCGCTGCTCGCGCGCCACCAGCTTGCCGGCCACCAGGGCGAACAGGTAGCAGGGCTTCTTGAAGGGGTCGACCCACTTGGCGAAGTGGCGGCCTTCGGGCAGCTCGCCTTGCTCGACCAGGTTGCCGTTCGACAGCAGCACGGGGTAGGCGGCCTTGGCGGCGCGCAGCGTTACCGTATACATCGCCATCACGTCTGGGCGGTCCAAAAAGTACGTGATGCGGCGGAAGCCTTCGGCCTCGCACTGCGTGAAGAAGGTGTCTTCGCTCACGAACAGGCCCATCAGCTTGGTGTTCTTGATGGGGCAGCAGGTGGTGAAAATCTCTAGCTCAAAGGCATCGGGCAAGCCGTCGATCACGAGCTGCTCGCCTTCCATGCGGAACGATGCGCCCTGGCCGTTCACCAGCACGCGGGCCAGGTTCAGCTCGTCGCCGTCCAGCCGCAGCGGCTGGGCCGGCACGTCGGGGTTGCGGCGCAGTTGCATGCGGTTGAGCACGCGGGTCTTGGCGGGGTCGAGGTCGAAGGTCAGGTCGACGGTGTCGATCCAGAATGCCGGAGCGGCATAGTCTTCGCGGCGAATGGCAATCGGTTGCCCTTGGGCGTCACGCTGCAGCAGCATCGAGTGTCTCCAGAAAATTCGAATGGGCGAGTTCGTCGTAGTCGCGAACGGCGGCAATCACATGGGGGCCGGCAAGTTCGGCGGCGGTATGGGTGCTGCACACGGCCACGGCACGCATGCCGCCGCGGCGCGCAGCCTCTATGCCGAAGGGCGCATCTTCAAACACGATGCAGCGCTCGGGCGCCACGCCAATGCGGCGCGCGGCTTCCAAAAAGATTTCGGGCGTGGGCTTGCCGGCAAAGCCTTCGTCGCCGCCCACAATGGCCAGCGGCAGCGGGTCCATCTTCAGGCGCGACATCGCAAACTCGATGTTGTGCTTGTCGCCCGCCGTGCCCACGGCCACCTTCAGGCCGCGCGCCACGGCGGCCTTGGCAAAGGCGGTAAAGCCGGCAACCTCGGTGAAGTTGTCGCTGAACATGGCGCGGTAGATTTCTTCTTTTTCGTGCACCAAGACTTGGCACTCGGCGTCTGAAAGCTCGCGCTCGAACAGCTCGCGCATGCACTCGGTGCCGGTGCGGCCCGTGGTGCGCGCAAGAATGTCGGTCACGTCGAGCTTGAGCCCGTGGCGCGCCACAAACTCGACCCACGAGCGCGCATGCCACGGCATGGAGTCGATCATGGTGCCGTCCATGTCGAAGATGAAGGCTTCGACCTTGTCGTGGGTCAGGCTCATCGATTACACACCTTGCTTCAGCGAGGCTTCGATGAACACGTCCAGGTCTCCGTCGAGCACCTTTTGCGTGGCCGAGACTTCAACGTTGGTGCGCAGGTCCTTGATGCGGCTGTTGTCCAGCACGTAGCTGCGGATCTGGTGGCCCCAGCCCACGTCGGTCTTGCTGTCTTCGAGCTTTTGCTGCTCTTCCTGGCGCTTGCGCATCTCGTGGTCGTACAGGCGCGAGCGCAGGCGCTTCCACGCCACGTCGCGGTTGCTGTGCTGGCTGCGGCCGTCCTGGCACTGCACCACAATGCCGGTTGGGATGTGCGTCAGGCGCACGGCCGAGTCGGTCTTGTTGATGTGCTGGCCGCCCGCGCCGCTTGCGCGGAAGGTGTCGGTGCGCACGTCGGCCGGGTTGATCTCGATCTCGATGGAGTCGTCGATTTCCGGGTAGACAAAGATCGAGGCAAAGCTGGTGTGGCGCCCGCCCGACGAGTCGAACGGCGACTTGCGCACCAGGCGGTGCACGCCGGTTTCGGTGCGCAGCAGGCCAAAGGCGTAGTCGCCCTCTACCTTGATGGTCGCGCCCTTGATGCCGGCGGTGTCGCCCGGCGTTTCGTCTTCGATCTGCGTCTTGAAGCCCTTGCGCTCGGCGTACTTCAGGTACTGGCGCAGCAGCATGCTGGCCCAGTCGCAAGCCTCGGTGCCGCCCGCGCCGGCCTGGATGTCGACAAAGGCGTTGAGCGGATCGGCCGGGTTGTTGAACATCCGGCGGAATTCGAGCTGCTTGATGTCGGCTTCGAGCGCGGCGGCGTCGTCGGCAATGGACTGCAAGCCGTCCATGTCGCCTTCTTCCTTCGACATCTCGAAGAGCTCGGCGTTGTCCGACAGGCCGCTGGTCAGGCGGTCGAGCGTCACGACCACGTCGTCGAGCGATTTTTTTTCGCGGCCGAGTTCCTGGGCCTTCTTGGGGTCGTTCCAGACGTTCGGGTCTTCGAGCGATGCGTTAACCGTCCTCAGACGTTCGGCTTTGGCATCGTAGTCAAAGATACCTCCGTAAATCGGCCGTCCGGGCGCTCAGGTCCGCGAGGGTTGCGCCGATTTGGTTGATTTGTTCTGCGTCCATGGGTGTCCTGACTGTGTTCGGGGGAAACCGGACATTTTCTCATGGACCGCACCGTTGCCGAGGAGAGCCCCTGTATTGCTCCTTCCCCCGCTGGGGGAAGGCTGGGACGGGGGCGGGCCTTCGATCAAGCGCTGTGCTTATTTGGAAGCCGCCGTGCCCCCACCCCGGCCCTCCCCCAGCGGGGGAGGGAGGAAGGCGAAGTTAGAACGCGGGGACTAGCGAGCCCTTGAACTGGCTCTCGATAAAGCTTTTCACCTCCGCCGACTGGTAGGCCGCCACCAGCCGCTTGGCCCAGGGCTTGTCCTTGTCGGCACGGCGCACGGCAATCAGGTTGGCGTAGGGGCTTTTCGGGGCTTCCTTGATCACCGCGTCCTTGGCGAGCGACAGGCCGGCCTTTTCGGCGTAGTCGTTGTTGATGGCGGCAATGGCCAGGTCGTCGAGCGAGCGCGGCAGTTGGGCCGCGTCCAGCGCCACGAGCTTCAGCTTCTTTGGGTTGCTCACCACGTCCAGCGGCGTGGCGTTGTTGTTCTTCACCGCCTCGGGCTTCAGCGTAATGAGGCCGGCGGTCTGCAGCAGCAGCAAGGCGCGGTTGCCGTTCGACGGATCGTTCTGGATGCCGACCGAGGCGCCGTCGGGCAGTTGGTCGATCGACTTGATCTTGCGCGAGTAGAAGCCCAGCGGCGCCGTGATGGTGAGGCCCACGGGCACGATGTCGAAGCCGCGCGCCTTGTTCTGGTTGTCCAGGAAGGGCTGGTGCTGGAAGGCGTTGGCATCCAGGTCGCCCGAGGCCAGCGCGGCGTTGGGCAGTTGGTAATCGTTGAACACCACCACCTGGATGTTCAGGCCGTCCTTGGCGGCGACCTTCTTCACCACTTCGAAGATCTGCTCGCCGTTGCCGACGGACACGCCCACCTTGATGGCGGTCTTGTTGTCTTGCGCGAAGGCGGCGCTACCGGTGAAGAAAAGGACGCCTGCAACGGTTGCAAGGGCGAGGGTGCGGCGGCGAAGGGTGCTGTGCATGTTGTTGCGCGAAATCAAAAAAAGTAAGGCCGCGAATGTGGCATTGCCCCGCCGGTTTGGGAACGAACCAATGCGCATATCGATATGGCGTTGCTCGCCGGGCTTCTTCAATGCTTATGCGTTTTCATGCATAAGCAAGCGCCGATTTGTTCGTTCCCTTTTGACGATTTTGTTTTCATACTCGGCACCTTTTTGCGAACTCCGCGGCCCGCCTTGACGCGGGCCGTGCCTCCTCTCTATGACCAACCATTCGCCTGATACGGCCCGCGGCAACGCGGCGCCGGTCATCCGACTTCAATCGGTGCAAAAGTCTTTCGCCTTGCCCAGCGGCGAGGTGTTCGACGCCGTGCAGTCGCTCTCGCTCGACATTCACCAGGGCGACGTGTTCGGCCTGATCGGCAAGAGCGGCGCGGGCAAGTCGACCTTGCTGCGCCTCATCAACCTGCTGGAGCGGCCCGATGCGGGCAAGGTCTTTGTGGGCGGGCGCGACCTGACGACGCTCTCGCGCCGCGAGCTGCGGGACATGCGCCAGAACATCGGCATGATCTTTCAGCAGTTCAACCTGCTGCAGAACGCCACGGTGTTCGACAACGTGGCGTTTCCGCTGAAGATCCACGGCCGCCATTCGAAGGCCGAAATCGACGCCCGCGTGCGCGAATGCCTGGCCCTGGTGGGCCTGGCCGAAAAGATCGACACCTACCCGGCCCAGCTTTCGGGCGGGCAGAAGCAGCGCGTGGCCATTGCGCGTGCGCTGGCGCCGCGGCCGCAGGTGCTGCTGTGCGACGAGCCCACCTCGGCGCTCGACACCGAAACCACGCGCGCGCTGCTCGAAACCCTGCGCGACATCAACCAGAAGATCGGCGTGACCATCGTCATCGTGACGCACGAGCTCTCGGTGGTCGAGGTGCTGTGCCGCAACGTGGCCATTCTGGAGAAGGGCCGCCTGGTGGAGCAGTTTGCGGTGCTCGATGCGCCGGCCGAAGAGCGCAAGACGGCGCTGGGCCGCGAAATCGACGAGCTGGTGCGTCGCCGCGAGCGCGAGGCGCGCGAACCCATCACGCCGCGCGCCTTGCCGGTGCAGCGCAGCGCGCACGAGGTGGCCTATGTTTGAAAACATCGCGCCCATCCTCCCCGAGCTGTGGGTGGCCACGGGTCAGACCTTCCTGATGCTGGCCATCGGCCTCTCGGCGGCGGTGCTGATCGGCGGGCCGCTGGGCATTCTGCTGTTCTTGCTGGGGCCGGGCCAGTCGCTCGAAAACAAGCCGGCGTTCCTTGTCCTGAACTGGATCGTGAACACCGTGCGTTCGTTTCCTTTCATCATCTTGCTGGTGGCGCTGGTGCCGTTCACGCGGGTGATCGCGGGCACTTCCATCGGGCCGCTGGCGGCCGCGGTGCCGTTGTCGTTTGCGGCCATTCCGTACTTTGCGCGGCTGGTGGACCAGTGCCTGCGCGAAGTGCCGCGCGGCGTGATCGAGGCGGCGCACGCCATGGGCGCTTCGGAGCTGCAGATCGTTTGGCGCGTGCTGGTGGTCGAGGCGCGCTCCGGTCTGGTGCTGGCGCTCACGGTGTTGGCGGTGAGCTTTCTCTCCTACTCGGCCATTGCGGGCGTGGTGGGCGGCGGCGGCATTGGCGACCTGGCCATCCGCTACGGCTACTACCGCTTTCAGACCGACGTGATGGTGCTCACCGTGGCGCTGCTCGTGGTGCTGGTACAGATCCTGCAATTCGTGGGCAACACCACGGCGCGCAGGCTGGACAAGCGTTGATTTCTTGTTTTTCTCTTTCCTTTTGTCTCTTTTCCCTCCTGCTCATTCCATGAAAACCGCACTGCTGCGCCGTTCCGTCCTCGCCCTGTCCCTGGTCGCCCTGTCGTTTGGCGGCCTTTCGCTGGCACAGGCGCAAGAAGCCAAGAAGAACCTCGTCATCGGCGGCACCGCCGGCTCGAACATCGACCAGCTCAAGGCCGGCATCGTCCCCATCCTCGAGAAGAAGGGCTACAAGGTGAAGCTGGTCGAGTTCAACGACTATGTGCAGCCCAACCTCGCGCTGGCCCAGGGCTCGCTCGACGCCAACTTCTTTCAGCACCAGGTCTACCTGAAGAAGTTCTCGGCCGACCAGAAGCTGGACCTTGCCGAACTGGTGCAAGGCCCGATCGCGCCGCTGGGCGTGTATTCGACCAAGCGCAAGACCCTGGCCGAAGTGAAAGAGGGCGACCGATTCACGCTGCCCAACGACCCGAGCAACCTGGCGCGCGCGCTGGTTCTGCTGGAGCAGAACAAGCTCATCACCATCAAGCCTGGCGTCGATCCGCTGCGCGCGTCTGAAAAAGACGTGGCCGAGAACCCGAAGAAGCTGAAGTTCATTCCGCTCGAAGCCGCGCAGCTGCCGCGCTCGCTGGGCGACACCGACTACGCCATCGTCAACGGCAACTTCGCAATCTCGTCGGGCCTGAAGCTCACCGAGGCCGTGGTGCTGGAAAAGACCCCCGACTACTACCTGAACGTGGTGGCCGTGAAGAGCGCGGACAAGAACGCGCCCTGGGCCAAGGACATTGCCGACGCCTACCGCTCCAAGGAGTTCAAGGCCGTGGTCGACACCAAGTTCCAGGGCTATGCCAAGCCCAGCTTCCTGCAGTAACTATCAAGCAAAAGGACGCCCATGCCCGTGCTCGCTGTTTTCGATGCCGAAGGACGCTGGTGCGACACGCATGTGTGCGACGGCCGCATCAACGAGCACCTGGGCAGGCAGGGCGTGAGCTGGGGCCGCGAAGGCGCGCCCGCGGGCCTGCGGCCGCTCGAGCGGGCGAGCCTGTTCTATGTGCGGACGGACGACGGCTACCTGGGCCTGCTGTTCGAGGCGGGCGAATGGGTGGCCATGTCGGCCGGCGCGGAGCATTTCTTCGACGACGGCCATGCCGCGCCGGCCCGGCCGCTGCCCGCCGCGCTGCCGCACTTCGACGCCTTCGTCGAAGAGGTGCTGATGCTGACTGGCAACGACGCGGACGAAGAAGCTTGAGTGCAAAGCCGGGTCTGGCGCGCGCCGGGCCCGCGGGCTTGTAGCATGTGCGGATGACCCAGCACATCGGAATCGTCGGATGCTCCGCCGAAGGCGCGGCGCTCTGCTACCAGACCATCTGCGTGGAAGGGGCCCAACTGCTTGGGCCGCATGCGCATCCTGAAGTCTCGATGCACACGCCGTCGCTTGCCGACTACATGCAGCACATCTACCGCAACGACTGGCGCGGCGTGGGTGAGGTGATGCTCGCTTCGGCCAACAAGCTCGCGAAGATAGGGGCGAGCTTTCTGGTCTGCCCGGACAACACCATTCACCAGGCGCTGCCGTTCATCGAGGCGCGCTCGCCGCTGCCGTGGCTGCACATTGCCGAGTGCGTGGCCGAAGAAGCCGCGCAGCGCGGGTTCAAGCGCCTGGCCATCACCGGCACGCGCTGGCTGGTCGAGAGCGAGGTCTATCCCGAGAAGCTCTCTGCCAGGGGGCTCGAGTACGTTCGGCCTACTACCGATGAGCGCGAAGAAATCAACCGCATCATCATGGACGAGCTCGTCTGCGGTGTTTTCACGCCCGATGCGGTCACGGCGTTCCGGCGCGTCATACAGCGCATGAAGGACGAAGACGGCTGCGACGCCGTGGTGCTCGGCTGCACCGAGATTCCGCTGATCATGAACGACGTGAATTCGCCGCTGCCCACACTCGATTCGACGCGGCTGCTGGCGCGCGCGGCATTGCAGCGCACCGTGCAGGGCCGCGCCGCGAGCTGAGCCCCGGCAGGGCTCAGCCGGCCAGGAACTGCTCGATCAGCCCGGCCACGCGCTGCGGCTGGTCGTGGTGCAGCATGTGGCCGGCATCCGCCACCTGCTCGATGCGCACCGAGGGCACGGACTTCAGGCGCTCGTGAAACTCTTCGAGCGTGTAGCGGCTTTTCCACCAGCCGTGCAGGCTGTCGTCAGCGGCTTCGACCATGAGCGTGGGCGCCGAGATCCGCGCATAGAGCGCGAGCGTTTCATCGACCCGGAAGATGTTCGCGTTGATGATCTTGTGCGCGGCTTCGCCAAGGATCTGCCAGCGCTCGCTGCCGTCGGGCTGGGTTTGCGCGGTCGACCAATGGCCGGCCAGCCAGTTGGCCTTGTCGGGTGTGAGGCGCGGATTGGTCTTCATGAGCCGGCGCGCCACGCCATCCACGGCGGAGTAGCTGGCGAGCGCCATTTCGCCGCGGTGCAGGCGCTTGAGTTCGTCGATCCATTGCCCGTAGCGCGCGGGCGCTTCCTCGGGCTTGCGTGCGGGCATGCCGAAGCCTTCGCAATTGACCAGACGCCGAATGCGCCCGGGCCTTGCCCCCGCATAGTGCATGGCGACATTGCCGCCCATGCTGTGGCCGACCAGGTCGACTGGCCGCGCCGCATCGCCTTCACCCGCGTAGTGGTCGAGCAGCCATTCCAGGTCGGCCAGGTAGTCGGGCAGCCAGTAGTTGTCGACGCCGCCGCCATCGGTCAGGCCAAAGCCGCGCCAGTCGGGCGCAATGATGAAGCGCTCTTCGGCCAGCGCATCGACCACGAACTGCCACGACGCCCCCACGTCCATCCACCCGTGCAGCAACACCAGCGGCGGCCGCTCCGCGGAGGGCTCGCCCCACACGCGCACGTGGTAGCGGAGGTTGCGCACGGGCACGAATTCGGTGCGCGAAGGACGAAGGGCTTGGTACATGGGCGCCGATGATACGGAGCCGCGGGCTGCGGCGCAGTCCGCCACAAGACAGCGCGCGCTCGGGTTTTGAGCCCGCGGCCAGCGCACCGTAGAGGAGGGCGGTAGCATTCCGCGCATGAAAAAAATCCAACTCGGCCAGAGCAGCCTGCAGGTCACCCCGATCTGCCTTGGCACCATGACATTCGGCGAACAGGTGGACGAGCCCACCTCGCATGCCATCTTGAGCCGCTCGCTCGAGCGCGGCGTCGATTTCATCGACACGGCCGAGATGTATGCGGTACCCACGCGCCAGGAGACCTACGGCGCCACCGAAACCATCATCGGCAACTGGTTTGCGGCCAACCCCGGTGCGCGCCAGAAGATAACGCTGGCCACCAAGGTGGCCGGCCCTGTGCGCGCCACGCCCTGGGTGCGCGAAGGCACGGGCATGACGGCGGCCGACATCGTGGCGTCGTGCAACGCCAGCCTGAAGCGGCTGAAGACCGACGTCATCGACCTGTACCAGATCCACTGGCCCGAGCGCCACGTGCCGGCCTTCGGTGCGCTTTACTACGACCCGGCCAAGGAAACTTCGCAAACGCCGATCCACGAGCAGCTCGAAGCGCTGGGCGGGCTGGTCAAGGCCGGCAAGGTGCGGGAAATCGGTCTTTCGAACGAAACCCCGTATGGCGTGCACGAGTTCGTGCGGCTGGCCGAGCAGCATGGCCTGCCGCGCGTGGCCTCGGTGCAGAACGTCTACAACCTGGTGAGCCGCGGGCTCGAGAACGGTCTCGACGAGACGATGCACCGGCTCGGCGTTTCGCTGCTGGCGTATTCGCCGCTGGCCTTTGGCCTGTTGACCGGCAAGTACGACCAGGGCGGCATCGAGGGACCCGAAGCCCCGAAGGGCGCGCGCATCTCGAGCTACGAATCGGTGCGCAAGCAGCGCTGGGGCCGGCCCGATGCATTGAAGGCGGCGCGCCGCTACAACCAGCTGGCGCGCGACAACGGCCTGACGCCGGTGCAGCTGGCGCTGGCCTTCTGCTACACCAAGTGGCAGGTGGCAAGCACCATCATCGGCGTGACCACGGTGGCCCAGCTCGACGAAGACCTGGACGTGTGGGGCACCACGCTTTCGCCGGAAGTCCTGGCCGAGATCGACCAGATCCGCTGGGAAATCCGGGACCCGGCAACGTGAGCGCAGCGCCAGGGGTGCGCCGGTGAGCAAGAAGGCGCACGTTTCCGAAACGCCCGCCACCCAGCTGCTGCGCGAGCACAAGGTCGCCTTCACGGAGCACCCGTACGAGTACCTGGAGCACGGCGGTGCGCAGCACAGCGCCGAGGTGCTGGGCTTCGACCCTTTTACCGTGGTGAAAACGCTGGTCATGCAGGACCAGGATGCCAAGCCGCTCATCGTGCTGATGCACGGCAACCGCACGGTGTCGACCAAGAACCTGGCGCGGCAGATCGGCGCCAAGTCGGTGGAGCCCTGCAAGCCCGAGGTCGCGCAGCGCCACAGCGGCTACATGGTGGGCGGCACCTCGCCCTTCGGCACGCGGCGCCAGATGCCGGTGTACATCGAGTCGACCATTCTCGAGCTGCCGAAGATCGCGATCAACGGCGGGCGGCGCGGCTACCTGGTGGGCATCGACCCGCAGGTGTGCGTGGCGCTGCTCGGCGCCAAGCCGGTGCAGTGCGCGCTGGCAGAATAGCCGGCCCGAATAAGAACATCCATCCTTCGTGGAGCCGCCTTGAGCTTTCATTTGCCTTCCCTCCTTGCCATCGTGGCTTCGTACCTGATCGGCTCGCTGTCGTTTGCGGTCATCGTGAGCAAATCGCTCGGCATGGCCGACCCGCGCAGCTACGGCAGCGGCAACCCCGGTGCCACCAACGTGCTGCGCTCGGGCAACAAGGGCGCGGCGCTGGCCACCTTGCTGCTCGATGCGCTCAAGGGCTGGCTGCCGGTGTTCGTCATTCGCCACTTCGGCGCGCAGTGGGGCCTGGGCGAGGGCGTGGCTGCGCTGGCGGGCCTGGCGGCCTTCCTGGGCCATCTGTACCCCGTGTTCTTCGGCTTCCAGGGCGGCAAGGGTGTGGCCACGGCGGCCGGGGTGCTGGTGGGCATTGCGCCGTGGCTGGGGCTGGCCACCGGCGTCACCTGGCTGATCATTGCGGTGTTCTTCCGCTATTCGTCGCTGTCGTCATTGGTGGCGGCTTTCTTTGCGCCTGCTTATTACCTGATCGGCGGAAACATTGCGTGGCCGCTCGACCGCACGGTGCTGATTGCGATCATCATCATGAGTCTGCTGCTCGTCTGGCGGCACCGCGAAAACATCCGCCGACTCGCGGCCGGCACGGAGTCGAAGCTCGGCTCCAAGAAAAAGGCTTGAGAAAGAACACCATGGCAACCATTACCCGCTTTCACGTCGGCCCCCGTTTGTCTGAAACGGCGGTGCACAACGGCACCATCTACCTTGCGGGCCAGGTGCCCGACGACACCTCGCAGGACATCCGCGGCCAGACCACGCAGGTGCTGGCCATGGTCGACCGCCTGCTGGCCGAAGCCGGCAGCGACAAGTCGCGCATTCTCATGACGCAGATCTTCTTGGCGGACATCACCGACATCACGGCCATGAACGAGGTGTGGGACGCGTGGATTCCCGCCGGCAACACGCCGCCGCGCGCGACGGTGCAGGCCAAGATGGCCAATGCGGCCTACAAGATCGAGATCGTGGTCACGGCCGCGCAGGCCTGACGCTGACGCGCTTCAGTAGCGCTTTTCCAGGACCATCTGGTCCGCGTCCCGGCGCATCGAGAAGCGGTTGATGAAGCTGTTGCCCAGCAGCACAAATGGCATGGGCTGCGGCGACACGATGGCTTCGACGTCGTACACCTCGACGTCGCCCACGCGCACCGACTGCAGCCGCAGCCTGTAGCCGCTGGAAACGCCGTTGGCGGTGTTCATCTGGATGCGCTGCCCCTTGCTGTAGTCGAGCCCGATGCGCTGCGCATCGGCGGCCGAAAGCGCAATGGACGTGGCGCCGGTGTCGAGCATGAACGTGACCGTGCGGCCGTTGATGGCGCCCTGCGTCATGAAATGGCCGCGGCTGTCCGCCGGCAGCACGATGCGGCTGCCGCCGCCCGTGCCCGTGCCGCCGCCAATGCTTACCGGCGTGTCCATGCGCAGGTTGACGCGCTTGCCTTCGAGCTCGACCACGGCCTGCTCGGCCTGCAGCGACACCAGCTTCACGCCCTGGAAGGTTTCGCCGACCGCCACCGTCTTGGGCGGAGCGCCGTTCACGATGAGGATGGCCCGGCTGCCGATGGTGCCGGTCAGCATGACCGAGCTCGCCGCATGCGCGCCTGCAGCGGCAGCCAGCAACTGCGCTGCGACGACCAGCGATTTCATGCGGGGCTCAGTCGCGGAAGTTGTTGAACGAGAGGGGCATGTCGGGCACGTCCTTCTTGATCAACGCCATGGCGGCCTGCAGGTCGTCGCGCTTGGCGCCGGTAATGCGCACTGCGTCGCCCTGGATGGCGGCCTGTACCTTGAGCTTGCTGTCCTTGATGATGCGGGTGATCTTCTTGGCCTGCTCGGTTTCGATGCCGCTCTTGACCTTGATGACCTGCTTGACCTTGTCGCCGCCGATTTTCTGCACGTCGCCCTTGTCGAGAAAACGCACATCGACGCTGCGCTTGGTGAGCTTGGCGCGAAGAATGTCTTCGACCTGCACGAGCTGGAACTCGGCGTCGCCGATCATCGTGATTTCCTTGTCCTTGAGCTCGACGGCGGCTGCCGTGCCTTTGAAATCGAAGCGTGTTGCGATTTCCTTGGCGGTGTTTTCGACCGCGTTCTTCACTTCGGGCAGATTGGGTTCGCAGACGGTATCGAAAGACGGCATGGGCTCCTCCTGGATTCACGGTAGCTGGATGCGACAATTCTCCCATGATCGTGGAGAACAACGTCCCGCTGCAGCCGTACAACAGCTTCGGCATCGTCGCGCGCGCGCAGAACCTGGCGCGCATCGCCAACGAGGCGGACGTGGCCGAGCTGCGGGCCGATCCGCGCTGGCGCGACGCCCCCCGCTTTGTGCTGGGCGGGGGCAGCAACATCGTGATCACGGGCGACGTGAAGCCGCTGGTGCTCAAGGTCGAGATCAAGGGGCTGCGGCTGGTCGAGGAGACCCCGCGAGCCTGGATCGTGGAGGCCGGCGCGGGCGAAGTCTGGCACGAGGCCATCCAATGGATGCTGGCAAACGGCTACCCGGGGCTTGAAAACCTGGCGCTCATTCCGGGCACGGTAGGCGGCGCGCCGGTGCAGAACATCGGCGCCTACGGGGTGGAGCTGCAAGACCGCTTCGAATCGCTCGACGCCATCGACCTGGACACCGGGCGCACCTTTACGCTGGACGCCGCGCAGTGTGCCTTCGGCTACCGCGACTCGGTGTTCAAGCACGTGCGCAGCGGGCCCAACGACTTCGGGCTTTCGGGCCGGGCGTTGATCACCCGGGTGCGCTTTCGGCTGCCCAAGCCCTGGAAAGCGGTGGTGGGCTACCTCGACCTCGAGCGCAAGATGGAAGAAACGGGCAATTTCACGCCCAGCGCCACCGACGTGTTCGACTGGATCTGCGCCATTCGCCGCGCCAAGCTCCCCGACTGGCGGGTGCTCGGCAATGCCGGCAGCTTCTTCAAGAACCCCACGGTGACGCCCGAGCAGTGCGCCGACATCATCGCGCGCGACCCGAAAATCGTGCATTACCCCATGGCCGACGGCAGCATCAAGCTGGCGGCCGGCTGGCTTATCGACGCCTGCGGCTGGAAGGGCAAGTCGGTCGGGAATGCGGGCGTGTACGAAAGGCAGGCGCTGGTGCTGGTGAACCGCGGCGGCCTTGAAAACCCGGTAACCGGCGGCGAGGTTATGACGCTTGCCAAGGCCATCCAGACGAGCGTGTACGAGCGCTTCGGCATCCGGCTGGAGCCGGAGCCGGTGGTCGTTTGATGGACCTCGACTTTCTGCACTTGAACTATCGGCGGCGCATTGCTGCGCTGATGTGGGCACGCCGGGCGGTGATGATGGCGACGTTGGTGGCGGTGTTCTTCACCTTCCGCCGTGGCGGCTTGCTGGTGCTGGTGCCGTTGGTTCTTGGCGCATGGGCCTTGGCGGCCACGCTGGGCTTCATGGAAACCAGCCTGCGCCGGCAGTTCATCCGCGAAGCCCGCATGCCGCCGTTTCTCATCGGCAAGCTGCGCGCGGCGCACCCGGGGCTCAGCGTGCGCGACGCCGAACTGGTGTTGCGCGGCCTGCGCCAGTTCTTCATGGCCCATCTGCGCAGCGGCCGCAAGTTCGTGGCCATGCCTTCCAAGGTGGTCGACACCGCCTGGCACGAGTTCATTTTGCACACGCAGGGCTACCAGAACTGGTGCAAGGCGGCCTTCGGCGGCATGCTGCATCACAGTCCCGCCGAAGTGCTGGGCAGGGACCCGAAGCGCAACGACGGCCTGCGGCGCAGCTGGTACTGGGCCTGCAAGGAAGAAAGCATCGATCCGCGCAGGCCCTCGCGCCTGCCGCTGCTGTTTGCGCTGGACGTGAAGTTCGGCGTTCCGGGCGGCTTCGACTACGTGCCCGACTGCAAGGCGATCGACCGGCAAAGCGGCTCCGATGCTTACTGCGGCACCAGCTTTGGCGATTCGTCGTCGGATGGCGGTGGCGCGGGCGATGCCGGCGGCTTCGGCGGCAGCGAATCGAGCGGCAGCGGCGACGGCGGCAGCGGAGGAGGGGATTCTTCCGGCGGCTGCGGTGGTGGTTGCGGCGGAGGCGGTGGCGGCGACTGATCGGTCGGCCGGCTGGCGCGCACATCGCACAAATGAAAACGGGCCCATGAGGGCCCGTTTGTCATTGGAAGAAAGCGCGCTGGCTTACTTGGTTTCGTCGTCGTTGGTGAGCCGCGGCACCGAGGTGCCCTGGCCCGGCGACAGCAGCCCGGTGCGGGTGTAGATCGCGAGCTTTTCGCGCGTGTCGACGATGTCGAGGTTGCGCATCGTGAGCTGGCCGATGCGGTCGAGCGGCGTGAACGCGCCGGCCACCTTTTCCATGCTCAGGCGCTCGGGCTGGTACGTAAGGTTGGGCGACACGGTGTTGAGAATCGAGTAGTCGTTGCCGCGGCGCAGCTCGATGGTCACTTCGCCGGTGATGGCGCGTGCCACCCAGCGCTGTGCCGTTTCGCGCAGCATGATGGCCTGCGGGTCGAACCAGCGGCCCTGGTAGAGCAGGCGGCCGAGCTTGCGGCCATGGTCGCGGTATTGCTCGATGGTGTCTTCGTTGTGGATGCCGGTGACCAGGCGCTCGTAGGCGATGAACAGCAGCGCGAGGCCGGGGGCTTCGTAGATGCCGCGGCTCTTGGCCTCGATGATGCGGTTCTCGATCTGGTCGCTCATGCCCAGGCCGTGGCGGCCGCCGATGCGGTTGGCTTCCAGGATGAGGTCGACCAGGTTCGCGTGCTCCACGCCGTTCAGGGCCACGGGGCGGCCTTCCTCGAAGCGCACGGTAACGGTTTCGCGCTTGACCTCGACTTCGTCCTTCCAGAACGCGACGCCCATGATCGGCTGCACGATCTGCATGCCGCTGTCGAGGTTTTCCAGGTCCTTGGCCTCGTGCGTGGCGCCGAGCATGTTGGAGTCGGTGCTGTAGGCTTTTTCGGCCGACATCTTGTAGCCGAAGCCGGCCTTGGTCATGAACGCCGACATTTCGGCGCGGCCGCCGAGCTCGTCGATGAACAGCTGGTCGAGCCAGGGCTTGTAGATCTTCAGGTTGGGGTTGGTGAGCAGGCCGTAGCGGTAGAAGCGCTCGATGTCGTTGCCCTTGTAGGTGCTGCCGTCGCCCCAGATATGGACGTCGTCTTCCTTCATGGCCGACACCAGCATGGTGCCGGTCACCGCGCGGCCCAGCGGCGTGGTGTTGAAGTAGGTAACGCCCGCGGTGGTCACGTGGAAAGCGCCGGCCTGCAGCGCGGCAATGCCTTCATTCGCAAGCTGCGCGCGGCAGTCGATCAGGCGGGCGTTCTGCGCGCCGTAGAGCATCGCCTTGCGGGGAATCTCGTCGTAGTCGGGCTCGTCGGGCTGGCCGAGGTTGGCGGTGTAGGCATAGGGAATCGCGCCCTTCAGCTTCATCCAGTGCAGCGCGGCGCTCGTGTCCAGGCCGCCCGAAAAGGCAATGCCGACCTTCTGGCCGGCGGGAACGTTTTGGAGAATGGTCGACATGTGGGTGTCCGGTTGGCAGGTCTGGGTTCAGCCGAAGTGGCAGATGTAGCTGTAGGGCTCGCCCGCCACGCGGATCTGGAAGCTCGAGTTGCCCGGCACGCTGAACTTCTGGCCGGGGCCTGCCGTGACCCACTCGGTGGAGCCTTCGAGCTGGTATTCGCAGCTGCCGGCCGTGCCTTCCATGATTTCAGGGGCGCCGGTCTTGAAGGTCAGGGTGGACGGAAGGATCACGCCGACCGATTTTTTCGTGCCGTCGGCCAGGGTGAGGCTGTGGCTCACGCACTTGCCGTCGAAGTACACATTGGCCTTGGTCGCCACTGCGGCGCTGTTGAGAGTGTCGGTAGTCGTCGTCATTGGATGGCGCCGGCGCGTGCGCGGTCGGCTTGTCGAGGACGCACCACCGCGGCGGCGCACCCCTCGGGGTTGGAAAAGTCCCCGATTTTAGGGCTTGGCCGAACCCGCGCCCGCAGCCTCTGCGCGGGCCTGCCTAGGCACGGCTCAGCGCCAGTGGCGGTGGCCCCATCCGCCGCGGTAGCCGCCCCATCCCCTGGAGTAGCCGAAATTCAGCGAGAGGCCGACCGGCGGGTAGACGTAGGGCTGCGGATAGACGTAGGTCGGTTGCACGTACACGGGCGCCGCGTAGACCGGAGCCGGCCGCACGTAGACCGGTGCCGGCGGCGGCGCATTGGAAACCACCACGCCCGGCTCGGGCACCACGTTGTCCCAGGGCGACCCGCCCTGCTGCGAGGGTTGCGCGTATTGCGGGCTCTGCTGGTATTGCTGCTGGCCGCGGTCGGCCTCGACCGGATAGGGCTGCAGCTGAGGCTGCGGCGCAACCGGTGCCGTGGTCACGCCGTAGGCGTTGGCCTGGATCGGGATGGTGGCGCCCGGCCGGCTGTTCATGCGCGTGGTGTACTGCCGGCCGTTGTATTCGTAGGTGACGTTGTAGCTGGGGCTGCTGCCGGTCGTCTCATACACGGGGGTGGCCGAAATCACCCGCGCCCATGCTTCCTGGGCCTGCACGGTGGCGGCGCCCGCCGCCAGCAAACCGGCCGCCGAAAGGCCCGCGAGGGTGCGAAAGACGTGTCTGTTCATGGTGTTCTCTCCTGCAGATCGGGGTTGGAGGCTGGCCGGCAAGGCAGGGTTCCGGCGTTTACACGGCGTTCACAGCGGCAGCCCAGGCTTGAGCGTCGAATCCTGTCGTAACGCCGGTTTTGGCGCCCCAGTTGACCACCGGCCGCTTGATCAGGCTCGGGTTGGCCAGGAGCACCGCCCGGGCCGAAGCGGCATCGACCACCGCGTTTCGTTCGGCTTCATCGAGCTTGCGCCAGGTGGTGCCGCGGCGGTTGACCAACGCCTCCCAACCCGGTTTTTTCAGCCACTGGTCGAGTTCGGCCTCGGGCACGCCCTGTTTCTTGAAATCGTGGAAGGTGTAGGCGATGCCGTGTTCGTCGAGCCAGTCGCGGGCGCGCTTGACGGTGTCGCAGTTGGGAATTCCGTAGAGGGTTGTCATGGACGCCAATGATGCCGATAAAACCGGGCGCGGCCCTCGCGTTCCGGGTCGGCGACAATGCCGGGCTCCATGGAAACCCTTAACGACTGGCTCGCACGCGCCGAGCAACTTCATCCGAAGAACATCGAGCTCGGCCTCGAGCGCGCCAAGGAAATGGCCGCCCGGATGGGCCTGCGCTTCGACTGCCCGGTCATCACCGTGGCCGGCACCAATGGCAAGGGCTCGACCTGCGCCATGCTCGAATCGATCCTCACGCATGCGGGCTACCGCACGGCGGTTTTCACGTCGCCGCACCTCGTGCGCTTCGAAGAAAGGCTGCGGCTGGCGGGCGAGGCGGTTGATGCTTCTAAATTGATAGCAAACTTCGAGGTGGTGGAGGCATCCCGGGGCGACATGGCCCTGACGTACTTCGAATTCACCACGCTCGGCATCCTGCGCTGCATGATCGAGGAAAAGCCCGACGTGGCGATTCTCGAAGTGGGGCTCGGCGGCCGGCTCGACGCGGTCAACATCATCGACACCGATTGCGCGGTCATCACCAGCATCGACCTCGACCACATGGACTACCTCGGGCCGGATCGCGAAAGCATCGGCTTCGAGAAGGCCGGCATCCTGCGCCCCGGCAAGCCCGCCATCGTGAGCGACCCCATGCCGCCGCAAAGCGTGATCGACCACGCGGCCGCCATCGGCGCCGACCTGTGGCGCTTCGGGCACGATTTCAACGTGTCGGGCGACAAGCAGCAGTGGGGCTGGTCGGGCCGAGGCAGGCGCTACAGCGGGCTGGCGTATCCGGCGCTGCGCGGCGCCAACCAGTTGCTCAATGCCGCGGGCGTGCTCGCGGCGCTAGAGGCGTTGCGCCAGCAGTTGCCCATTACCGCGCAGGCGGTGCGCACGGGGCTTGCCATGGTCGAGCTGCCCGGCCGCTTCCAGATTGTTCCGGGCGAGCCCGCGCTGGTGCTCGACGTGGCGCACAACGCGCACGCCGTCGCGGCGCTGGCCGAGAACCTCGATGCGATGGGTTTCTACCCCACCACGCACGGCGTGTTCGGTGTCATGGCCGACAAGGACCTGGCCCCGATCCTCGCGCGCATCGGGCCGATGATCGACCGCTGGTACTTCACCGATCTGCCGACGCCGCGCGCCGCCAAGGCGAGCGATCTGCTCGCGAGCTGGCAGGCGCAGAACACGCGCGGCGACGCCTCCGGCAGCGTGCATGCGGGGCCGATGGAAGCGCTCCGCGCGGCCATCGAGCACGCAGACCCCGCTGATAGAATCGTGGTCTTCGGATCGTTCTTCACCGTGGGTGGCGTGCTGGAGCACGGCACTCCGCGGCTGCAAGCCAAACACCTGCTGCCCGGCGGCTGATCGCCGAACCGTCCGCACCATCTGGCACCACCTCGCTGCACTCCTCCAGGGATCGAACTTCATGGCGTTTTTCAAGTTCCGCACGCGCGGCCCGCAAGGCAACGAAGGACGCAGCGCACCGGCTGCCGTCCCCGCGGAAAGTGTCGAAACCATGCGCCGCCGCGCGCGGCACCGGCTGGTGGGCGCGGCCGTTCTGGTGCTGCTCGGCGTCATCGGCTTTCCGCTGTTGTTCGACACCCAGCCGCGGCCGGTGTCGGTAGACATTCCCATCGAGATTCCAGACCGCAACAAGGTCAAGCCGCTGCCGGTGCCCGCCACGCCCGCGCCTGCCGCACCCACCGGCGCAGCCGACGGCAGCTCGCGCGTTGCGGCCGCACCATCGCCTTCGTCTTCGGGCGGCATGATCACCGAGACCGCCGACGGCACCGAAATCGACCCGAGCAAGCCGGCGCCAAGCACGCCGCCAGCTGCCACGGCCCCTGCCAAGCCCGCGGCCGAACCCAAGCCGGAGCGCAAGCCCGAACCAAAGCCTGAAGCTAAACCCGAGCCCAAGCCGGAACCCAAGCCCGAGCCGAAGCCAAAGCCCGAAGCCAAGCCGGAAGCCAAGCCGGAAGCCAAACCCGAGCCCAAGCCCGCGGCGCCCAAGCCCGCTGCGGCCGACGACGGCAATCGCGCGCGCGCCTTGCTCGAAGGCAAGCCTTCCAACACCAGCACCAAGCCCGCCGCGTCCGAAGACAGCGGCCGCTTCGTGGTGCAGGTCGGTGCCTTTGCAGATGCCGACAAGGCACGCGAGGTGCGGCAGAAACTCGAGAAGGCGGGCCTCAAGACCTATGTGCACGTGGCCAAGACGGCCGACGGCGAGCGCACGCGTGTGCGTGTCGGCCCGTTCAGCTCGCGCGCCGAGGCGGACAAGGCCGCGGATAAGGTCAAGGGCTTGTCTTTGTCGGCCGCCATCCTCACGTTGTAGTAGCCATCGCTCGCTGCCGTGGCCTTGCTCGACTGGATTGCCGTCACGCTCATCGTGGTGTCGATGCTGTTCGGCCTGTGGCGGGGCCTGGTGTTCGAAGTGATTTCGCTGGCGGGTTGGGTGGCTGCCTTCATTGCCGCCCAATGGCTGGCGTCGGACGTGGCGGCATGGCTGCCGTTCGGCGACCCGCAGGCCACCTGGCGTTATCCGCTGGCCTTTGTGCTGGTGTTCGTGGCGGTGGCGTTCGGCGTGGGCCTGGTGGCCGCGCTGACGCGAAAGCTGATTGCGGCTGTCGGCCTCCGGCCGGTGGACCGGATTTTGGGTGGGGCCTTCGGAGCGGCGCGGGGTGCGGTTGCCCTGCTCGTGCTGGCGGTCATTGTTCATTTGCTGGCGTTGAGCGACAGTGCCTGGTGGCACGAATCGCACAGCGCCATTGTTCTCGATGCGGCATTGCAGGGCCTGAAACCCGCGCTGCCTGAAAAGTTGGCAAGCTACCTGCCCTGAGAGGAATCGTTCATGTGTGGAATCGTCGGCGTTGTCAGCAACGCACCCGTCAATCAGCTGCTCTATGACGCCTTGCTGCTGCTGCAGCATCGCGGCCAGGATGCGGCCGGCATCGTGACCCTGCTCGAACGCAAGTTCTTCATGCACAAGGCCAAGGGCATGGTGCGCGACGTGTTCCGCACCCGCAACATGCGCGCGCTGCCCGGCAGCGTGGGCCTGGGCCAGGTGCGCTACCCGACCGCCGGCAACGCCTACAGCGAGGAAGAGGCGCAGCCCTTCTACGTGAATGCGCCTTTCGGCATCGTGTTGGTGCACAACGGCAACCTCACCAACGCGCATGCGCTGCGCGCAGAGCTGTTCTCCACCGACCACCGTCACACCAACACCGAGAGCGACTCCGAAGTGCTGCTCAACGTGCTGGCGCACGAGCTCGAGCGCGCATCGCGCGGCGTGCCGCTGAATCCGGCCGAAGTGTTTGCCTCGGTCAAGAACATGCACAAGCGGCTGCGCGGCTCGTATGCCGTGGTGTCGCTGATCGCCGGCCATGGGCTGCTCGCTTTCCGCGACCCCTATGGCATTCGCCCGCTCTGCATGGGCCGCAGCGCCGACGGCACCGTGATGGTGGCCAGCGAATCCGTGGCGCTTGAAGGCTCGGGCCATGTGTTCGAGCGCAACATCGAGCCCGGTGAAGCCGTGTTCATCGACCTGCAGGGCAACGTGCACTCGATGCAGTGCGCCGAAGCGCCCACGCTCAACCCCTGCATCTTCGAATTCGTGTACCTGGCGCGTCCGGACTCGGTGCTCGACGGCATCTCGGTGTACCAGGCGCGGCTCAACCTGGGCGAAACGCTGGCCAAGCGCGTGGTGTCGACCGTGCCGCCGAACCAGATCGACGTGATCATCCCCATTCCCGAGTCGAGCCGCCCGAGTGCGACGCAGCTCGCGCACCTCTTGGGCGTACCGTACCGCGAAGGCTTCGTGAAGAACCGCTACGTGGGCCGCACCTTCATCATGCCGGGGCAGGGCGTGCGCAAGAAGTCGGTGCGCCAGAAGCTCAACGTGATCGGCAGCGAGTTCAAGGGCCGCAACGTGCTGCTGGTCGACGACTCGATCGTGCGCGGCACCACCAGCCGCGAAATCGTGCAGATGGCCCGCGATGCCGGCGCACGCAAGGTCTACCTCGCCAGCGCCGCACCGCCGGTGCGCTATCCCAACGTCTACGGCATCGACATGCCCACCAAGGACGAGCTGGTGGCGCACGACCGCACGGTCGACGAGATCCGCGAGCTGATCGGCTGCGACGCGCTGATCTACCAGGACGTCGATGCCATGAAGCGCGCCATCGGCTCGCTCAACCCCAAGCTGAATGGCTTCGATGCCTCCTGCTTCGACGGCGTGTACGTGACCGGCGACATCGACACCGAAGCCATCTCGCGCATGAACGGCAACCGTCCGCGCATCGAAGAGACCGAAGAAGATTCGTCGCGCCTTGCGCTTCCCAATCACAGCGAGTGAGAGCTGAATTGACCGATGAACGAACCCTGCCGCCCGGACTGCACCGCGACACGCTCGCGCTGCGCACCGGGCTGGCGCCCAGCCAGCACGGCGAGCACTCCGAAGCGCTGTTCCTGACCAGCGGCTTCGTGCAGCCCGACGCCGAAACGTCGGCGCGCCGCTTTGCCGGCACCGAAGCGGGCTTTACCTACTCGCGCACTTCCAACCCGACGGTCACCAGCTTCGAGCAGCGCCTTGCGGCCATGGAAGGCACGGAGGCCGCCATCGGCGCTTCGACCGGCATGGGCGCCATCCTCATGATGTGCATGGGCCTGCTGAAGGCGGGCGATCATGTGATCTGCTCGCGCTCGGTGTTCGGCTCCACGCTCAACCTGTTCGGCAAGGAGTTCGCCAAGTTCGGTGTCGAGACCACCTTCGTCTCGCAGACCGACGTGGCCGAATGGCGCGCGGCCCTGAAGCCCAACACCAAGCTGCTGTTCGCCGAAACGCCGACCAATCCGCTGACCGAGGTGTGCGACATCCGTGCGCTGGCCGACCTGGCGCACGGCGCCGGCGCGCTGCTCGCGGTCGACAACTGCTTTTGCACGCCCGCGCTGCAGCGCCCGACCGAACTGGGCGCCGATCTCGTCATTCATTCGGGCACCAAGTACCTCGACGGCCAGGGCCGCGTGATGGCCGGCGCAATCTGCGGTCCGTCGAAGCTCATCGTCGATGTGTTCGGCCCGGTGGTGCGCACCGCCGGCATGGCGCTGTCGCCGTTCAATGCGTGGGTGGTGCTCAAGGGGCTGGAAACGCTCGGCATTCGCATGCAGGCGCAGTGCGCCAATGCGCTGGCGGTGGCGCAGTGGCTCGAAACGCAGCCCGGCGTTGCTCGCGTCTACTACCCTGGCCTGGCCTCGCATCCCCAGCATGAACTGGCCATGCGCCAGCAGTCGGGGCAGGGCGGGGCGGTGGTGTCGTTCGACGTGGTCGGCAACGACCCCGAAACGGCGCGCGCCAACGCCTTCCACGTGATCAACAGCACGCGCGTGGTGAGCATTGCCACCAACCTGGGCGACACCAAGACCATCATCACGCACCCCGGCACCACGTCGCACGGGCGCCTGACCGAAGTGCAGCGCCAGGCCGCCGGCATCAGCCAGGGGCTCATTCGCGTGGCGGTGGGCCTCGAGTACATCGACGACATCAAGGCCGACTTGCTTCGCGGCCTTGGCACCCTGAAATCCTGATCGATCCCATGACCGGCAAAGTTCGCACCCGCATCGCTCCGTCTCCTACCGGGTTTCTTCACCTGGGCACCGCGCGTACCGCGCTTTATTCGTGGGCCTATGCGCGCCACCATGGCGGCGAATTTGTGCTGCGCATCGAAGACACCGACGTGGCCCGCTCCACGCAGGATTCGACCGACCAGATCCTGGCTTCGATGCACTGGCTTGGCCTCGACTACGACGAAGGCCCGATCTACCAGATGCAGCGCCTGGAGCGCTACCGCGAAGTCATTGCTCAGATGCTTGCGGCCGGCACGGCCTACCACTGCTACTGCACGCCGGCCGAGCTCGATGAAATGCGTGAAGCGCAACGCGCGCGCGGCGAAAAGACGCTGTACGACCGCCGCTGGCGCCCCGAGCCGGGCAAGGTGCTGCCGCCCGTGCCGGAAGGCGTGCCGCCCGTGGTGCGCTTCTGCAATCCGCCCGAAGGCGACGTGACCTGGAACGACCTCGTCAAGGGCGAGATCACCATCAACAACCGCGAGATCGACGACCTCATCATCTTGCGGCCCGATGGTGTGCCTACCTACAACTTTGCGGTGGTGGTCGACGACTGGGACATGGCCATCACGCACGTGTTCCGCGGCGACGAGCACATCAACAACACGCCGTGGCAGATCAATATCTTTCGCGCACTGGGCGCGCCGCTGCCGCAGTTCGGCCATGTGCCGGTCATCCTGGGTGACGACGGGCAAAAGCTCTCCAAGCGCCGCGGCGCCGTGAGCGTTACCGCGTATGAAGAGAACGGCTACCTGCCCGAGGCCATGCTCAACTACCTGGCGCGCCTGGGCTGGAGCCATGGCGACGACGAGCTCTTCACGCGCGAGCAGATGGTGAGCTGGTTCGACGGTTCGCACCTCTCCAAGAGCCCAGCGCAATGGGACGCCGCCAAGCTCGCGTGGGTGAATGCGCAGTACATCAAGGCCAAGCCCGATGCGGAGCTCGCACCGCTGGTGGCTGCGCAGCTGAAGAAGCGCGGTATCGAGGCCGACGATCGCCTTGCCGCCATCTGCGCGCTCTTCAAGGACCGTTGCGAAACCACGGTGGCACTCGCCGACTGGGCCGCCGCGTTCTACACGGACGTGACGCCAAGCGAAGCCGATCGCACGCAGCACGTCACCGATGCGGTGAAGCCCGTCATCGCCACGCTCGCCGAGAAGCTCGCGAGCGTGCCGTGGGAAAAAGTTTCGATCGCCGCGGCCATCAAGGAAGTTCTGGCCGCACATTCTGTGAAAATGCCTGTGTTGGCCATGCCGGTTCGCGTCCTCGTGATGGGAACACCGCAGACGCCATCCCTCGATTCGGTGCTCGCAATTTTTTCTCGTGAAAAAGTTGTGGAGCGTCTGAAAAGGGCCTGATTTTTCGGTCTATAATTCGAGGCTCGACACCCACACGGGGGTATAGCTCAGCTGGGAGAGCGCTTGCATGGCATGCAAGAGGTCATCGGTTCGATCCCGTTTACCTCCACCATCAAAGTGTCGAGAAGAAGATAAGTGCTGATCGCAGCACGGTTCCTAAGGTTTTGACCCTATCGTCTAGAGGCCTAGGACACCACCCTTTCACGGTGGCTACCGGGGTTCGAATCCCCGTAGGGTCGCCAGTTTCATGCAAGTGAAGCAGGCACGAGTTGTCAACACTCGGCTCCGCAAGGAGTGAACGTTGTCTACCAGGAGTGGTAGTTCAGTTGGTTAGAATACCGGCCTGTCACGCCGGGGGTCGCGGGTTCGAGTCCCGTCCACTCCGCCAAACACAAGCCCCTGTAGCAGTTCTTGCTACAGGGGCTTTTTGTTTGTTTGGCTCAGTCGATGCTGCGCGCGGAATTGGTGAGAGAGCGCGCGCACAAAAGCAGCGTTGGTGCCAGCTTGCGCACGGCGTCTTCCAGAGTCCATCGGCTGGTCGGCGCAACCAAGTGCACCGATGCGACCGGCCGGCCTTGGCTGCCCATCACGGGCGCCGCAATCGTCATGTCGCCGAGAAACAGCTCCTCGGCATTGGTGGCAAAGCCCTGCAGCTTCGCCTGGCGCAACTCTTCAAGGATTTCATCGACACCGGTGCGTGTGTGGGCCGTGTGGGGCACGCGGTCGCAGGCTTCGATGAGCGTGCGCGCCTCGTCTTCAGGCAGCGCGCTCAAGTAGGCACGCCCCGAAGCCGTGCAGTACATCGGGATGCGGCTGCCGATCGGCATGTGAACCGGCACGAACTGCGCGCTGACAAAGCGCGCGAGGTAGACCATGTCCACGCCGTCAGGCTCCGTCAGGCAAGAGGTTTCCGTGGTGACCTTGGTCAGCTCGGACAGAAACGGATTCGCCACCTCGATGAGCGGATTCGCTGCCAGGTAGTTGAACCCGATCTCCATCACGCGCGGTGTGAGCTGGTAGCGCCGGGTTCTCGGGTGCCTGCGAACGTAGCCGAGTTTCTCGAGCGTGAAGATCATCCGCTGCGCCGAACTCTTGGTGATGTCGGTGGCCTCGGCCACGTCGGCCAACGTCATGGTGCGGCGCCGGGCGCTGAAGGCCTGCAGCACGGCCAAGCCCTTCTCCAGCGACTGGTTGAACAGCAGACTGGGGCTTTCTTCGCGGGCAATGTCGGGTGTGGCGTCCATGGATGCAGAGTATAGCCACCTGGATTAAAAATATCGTATATCGATACTCCGAAGGCGAATAGTGGTTTGTATTGATTGATATGAGATTCAAAAGAATCGATTATTGGCACGCATGTTGCGTTGCCCGCTGAGGCTTTATTCCTTTCTGTCCATTCCATCTTCTTCTTCGAGGAGTGCTTCCATGAATCGCATCGTTCGCCACCTTCATCGCCTTGCCCTTGGCCTGTGTGTCGCAGGCGCCGCCTCGCTGGCCGGTGCGCATGGGGCCGCGCCGGCTACCTACAACGTGGGCGCTACGGCGACCGGCGTGCCGTTCACCTTCCTGGACGTGAAAACCAACACCATCCAGGGAATGATGGTCGACACGGTCACCGCCGTCGGCAAGGCCGGCGGTTTTGGCGTGAACGTGCAGCAGACGGTGTTCTCGGCCCTCATTCCTTCGCTCACCGCCCGCAAGATCGACATCGTCTCGGCCGCCATGCTCAAGACCGCGGCGCGCCAGGAGGTGGTCGACTTCAGCGACCCGGTCTATTCCTACGGCGAGGGCCTGATCGTCAAGAGCGACGACACGCGCGCCTATGCATCGCTCGACGAACTCAAGGGCGAAGTGGTCGGCGCGCAGGTCGGCACCGTGTTCTTGGACATGCTCACCAAAAAGGGGATCTTCAAGGAGGTGCGCAGCTACGACTCGGTGGCCGACATGACCCGCGACCTTTCGCTGGGCCGCATCAAGGCCGGCCTTGGCGACCAACCCATCATTGCCTACCAGCTGCGGCAGAACAACTTTCCGGGCGTGAAGCTGGTCGAGAGCTACAAGCCCGTGAACGTCGGCGACGTATGCCTGGGGGTGCGCAAGGGCGATACCGAGACGCTGGCCCGCCTCAACAAGGCCATTGCGGCGGTCAAGGCCGACGGGACGCTCGCCAAGATCGTCCAGAAATGGGGCATCTGACGCATTGCACCCATGGCTGCTTCTTTCGTCCAGAACGCGCAGGACTTCCTGCCGATCCTGCTGCAGGGTGCCGTCGTCACCGTGCAGGTCACCGTGCTCTCTTTCCTGCTCAGCAGCGTGCTCGGCCTCGGGCTCGCGCTGATGAAGCTCTCGCCCATACGTGCACTCTCGTGGGCGGGCACGGTCATCGTCAACGTGATCCGGGGCTTGCCCATCATCGTGCAGCTCTTCTACATCTACTTCGTGCTGCCGGAGTTCGGGGTGCAGCTCACGGCCTTCCAGGCCGGCGTCATCGGCCTTGGCATTGCCTACTCGGCCTATCAGGCCGAGAACTTCCGCGGCGGTATCGAAGCCGTGGATGCGGGCCAGCGCGAGGCGGCCCAGGCCATGGGCATGCGCTCGGCGCTGATCATGCGGCGCGTGATCCTGCCGCAGGCCTTTCGCATCGCTCTGCCGCCCTACGGCAATACGCTCGTGATGATGCTGAAAGACTCCTCGCTGGTCTCGACCATCACCGTGGCCGAGATGACACGCGCCGGCCAGCTCATTGCTTCGTCGACGTTCCAGAACATGACCGTCTACACGCTGGTCGCGCTGCTGTATCTGTTGATGAGCCTGCCGCTGGTCTACGGGCTGCGGCGGCTCGAAAAGCGCTTCGGCGCTGGAAGGAAGCACCCATGATCCGCGTCGACGGACTGGAGAAGTGCTTCGGCGCGCACCGCGTGCTGCAGGGCGTGAGCCTGCATGTCGATGCCGGCGAGGTGGTGTGCCTGATCGGGCCCTCGGGCTCCGGTAAGTCCACGGTGCTTCGCTGCATCAACGGGCTCGAATCGTATGAAGGCGGAGAGGTGCGCGCATTCGGCGAACGCGTCGACCGCAACGGCAAGAGCATCCACCGGCTGCGAAGTCGCATGGGCATGGTGTTCCAGCGCTTCAACCTGTTTCCGCACCGCACCGTGCTGGAGAACGTGATGGAGGGCCCGGTCTACGTGCTGGGCCACAAGCCCGCGAAGGCGCGCGAGGAAGCGCTCGCGCTGCTGGCCAAGGTCGGGCTTGCCGAGAAGGCGCAGGCCTATCCGGCCCAGCTCTCGGGCGGCCAGCAGCAGCGCGTGGCCATTGCCCGCGCGCTCGCGATGAAGCCCGAAGCCATGCTGTTCGACGAGCCCACTTCGGCGCTCGACCCCGAACTGGTCGGCGACGTGCTCGGCGTGATGCGGGCCCTGGCCGACGAGGGCATGACCATGATTGTGGTCACGCACGAGATGGGCTTTGCGCGCGAGGTGGCCGACCGCGTCTGCTTCCTGCACAGCGGCAGCATCGTGGAGGAAGGCCCGGCGGCGCAAGTGCTGGGCGCGCCGCGGCAGCCGCGCACGCAAGACTTTCTGCGCCGGGTGCTGCATCCGTCGGCCGTGCCTGCCGAGGTGCGTTCATGAGCTCACCGCAGCCCTCGCTGCAGCCTTTGCCGTTACCGCCCTCGCTGTGGGCGGCCACTGCGCCGCCCGCGCCTCCAACGCCGCCGCTTTCCGAATCGCGCAGGGCCGATGTACTGATCGTCGGCGGCGGGTTCACCGGCCTGTCGACCGCGCTGCACCTGGCTGAGGCAGGCGTGCAGGTTTGCCTGCTCGAAGCGCATGAACCCGGCTGGGGCGCCTCGGGGCGCAATGGCGGGCAGGTCAATCCCACGCTGAAGCATGACCCCGAAGACCTGGTCCGGCTCTACGGCCCCGAGCGTGCTGAGCCGTTGATCGATGCCGTTTCCCGTTCGGCCGACGTGGTGTTCGACCTGATCGCGCGCCACGGCATCGACTGCCAGCCAGTACGCAACGGCTGGCTACAGGTGGCCTATTCGCCCCGGCAGGTGGCGGGCCTGCAGGCACGTGCGGAGCAGTGGGCCAGCCGCGGCGTGAAGACGGAAGTACTGAACCGCGCAGCAGTCGGCGCGCGCCTGGGCACCGAAGCCTTCGCGGGCGGTTGGCTCGACCCGCGCGCAGGCGGCATCCAGCCGCTGGCCTATACGCGCGGCCTGGTGCGGGCCGCACAAGGCGCGGGCGCAGCGGTGCACGGCGGCACGAAGGTCACGGCACTTGAGCGCCGCGGTGCGCACTGGCACGCGACCACGTCCACCGGTGCCACCGTCACGGCCGATCAAGTGGTGCTCGCCACCAACGGCTACACAGGGCCGCTGTGGCCGGGGCTGTCGCGCACCGTGCTGGCGGCCAACAGCTTCATCGTGGCCACGACGCCGCTCGAGGGCGCCGCCGCCGATGCGATCTTGCCGCGCGGCGAAACGGCTTCCACGTCGCAGCGCCTGCTGCTCTATTTCCGCAAGGATGCGCAAGGCCGCTTGCTGATGGGCGGACGCGGCCACTTCGCCGATCCTTCCGGTCCCTCGGACTTCTCGCACCTCGAACGCTCGCTCGCGCTGCTGTTCCCCACGCTGGGCCCGCTGCGCTACGAGTACCGCTGGGCCGGCCGCATCGCCGTCACGCGCGACTTCATGCCGCATGTGCACACGCCCGCGCCGGGTCTGACCATTGCGCTGGGCTACAACGGGCGAGGCATCGCGCTGGCGACGAGCATGGGAAAGCACCTGGCGTCTCGGCTAGTGGATGCGAAGGCGGAGTTTCCGTACCCGGTGACTGCGATACAGCCAATACCGCTGCATGGCCTGCAGCGGTTCTATGTGGCGGGAGGGGTGGCCTGGTACAGCCTTCTCGACCGGTTGGCCTGATAGCGCGAATTGTCCGACACGGGGAGCCGACGCGTGCCGACCGGCCGGTGCGCGCGCACCTGTAGCTTGGGCGTTTGCTCACCGACGAAAGGAATTCACATGAACAAGCACCAACTCGAAGGTATGAAGGTCGCCATTCTCGTGACGGACGGCTTCGAACAGTCCGAAATGACCGACCCCCGCAAGGCCCTCGAAGCCGCGGGCGCAGAAACGAAGATCGTGTCGCCCAAGAATGACCGCGTGCGCGGCTCCAGGCACGGCGACCCGGCCGATACCTTCACCGTCGACATCCCGCTTGCGCAGGCGGCCGCGCACGAGTTCGACGCGCTACTGCTGCCCGGCGGCGTGATGAGCCCCGACGCGCTGCGCATCAATGAGCAGGCCGTGGTTTTCGTGCAGGACTTCGTCAAGGCCCACAAGCCGATTGCCGCCATCTGCCACGGCCCGTGGACGCTCATCGAGGCCAAGGGGGTCGAGGCCCGCACCATGACTTCGTGGCCGTCGCTGCGCACCGACCTGAAGAACGCCGGCGCCAAGTGGGTGGACAACGACGTAGTGGTCGACGGCAACTTGGTGACCAGCCGCGGCCCGAAGGACCTGCCGGCGTTCGACCGCGAAATGGTCCGGCTCTTTGCCGACGCCCACGCGCACGCCTGACCGGGCTTGCTCTTGCCGCCATGACTGTTCAATGGGACGAGCTGCGCGTTGCGTACGAAGAGTGGCGCAGCCAGCGAGACAAATACGACCGGTGGATGACCGACATCGCCGCCGGCAAGCCGTATGACAAGTCGGCGCTGCAGCGCGACCTGGAAGAACTCGATGCGCTGCACAAGGTCTTCCTGCAGAAGGCTCGGCCGTTCGTACACCCGAAGCCCTGAACGCATCGCGCTCGACGCATGGATGCGCGAGGGCGTTTCCATAAGCTGCCGTTATCACTAAACAACAGGCGCAGGCATTCCGTGCCCGCGCTTGCATGCCGATACTTCCGTCTCCCCTCAGGAGACGCACCTGTTCACGCCAAAGTATCCGCAAGAAGCACCGCAACCCCGCACCGCAGCGGGCGGCGGCGTGCGTGCCGTCGACAGCCATGCGCATGTCTTCCTGAGCAGCCTGCCGCTCGCCCCGCAACGCCGGCATGCGCCGGACTACGACGCCCCGCCTGCTGAATACCTGGGCCTGCTGGATGCGCATGGCATCTCGCATGCGCTGCTGGTCCAGCCCAGCTTCCTGGGCACCGACAACAGCTTCATGCTCGGCGCCTTGCGCGCCTGCCCGGATCGCTTGCGCGGCGTTGCCGTGGTCGAACCCGAGACGCCCGTTGCCGAACTGCGCGCGCTTGCCGAGGCCGGCATTTGCGGCATCCGGCTCAACCTCATGGGCCTGCCCCTGCCCGATTTTTCGCAGCCCGCGTGGCAGGCCCTGCTGCAGCATGTGCGAAGCCTCGACTGGCATGTCGAGGTGCACCGGCCTTCGCACGACTTGGCGGCGGCAGGCCAGCGGGTGCTCGATGCCGGCTGCAGGCTCGTTGTCGATCATTTTGGGCGGCCCAGTGGCAGCACGGCTGCGGATGCCGGTTTCGACTGGCTCCTGCGCGCGGCGGCAAAAGGCCGCACCTGGGTGAAGCTGTCGGCCGCTTACCGCAACTGGCCAGACCCTGCCGGCGCCGATGCCCGACGGGCGGTGCGCTCGCTGCTCGAAGCCGCGGGTCCGCAGCGCCTGCTGTGGGGCAGCGATTGGCCCCATACCGAACACCGGGAGCACACGAGCTACACGCACACGCTGGCGGTGCTGGACGAGTGGATTCCCGACCCCGAAGCGCGGCGCTGCATCCTGGCCGAGACCCCGGCGGCGCTGTTCCGTTTTTCCAAGGAGACATCATGAAAGCACACAGCGCATTGCGCGCATGGATTCCGGCTGCCTGCGTCGGCACGGCACTTCTCGCCACTGCGATGAGCGCCGCGGCGCAGGCGTGGCCGGCAAAGCCGGTGAAGATGATCGTGACCTACCCGCCGGGCGGCACGGTCGACGTGGTGGCGCGCATCATCGCGCCCAAGCTCTCGGCCCGGCTCGGGCAGCCGGTGGTGATCGACAACCGCGCCGGCGCGGGCGGCGCCATTGGCGGCGACCTTGTGGCCAAGAGCCCGGCCGACGGCTACACGATCATGCTCGACGCTTCCAACCATTCGCAGAACCCCGCGTTGCGCAGCAAGATGCCGTTCGACACGCTGCGCGATCTGGCGCCGGTCTCGCTGCTGGTCCGCGTGCCGAACGTGCTCGTGGTCAACCCCTCCGCGACGATCACGGGCGTGAAGGATCTCATCGCACAGGCGAAGGCCAAGCCTGAGCACATCAACTACGCGTCTTCCGGCAATGGCTCGGCGCAGCACCTCTCGGCGGAACTCTTCAGCGCCATGGCCGGCGTGCGCATGACGCACGTGGCCTACAAGGGCGGCGGTCCCGCGCTCACCGATGTCATGGCCGGCCAGGTGCCGGTGTTCTTCGCAAGCCTTGCGTCGAGCCTGCAGTACATCCAGAGCGGCAAGCTGCGCGCGCTGGCGGTCACGGGCAAGGCGCGCTCGCCGGTCATGCCGCAAATTCCGACAGTGGCCGAATCCGGGCTTGCGGGCTACGAGGTTTATGAATGGAACGGTGTGTTCGTTCCCGCCGGGACGCCCGCGGCCGTGGTCGACAGGCTGTCGAAGGAACTGGCCGCCGTGGTGCGCGACCCTGAAGTCCGCGCCCGCCTTGAAGGCATGGGGGCCGAAGTGATCGGTTCCAATCCGGCCGAGCTCGATGCGTTCCGGCGCGCCGAAATCGCCAAGTGGACCCAGGTCGCCAAGACCAACAAGATCGAACTGGACTAGGCGGCGAGCATCTCGGCGAAGGCGTCCGCAAAAGCCGGGCGCGACCGCGCGAGCCACATCGCGGCAAGCTCGAAAGGCGGCAGCCCCGCACCGTCGCGCACTTCGGCATAGCGCACGCCTTCATGCCGAAGCGCGCGAACCGAACTCGGCAGCAGCGACCAGCCCAGCCCCGCCGCCACGCAAGACAGCACGGTCAGCGTGCGGTTGGCGTCCTGCACGATGCGCACCTCGTGCCCGGCCGCGCGAAAAGCCGCCAGCACCTGGGTGCGCAATGCCGACATCTGCAGGCTTGGAAACCACACCAGCCCGTGCGCGGCAATGTCCGCCAGCGAAACGCAGCCGTCGGCCCCGATCCGATGCGAGGCGGGCACGGCCGCCACCAGCAGTTCTTCGCCGAGCCGCTTCTCGTGTACGCGCGCATTCACGGCCACGGGCGGATGCAGCAGCGCGATGTCGATGCGGCCGCCCTCGAGCGCCTCGACCTGCTCGGCGTTGCTCATCTCGCGCAGAGAAATGTCGAGCTGCGGATAGGCCTCGCACAGCCGCCGCAGCGCGCGGGGCAGCACTTCATACACCGCGTGGGTCACAAAGCCGATGGTCAGCCGGCCCGCGCGTCCGGCGCCCATGGCGCGAACGCGTTCGGCCGCCGCATCACCGTAGGCAAGGCTGGCCCGCAGGTCGTCGACGATGGCCAGCCCTGCCTCGGTGAGGGCGGCGCCGCGGCGTGTGCGCGTGAAGAGTTTGGTGCCGACTTCGCTTTCGAGCCGGTTCAGCATCTGCGTCAACGCGGGTTGCGCAAGGCCGAGATTTTCGGCGGCGCGGGTAAGGCTGCCGGCCTCCGCGATCGCCACGATACAACGCATCTGCCGGGTTTCCATGCGGCATTCTATGAACCGGCCCGAGCGGAAAGTGCCGCGCGTGCCGAAAGCCCGGCGCCCCGGTTCCCGCCCCACCTTGCCTGCACGATGCCCAGCAGCGCGAGAACCGGCAGCGCCAGTTCCAGAACCTCCTCGAAGCTGAGCACCAGGTAGCGGTACAGGCCCGTGGACCTGCCGCTCAACGCGTCCTGGTCCGCAAGCACCGCGGGTAACTGGTCGAGAACGATCGCGGTTCCGATCACTGCGGCAAAGGTCAGCAGGGTGGTGGCTTCCGGCCGCCATTGCCACCATGCGCGCAACGCGTCGCGCGCAGACCAGGCGCGCCTTGCAAGCCATGCGCCGGCGACGGCAATGGGCGCGAAGACCAGGCTGCCGTGGTGCCCCAGGTGCCCATCCGCTTCGCGCGCGGCAAAGGCAACAAGCACGATACAGAGGGCCGTCTTGTCCAGCCGCGACAGCGACGCCACGCGCACCGCCGCCAGGCATGCCGCCGCGGCAAGGTACAGCAGAACCGTGCTCTTCTCGACCGGTCCGCTTTCCTCCAGGACCGCCGGCCCAATCGACCCGGGCGTGTTCAACCCGATCCATGCCGCGGCAAAGCCGAACACCAGCACCAGCGAAGGCCCCGCGGTGCCGGCTGCCAATGCGCGCAGCGGCCACGCCAGTGCGGCAGTGGGTGTGCGGGCAAACTTGCGCCCCACGGCATGAAGTGCAACCAGCACTCCAGCGATGCACGCGCCCAGCAGCGCACCTGCCGCAATGTCGAACGGAAAATGGATGCCCGCATAAATGCGCGACCAAGCCGTGACCGAGGCCACGGCAAGAACGAGCAGCCCCACGTCACGCAGCCCGCGCTGCAGCAGCAGCATGAAAGCCATGGTGAACATCACCGACGCGTGAGTGCTGGGCAGGCCCGCCCGCGCGCCGTGCGGCACATGGGCGGGGCTCAGCCCCACCATGAAGGGGCGCGGCATACCGATGGACGCCGCGATCTCGTGCGAGATCAGCGAAGCCGCGCCTCCGGCGGCCAGTACCGCCAGCACGCAGATGCACTGCGCGGGGCGGCGCCATGCCACCCAGGCAAGAATGGCCGCGCATACCCACGACGAGCCCAGCGCAATCGCCGATGCGAACCACAGCAACGTGGGGGAGGGAGAGAAGCCGGCGGCGAGTGTGTCGAAGAGCGCGAGGTTGAGTGAATTCATCCAGCGTTTTCACAATCCTGGCCGTCCAATTTAGCATCCGCGGCCTTGCCGCGACGAATGCCCGCTCACAGCGGACCGACATTCGCCTTGGCGCTTGAGTCAGTCCGGCGCTGCGCAAGGCGTTGCCCGCGCAAGGTGGCTGATGTGGTCGAAGTCGAGGCTTTCCAGTGCCTGGCGCACCGCCTTCACCAGCGCGTGGTGGCGCGGGTCCGCCGCAAGCCGGTCGGCCCATTCGTGCAGGTCGGTCCAACGCCCGTCGCGGGCCAGGGCTTCAAGCTCCTTTCGCGCGTCCATGGGGAGTGGTGCGATCTCGGGCACCGGCCGCACCTGCCGCCGCGGTGCTTCGGCCTGCGGGCGCGGCTCGGCCGGCATTTCGCCGGCGTTGGGAAGAGGGGCCTCGTCCTCCGAGGCGGCATCGACCACGACTGAAAAACGCAGCCGCGTGCCCAGGTGGCGGCGGCTGTCGAGTTGCAGCTCGCCGCCCATGCGCTGAACGATGCGCCGCGCAATCGCCAGCCCGAGGCCGCTTCCGGCCGCGGCGGGGTCCGCCTGCGTGAACGCGCGAAACACGCGCCGCTGGTCCTTGCTGTCGATGCCGATGCCGCTGTCCCACACCTCCAGGCTCAACCGCCATTGCTGCTCGGCGGGATGTGCCTGCACCCGCAGGCCCATCTGCCCGTTGTGCGTGAACTTGGCGGCGTTGGAAAGCAGGTTCAGCAGCAACTGCTGAAAGCGCTTGCTGTCCAGGCGCACGGCCGGCGGGAGCGTGCCCCGCACTTCGAGCATGAAGCGGTTGTTCCGGCGCTGCGCCAGTGCCGATGCGTACTGCGCGATGTCTTCGATCAGCGCGGGCAGCCGGATCGGTTTCGGGTCGAGCGCCAGCGGCAGCAACTCGCCCTTGGCGTATTCGAGCAGGTCGTCGACCAGCGCAAGCTGGTAGTTGGCGCTGCGTTCGATGGCCTGCAGCTGCGGCGGCGATGCCGCAAGTTCGCCCTGCAGCATGCGCGCATGGCCCACGATGGTGGCCAGCGGTGCGCGCAGGTCATGGCTGATGTAGGCCATGAGCCGCGTCTGCTCGCGCGCGCGCTGTTCGGCTTGCTCCAGCGCGGCATTGAGCGCGCGCGTCTTGCGGGCCACTTCGTTGTGCAGCCGCTGTTGCTCGTGCGCCTGCCACTGAACCAGCTTGCGCTGTGCGGCGTGCTGCTGGTGCGAGAGGTGGTGCGTCCATGCCGCCAGCACCACCAGCCCGACCAGCAAGCCGGGAAAGCCCAGCGCATAGGCGTCGAAGCCCGGAATCGTGTGCTCCGGCATGGAGAGTTCGGCCAGCCGCAGGCACACGCCCATGGTGACGACCACCATCACCGGAAAAGCCAGCCGCCCGCCTGGCCCGGCGCGGCGCATGTAGACGAAGCTGCTGATCGTGAGGGCCAGCACCAGGGCCAATGCGCTCACGATGCCGGCCTGCGCGAAAAGCGGATAGCTGCCCAGCAGGGTTCCGAGCGTCACCAGCGCCTGCGCCGCCGTGAGCCCGACCAGCATGTACAGGCCAGGTCGGCGCACCGGGCCGCCGCGCGAGAGCGTATGCAGGTACAGCACCATGTTCAGCACGCAGCATCCGGCAATGAAGCCCGCTGCGCGGTAGCTCCATTCGGTGCCGTCGGGCCAGAGAAGCAGCCGCGCATAGCCGCGGTAAGTGGCTTCGTAGAGCGCGACCAAGGCGAACCCGAGGCTTTGCGAGGCCATCGCCCCTTTGCGCGAGATGCCCCACACCGCCAGCGAATACACCGCAAGCACCAGCAGGCCGCCGATCAGCAGGCCATCGATCAATGCGTGGCTGCTCTCGTACTCGCGCCAGGTGTCGGGGCTGTGCAGCACGGGCGCCAGCTTGACGCTGCTGTGGCTTTGCACGCGCACCAGCACGTTCGCGTATTCGCCCGGCTGCAATTTCAAGGCGAGCGTGGGCACACGGTCGGCCTTGCGACGACGGTTGTCGGGCATGGAGACGCCGGCCGCCTCATGCAGCCATGCTCTCGGGGGTGCCTTGCCGAGCTGTCCTTGCTGCACATGAAAGTCGACGTACTGGAGCCACGTGGTGTTCAGCACCAGGCGCAGCGGGCGCACCGCGTTGCTGTCGTTCGCAATCGAAAGCTGCAGCCAGAACACGGAATTCGAAAAGCCCGGGCGCATGCGCGCCTTGGTGCCCGGCACGAAGCCGCTCGTCGAGTTGCCGCTTTGCGCCTGCATGGCCTCCACGGCTTCGAGCGAGAGTTCCGCCTTACGGTCTTCGAGGATCTCGACCTTGTCGTCCAGCGCAATGGGCGGTTGCGCAGCATTGCGCAGATGCAGCGTGGCGGCCTGCGCAGGGTGCATCCACAAGCAGATGAAAAAAGCCGCGCACAACAGCAGAACGTTGCGCACCGCAGTCACGGCCGCCTCAGGCCTCGGAGACAGGCAGGGGCAGCGGCGCCGCCTTGGCTCCAAGCGTGCTGCGAAAGCCGCTCGGCGTCGTCTGGAAACGCTCGCGGAACGCAGTCGAAAAATTGGCGGCGCTAGAGAACCCGACCGCAAGGCCCACTTCCTCGACGCTCAGCGCCGATTCCGCGAGCAGCCGGCGCGCCTCGGAGAGCCGGGCCTCGCGCACGAACTCGAACACCGTGCGGCCGGTCAATTCGCGAAACACGCGCGAGAGGCGCTTTTCATGCGTGCCCACGCGTGCGGCCAGTTCGGGCAGCGGGGGCACGTTCGCCAGGTCCGACGTCACGATACGCTGGGCCGCCAATGCGATGACCCGGTCGGGACCGGCTTCCCTTGGCGCATCGGGCGATGTTTCTTCGCCTGAGGCGGCCGCGTGCGCGTGCTTGCTGCTGGCCAGCACCAGGTGCACTGAAACGCGCGCCAGCACTTCGGCGGGCTCGTAGGGCTTGAGGATGTAGTCGACCGCGCCTTCGTGCAGGCCCGTCAGTCTTTCCGAAACCGAGCAGCAGGACGTCACGAAGATTACCGGGATGTGCGCCGTGGCGTGGTCGGCCTTCAGCAGCCGGCACGCGGCAAAGCCGTCAGCGCCGCCCATGCGCACGTCCAGCAGGATCAGGTCGGGCTGCAGGGCCGTTGCCCGCCTGTAGCCCTGCATGGCGTCGAAAGCCATGCTGATGCGATGCCCCTCACCCCGCAAGGCAGCCAGCAGAAGCTGCAGCTCGTCGATGTTGTCGTCCACCAGCAGGATGTGCGCACGCCGCGGTGGAATGGAGGACCAGTAAGACATTCGTCTAGCGTAGGGCGACCTCCGGGAAAACGCGTGTGACGGAATTCACGTTCCTTTGCAATCGTAAACAAATGTCAGTTCGGGGAAACATTTCGTCCGGAGCGGCAAAAGCCTGCTAGGGCCCCCCCTCGAAGAATCGCGCTCTTTCCTGGACACCTGCGCCGCATTCCGCGGCGCCAGAACGCACGGTGCCAGGGCCATCAGAGCCATTACGAGGGACGGGATGCCCAACACCCCAACGATCTTGTCGGGCGCGAAAGCGCCGAGCGATTTCTTCAAGCTTGCGCGGAAGGCAGTGCGCGGTCGCATGGCACGGATGCCGGCGCTCGTCGCCGTTCCGCTCGCAAGCTTGCTGCTTGCCACGGCGGCCCATGCAATACCGCAGGTTTCCAGCCTGGTGCATGTGCCCAACATCGTTCCGGCCGGCGGCACGGTGACCAGCACGGTGACCATCGCCGAGACCGACAGCCTGCCGATCGGCGCGCCGGGTACCTCGTTCACCTACACCGTTCCGGCCAACAGCATCTACATGGGTACGGGTGCGGTGCCGGTGGGTAGCTGCAGCTCGACCGTCAATGTGGGCGAGGCCGGGCCCGGCACGGTCACCTGCTCGGGCATCACGCTCGCGGCCAACCAGACCCGCGATTTCGAACTGCGGCTGCGCACAGTCTCGCAAGGCACGTTGAGCGTCACCGCAACTCCGGCGGGCGGCGGCGCAAGCGAAACCAAGACCATCACCGTGAACCAGGGCGCCGACGTGGCCGTGGTCATCACGGCGCCTGCCACCGCCTCCAGCGGCGCGACGGTACCGATTGCCTTCACGCTCACCAACAACGGGCCGGATGCGAGCTCGGGCTCGACGCTGACCTACAACATTCCAACAGGCCTGTCGGTCTCGGGCAGCGGCCTGCCTTCGGGCTGCTCGATTGCCGGCAGCCAGCTGACCTGCAACGTCGGTGTCCTTTCGCTCAACGGCAGCCGCACGATCACCGTCAACGGCGTGGTCACCGGGGCCGCGGGTTCCACCATCACGCACCAGCCGGCGATTGCGCCTGCAGGCTCGATCGGCGACGGCGTGCCCGCCAACAACAACGCCACCGCCAACACCACGGTCACCGCGGGCACCGTGCTCTCGATGACCAAGACGCACAACGGCGGCCAGCTGCTGGTGGGCCAGCGCTTCAACTTCACGTTGACGCCGCGCTACAGCGGCAGCGCGCCCACGGGCGTGACTGTGACCGATACGTTGCCGGCCAACTTCCAGATCAATGTCCCGGTGACCGCGGGACCGGGATGGACCTGCTCGGTGTCCGGCCAGACGGTGAGCTGCGCGCGCACCGACGTCGGCGGCGCGGGCGGTGCCAACCAGTCGCTCGGCAACATCGTCGTTCCCGTCACTGCCGTGACCGCCGGCATCGGCGTGGTCAACGAAGCGACCGTGAACGCCGCCGGTCCGGTAGCGACGTCGGCCACCGGCAGCGTGCCCGCCGACGTGGCGAATTCCGCCACCGACTTCCGCGCCGACAAGCGCCGCGGCTGGCCGCAGAACAACGTGCCGATCAACCAGCCCTTCGACTACCAGGTGGGCGCCACCAACCTGGGCGGCACGCGCCTCCTGGCGGGCAGCACCGTCAACCTGGTCGACGACCTGCCGGCCGGCGTGCGCATCAACAGCTTCAATTCGGGGAGCTATACCTGCACGATCACCAAGGGCGGTTCCGCCGTTACGACTCCCGTCGACGGGCCTGCCACGGTGAACTGCACGCGCACGCTGGCTTCCGACATTCCCGTGGACACCTCGAGCGGCGGCAGTGCGCGCAATGCCGGCTTCGTGACCGTGAACGTCACGATCCCCGCGGTGCCGGCGGGCAATGCCCCCATTGTCAACAGCATGTGCGTGAACGTGGCGCTGCCCGCGAGCGCGCCCACTGCGGGCGCAGACCCCGACGCCAACACAGGCAACGACTGCGTGAACCTGGGCACCGGCGTGGACGACAGCGCCAACTATGCCGATGTCAAGGTCTTGAAGCGCGTGGTGGGCATCGGCAACAGCGCGGGCAACCGCCAGACCGCGGGCCAGGCGATCACCTGGGAGATCGAGGTGGTCAACAGCGGTCCCTCGGTGGCGCAGAACGTTGCGGTCAGCGACCGCTTCCTGCAGGTGGTAGGCACGCCCACGGTGTCGCAGACCGCCAATGCCGCGACCTTTGCCGGCGCCTGCACGCTGCCCCCACCATCGGGCGGCGCGGGCGACACATCGCTCGCCAACTGCAACATCACCCAGCTGCCGGTGTGCCGCGCGAGCACGGACCCCGTGACAGCGGTGCCGTTGTGCCCTGTGATCAGCGTGCAGGCCCGGCACTTCGGCGACGGCGCTTCGGCTGCCGACAACAGCTTCCAGATCGCCAACAAGGCGAGCGCCATCGCAGCCATGCCGGCCGACCCCGTGCTCGACGACGCGGGCGTGACCAACAGCGGCTCCGCCACCGGCTTCTTCAATGCCGTAGCCGACGTGACGGTGACCAAGACCGCAAGCCCGGGCTCGGTTCCCGTCGGGCAGGTGCTCACCTACACCCTTACCGCGCGCAACCGGTCCGTGCAGGAGGACAGCTTCAGCCGCGCCTACAACGTGCAGGTGACCGACACGCTGCCCTCGGGCTTGATGTTCATCAGGGCCATCGCCTCGAACGGCGGCAGCTGCACGCCCCCGCCCAATCCCACGCAGCCGACGGGTCCTGGCAACAACCAGCTCGTGTGTACCTGGAGTTCGCTCGTGCGCAACGAGCAGCAGACGGTCACGGTGGAGGTGCGCCCGCTCTATGCGATCAACGGCACCACCATTACCAACAACGTCGCCGTCAGCACCACCACGCCGGAAGGCAACGCCGCCAACAACCAGGCAGCGGCAGGTGCCAGCGTGGTTGCGCCTGTGTACGACCTGGTGGTGACCAAACGCGACGACCTCGACCCGGTGAACGTGGGCGACGACGTCACCTACACGATCACGGTCTCGAACAACAGCGCATCGACGGCCGAGGGCGTGCGGCTCATCGACAACCTGCCCACCGCGGGAACCAACGGTGAACCTGCGCCCACGTTCGTGTCGGCCAGCGCGCCGGCCGGAGTCGGCGTCACGACACCCGCGGTCGGTTCGTCCGGCGGACAGATCGTGTTCACGATCCCGGCGATTGGCGGAACCGGCACAGGGGCCACGGGCGAGCCGAACACGCTGCAACTCCAGGTGGTCCTGCGCGGCGTTTCGCGCGGCACCTTCCAGAACCGCGCCGCGGTCGACTTCGTGGATGCCTCGCGCAACGCCTTCGACACCAGCCAGGGCAACAACACCGTCGCCGAGAACACCACGTTCCGCTTCAAGGCCGACGTGCAGGTGGCCTCCAAGACGGCCGTCTCCACCGGCACCGCAACGCCGCTCACCACAGTGGCAATCGGCCAGGGCTTCGACTGGCTCGTGCAGCTGCGCAACAACGGCCCCGACAGCGCGGAGACCACGAGCTTCACCGACACGCTGCCCGCGGGCCTCGTGCTGACGGGCACGCCGGTGTTCACCGTGACCGGCGGCAGCTTCACGCCCGCCGCGCCCACCTGCACCGGCGCGGCCGGCGGCAACAGCGTGAGCTGCGCCATCACCTCGATGCCGGCCAACGGCACGGCCACCGTGCGCATTCCGGTGCGCACCACCACGGGCACCACGCCGGCCAACGGCACGCAGTTCACCAACCGCGCGCACTTGGTCACCACCGGCTCGGGCGACACCGACGGCGGCTCCGATCCGAATGCGGGCAACAACTTCAACCAGGGCAGCATCACCGTGCAGAGCAGCGCGCTGAGCGGCCGCGTGTATGAAGACCTGGACGGCGACGGCCAGATCGACACCGGCGAGCCTGGCATTGGCGGCGTCACGATGCGCCTGACCGGCACCGACAGCCTGGGCAACGCCGTCTCGCTGACCACCACCACGGCCACCGACGGCCGCTGGAGCTTCACCGTGCCCGCGGGCACCTACAGCGTGGCCGAGGACCAGCCCGCCGCCTACCAGCCGGGCATCACCCGCGCAGGCGGCGTGACCGGCGCGGGCAGCACCGCCGGCACCGTGCCGGCGGGCACCTCGAACGGGCCGAACGGCTCCAACGCCAACCGCATCGACACCATCGTGCTCGGCGCGGGCGGCACTTCGACCAACAACAACTTCGGCGAAGTGCGCCCCGCGAGCCTTGCCGGCCGCGTGTACCGCGATGCCGACTACAACAATGCCGCGAGCGCGGGCGACCCCGGCATCGCGGGCGTGACAGTCACGCTCACCGGCACCGACATGTTCGGCAATGCCGTGTCCACCACGGCCACCACCGCCAGCGGCACAGGCAGCTACGCATTCAACAATCTCACGCCCGGTAGCTACACCGTAACCGAGACGCAGCCCGCCGCCTTCGCGGACGGCAGCGATGCGGCCGGCACGGCCGGCGGCACCGCGGGCAACGACGTGGTGAGCGCCATCGCATTGCGCTCGAACGTGAACGGCACCGGCTACGACTTCGGCGAACTGCTCACCCGCATTCCGGTGCGCGTGTTCGTCGACGGCAACAACGACGGCGTGCCGCAGGCGGGCGACACCGGCATTCCCAACGTGGAGTTGCGTCTCACGGGTACCGATGCCGCGGGCAACCCGGTCAACATCGTCGCCGTGCCCTCGGGCCCGGACGGCGGCTACGAGTTCCGCAATGTGCCGCCCTCGGCGCCCGGCGGCTACACCATCACCGAAACGCAGCCCACCAACTACGCACCGGGCAAGGCCAACGCGAACGGCCAACCGGGCGCGGCGCAGGGCGGCGGCAACAGCATCACGGGCGTGACCGTGGCCGGTACCAACCCGCCGCTCACGCAGGGCGAGTACTACTTCGGCGAGTTGCTGCCCGCGGGCATCTCGGGCCGCGTGTACTACGACCGCGACGGCAGCGGCGCGCAGGGTGCGCCGGCCACCGAGCCCGGAATCGCGGGCGTGGCCATCACGCTCACGGGCACGGACGTCAACGGCCAGCCGGTGACACGCACCACCACCACCGACGCCAGCGGCGACTACAACTTCGCGAACCTCGCCCCCGGCACCTACACGGTGACGGAGACGCGGCCCGCGGGCTACGAACCCGGCATCACGCGCGCCGGCAATGTGAGCGGCGCCGGCAGCACGCCGGGCTCCGTGCCCACGGCCGGCAACGGCGTGCTGAACGGGCCCAACGGCTCCAATGCCAACGTCATCCAGAACATCGTGCTCGCCGCGGCGGGTGCGGGTTCGGCCGCCAACAACTTCTCGGCCGTGCGCCCGGCCAGCGTGTCTGGCTACGTGTATGCCGACGTCGCACCGTCGAACGGCACCCGCGACACCGCGGAGCCCGGCATTGCGGGCACCACGGTGCGCGTGACCGGTACCGACTTCCTCGGCAACCCGGTCACGCACACCGTGCAGGCCGCCGCCGATGGCCGCTATCTGGTCGACAAGCTGCTGCCCGGCACCTATCAGATCGACGAGACGCAACCCGACGGTGTGGCCGATGGTCCCGAGTCGCTCGGCACCGTGGGTGGCGCATCGCGCGGCACATTGAACCCCGGCAGCGTGAACGACCGCTTCGGCGCCCTGGTGCTCGCATCGGAAGACGCAGGCATCGACTACAACTTCGGCGAGCGCGGCGGGCAGATCGCGGGCTGGGTCTACGTCGACAGCAACAACGACGGCATTCGCCAGGCGGGCGAGCCGGGTATTCCGGGCGTCAGCCTCACGCTCACCGGCCGCTCGGCCAGCGGGCTGGCGGTGAACGCCACCGTGGTGACCGATGCGAACGGCCGCTATGTCTTCACCGGCCTGCTGCCGGCGGATGCCACCGGCTACACCGTGCGCGAGACGCAGCCCGTCACATATGCGGACGGCCTGGACGCGGTCGGCACGCTCGATGGCACGGCCGTCGGCAAGCCCGGCAACGACGTGCTCTCCGGCATCATGTACCGCGGCGGCAACGGCGACGACTACAACTTCGGCGAGCGCGGCGCATCCATTGCGGGCACCGTCTACAACGACGCGAACCGCAACGGAACGCGCGAACCGCAAGACCTTCCGATTGCCGGCGTGACCGTCACGCTCACCGGCACCGACGCCGCGGGCAACCCCGTCACGCGCACCGCCGTGACCGGCCCCGATGGCCGCTACGAGCTCGCGGGCCTGCCGTTGCCCGGCACCGGCGGCTACACCGTCACCGAGACGCAGCCCAGCGGCTACGACGAGGGCATTGCCATTCCCGGCACGCTCGGCGGCTCCACGCAGGGCACCAACCAGATCCGCGTGAACTTCACCACGCTGGCGGCCAACGGCACGGGCTACGACTTCAACGAGCACAACAACCTGCCTGCTTCGCTGACCGGCACCGTGTGGTTCGACCAGAACCACAACCGCGGCCGCGAGAGCGGCGAAGGCCAGGGCGAAGGCTGGACCGTGGAGCTGATGCGCTGTGCCGATGGCGGCAACGCCTGCCCGGAAACCGCGGCCACCGTGCTCTACACCGTGACCACGGGCGCGGACGGCAGCTACCGCTTCGGCGACCTCACGCCGGGCGAATACCGCGTGCGCTTCCGCTCGCCCGACGGCCGCGTTGTCGGCGGCGTGTGGCCCACCGATGCGGCGCAGAACGGCGCGGGCGGCCCGTACCCCACGCCGGCCGCGAGCGATCCGCGCTTCTCGATCAAGGTGCGCGTGAACGCCGGCGCCAACGTGCAGCGGCAAGACCTGCCGTACGACCCGGGTGGCGTGGTGTACGACAGCGTGAGCGGCACGCCCGTGCCCGGCGCCGTGGTGCGCCTGGTCGGCCCGCCGGGCTTCGATCCGGCACAGCATCTGCTCGACGGCCGCGACACCTACACCACCGGCCCCAACGGCTACTACGACTTCTTCGTGCTGCCGGGCGCACCGGCGGGCGAGTACCGCCTGGCGGTCACACCGCCGGGCAGCTACCTGCCGTCGTCCATCTACCCGCCGGCGGCGGGCGGACTCGGCACGCAGTCGTGCTCCGCACCGGCGAACGGACCCGCACCCGCGCAGAGCAACCCCTGCGTGGTGAGCCCGGGCGCGGGGCTGGTGCCCGGTGCCGGCTACTACCTGGCGTTCCAGATGCCGGGCGGCGGCGGCCAGCACGTGGTGGCCAACAACATTCCGCTCGACCCGTCGGACGCCACGCTCATCGAGCTGCGCAAGACCAGCTCGAAGCTGACGGTGAAGAAGGGCGAGCTGCTGCCCTACCGCATCACGGCGCGCAACACCCGCGGCAACCCCGTGCCGGGCGTGGCCGTGGTCGACACGCTGCCGCCGGGCTTCCGCTACGTGCAGGGCTCGCTCACCGTGCGCACCATGCCGGGTGGCGTGGCGCTGCCGGTGGTGCCGCAGATCAACGGCCGCCAGGTCGTGGTGCCCGGCCAGAACTTCGCGCCCAACGAGACCAAGGAATACCTGATGGTCGCGGGCGTGGGGGTCGGCGTGGGCGAAGGCGAGTTCGTCAACCAGGTCATCGCGACGCAGGGCGTGGGCGGCCGCGTGCTGTCGAACCTGGCCACGGCCACCGTGCGCGTGGTGCCCGACGCGCTCTTCGACTGCACCGACGTGATCGGCAAGGTCTACGACGACAAGAACGCCAACGGCTACCAGGACGAAGGCGAACCCGGCCTCGCCAACGTGCGCATTGCCACCGTGAACGGCGTGCTGGTGACCACCGACGCCGAGGGCCGCTACCACATTGCCTGCGCCGCCATTCCGAAGGAAGGCACCGGCAGCAACCTGGTGCTCAAGCTCGACGACCGCACGCTGCCTTCGGGCTACCGCACCACCAGCGAGAACCCGGCCGCCGAGCGCGCAACGCGCGGCAAGGTGCTGAAGGTGAACTTCGGCGCCACGGTGCACCGCGTGGTCCGCCTCGCGCTCCAAGGCACTGCATTCGAAGACGGCAACGCCGCGCTGCGCGCCGGCTTCGTGCCCGAACTCGACCGCACGGTGAACGTGCTGGCCGAGAAGGCCTCGGTGCTGCGCCTGGCCTACAAGGCCGCGCCCGGCGAAGCCGAATCGCTCGGCCGCCAGCGCACCGATGCGGTGAAGGCCGCCGTGCTCTCGCGCTGGAAGCAACTGGGCGAACAGCGCGAAAGCCGCAAGGAGCCGCCGCTCTTCAACCTGGACATCGAAGTCGAGCTGGTGCCCGCCGCCACGCCCGCGGTGAAGCCATGACGCGAGAACGAGTGAACGCCATGAAAAGCCACCTGACACCGAAGAACCCGTTCAAGCGAGCCGATATGAGAAAGCTTCCGAAGCGTATCGCCCTTGCGGGCGCCGTCACCGCCGCATGCATGGCCATGGGGCTTGCCGCGGCACAGGAAACCGCCATGCGCGGCCGCATGCTCGACCATGCCGCGGCCGACCCGCGCGCGGTGGACATCGACGGCACGCGCCACCTGCCGCGCAGCGGCGAGCGCGAGCTGCCCAAGGCCACCTTCGTGCTCGGCGATGCGCGCGAGCCGGCGGCAACCCCGGCGGTTGTTGCCGCACCGGCCGCCCCCGCGGCCACGGAGCGCAGCGAAACCGAGACGCCGCAGTTCGCGTCGGGCTCCGATCTTCTGGCTGCGGCGGACCGGGCGCAGCTCGACCGCATCGCGGGCCTGGTGAAGGGCCGCGACAAGCTGCGCTTCGAGATCGTGGGCCATACCGACGCGCAGCCGCTGAGCGCCAGATCGCGCGAGCGCTTTGCCGACAACCATGCGCTGGGGCTGGCGCGTGCGCAGCAGGTGGCGCGCTATCTCACGCAGCGCCTTGGCCTGCCCGAATCCGCGGCAGCCGCAAGCTCCCGCGGCCCCGACGAACCCGTTGCGGCGCCCGCGTCCGATCCGGTCAACTGGCCCGCCAACCGGCGCGTGGAAGTGCGCGTGTACTGGACCGATGCGACGCCCGCCGTGGCAAGTGCGCCTGCCGCGGCGCCGGCCGACCCCGGCGTGTGCCGCACCTTCACCGCCATCGGCACCGACGATACGCCGCTGCGCCTGAGCGTGGACGGCCATTTGCTCGACGGCAAGGGCGCCGCGGGACCGGGCGGGGAGGGTGCCACCAGCGCCGACCGCCAGCGCTGCGTCGACGTGCAGCTCGAACGCAACCAGCTGCGCCTGCAATACGACAACCTTTCGCAGCCGCGCCGCCTGAGCGCCGCCGCCTGGCCAACCACCGTGGTGGCCGGCGACACCGTGCGCTTTGCGGGCTACAGCAACTACCTGCTGTTCACCGCCAAGGCCGAGCTGCGCCTCTTCACGGCCAACGACGTGATGCAGCGCCGCCTGCTGGCCACGCTGCCGCTCGACACCGAAATGCGCGGCGAATGGCAGGTGCCCGCGGGCCTGCTCGATCGGCTGGCCGACGGCGCGAATGGCGCCGGCGGCAAGCTCTACTACCGCTTGCGCGTGTACGACCGGCAAGGCCGGTTCGACGAGACGGACGATCTTTCGCTCACCGTGGCTGAGCGCCATGCGCCCGAGACCACCACGCCCGACCCGGCCCGCGAACTGCTGCGCGCCTACGGCCAGAACAACGTCGCCATTGCCAACATTCCGCTGGCGGCGGGCACCGTCACCGCCAGCGGCGCTGCAATTCGCCCCGGCGAAAAGGTGCGCGCGCTCGGCTTTGCGGTGCCGGTGGACGACAACGGCCGCTTCGTGTTCCAGCAGCTCGTGCCGCGCCGCGTGCAGACCGGCGAGATTGCAGTCACCGATGCGCAGGGCGCCACGCGCTCGTACCGCCGCGACTTCGACCTGCCCGCAAGCGACTGGTTCTTCGTGGGCCAGGCCGACCTCACCGTCGGCAGCAACAGCGTGAGCGGCCCGGCCGCGATCATGACCAACGACAAGAACCGCTACGGCGGTGGCGGCTGGAGCGAAGGCCGCATCGCGGGTTATGCCAAGGGCCAGCTCAACGACCGCTGGACGCTCACGGCCAGCGTCGACACCGAGGAGCGTCCGCTCAAGGACCTGTTCCGCAACCTCGACCGCAAGGACCCGACCTCGCTGTTCCGCCGCTTCGACCCCGAAGATTCGTGGACCACTTTCGGCGACGACTCCACCACCATCGAGGACGCGCCCACGCAGGGCCGCTTCTACCTGCGCGTGGACGACGGCCGCTCGCAGGCGATGTGGGGCAACTTCAAGCTCAACTTCGGCGACACCGAACTCACCCGCGTGAGCCGCGGCCTCTATGGTTTTCATGGCCGGTACCTGGGCGACGAATCGACCTCGTTCGGCGAGGCGCGCCTCAAGGTCGATACCTTCGCGGCCGAGCCGGGCACGCTGGCGGCGCGCGAAGAATTTCGCGGCACCGGTGGCTCGCTGTACTACCTGCGCAACCAGGACATCACGCGCGGCGCCGAGCGCGTGAACATCGAAATCCGCGACCGCGACTCCGGCTTCGTGCTCAAGCGCACGCAGCTGGTGCCCAGCTCCGACTACGAGATCGACTACCTGCAGGGCCGCGTGCTGCTCTCCGCGCCGCTGCCCAGCCTGTCGGACGACGGCTCGCTGGTGCGTGCCGGCGGCCTCACGGGCATGCCGACCTTCCTGGTGGTGGACTACGAATACACGCCGATCGCAAGCTCGCTCGACACACTCGCCATTGGCGGACGCGTGTCGTGGTGGGCCAACGACCACGTGGGCGTCGGCGTGACCGCGTCGCGCCAAGACCAGATCGGCGCCGACCAGCGGCTGGCGGGCGCGGACATCACGCTGCGCAAGACCGAGAACACCTACCTCAAGGGCGAGTTCGCGCGCAGCAAGGGCCCGGGCACGGCGCAACTCGACTCGCTCGACGGCGGCTTCAGCTTCAGCGGGCGCAACGGCGCCCTGGGCACGACACTTGGCAATGGCCCCACGGGCAATGCGAACGCATGGCGCCTCGAAGGCCAGGCGGACCTGGCCGACTTCGAGATGAAGGGCGGCGGCCGCATCAGCGCCTATGCGCAGTCGCGCGATGCCGGCTTCTCGGCACCGGGCCAGTACGCGAGCAACGCGACGCGCCAGGTGGGCCTGTCGGCCGCCGTGCCTTTCGGCGAAACGGGCGAGGGCGGCGAGCTGCGCCTGAAGGCCGACCGCCGCGACGAACGCGACGGCTACAACAGCAGCGTGCTCGACGCGCAATACGGCCTGCGCCTGTCGCCCGACTGGAAGCTGGGCCTCGGCATGCGCTACGACGACAAGACCGGCGACTCGCTCATCACCAGCCCCTCGCTGCCCAGCACGCAAGCGGTCTCCGGCGAGCGCGCCGACGCCGCCGTGCAGCTGGAATACACCGGCAACGACCGCTGGAGCCTTTACGGCTTTGCGCAGAAGACGCTGAGGCGCACCGGCACACGGCTGGACAACGACCGGCTGGGCTTTGGCGGGCGCTACCGCGTCAGCGACAAGCTCGCGCTGCGCGGCGAGCTTTCGACCGGCGACGGCGGCCTGGCAGGCAAGGCCGGTGTCGACTACCAGTTCGACGACCGTTCCAACCTCTACATGACCTATGTGGCGGACACCGGCCGCACCGACGAGAACCTCATCGGCCGCGGCGGCAGCCTGGTGACCGGCGTGCGCTCGCGCGTGGCCGATGGGCTCACCATGTTCACCGAGCACCGCCATGCCACCGGCACGCAACCCGGCCTCACGCATGCCTACGGCGTGCAGTACGCGCCCGACACGAACTGGACGCTGGGCGTCAACTTCGAGAACGGCTGGGTCGGCGCCGAAACGCTGGGCGCCACGCGCCGCGAAGCGGTGGCGTTGACGGCCGGATACTCGAGCGAGCGCCTCAAGTACAGCGGCGGCCTCGAGTACCGCAAGGACCGCACCACGGCGGAAGCGCGCACCAGCTGGCTCGTGAAGAACTCGTTCTCGTGGAAGGTGAACGACGACGCGCGCTGGGTCGGCAAGTTCAACTGGGCCGACAGCGACAGCAGCACCGGCGCGCTGGCCGCGGCCAAGTACACGGAGGCAATGCTCGGCTACGCACTGCGCCCGGCACTGGACGACCGCCTCAACCTGCTCTTCAAGTACACCTACCTGTACGACCTCTCTTCGCCGGGCCAGGTGGTGTCGGCGGGCGGGCTCGATTCGAGCCTGGGCACCGTGTCGACCACCGGCATCGACTACCAGCAGCGCAGCCACGTGTTCGCGATCGACGCCACCTACGACATCAACGAGCGCTGGACCGTCGGCGGCAAATACGCATGGCGCCGCGGCGAATTGCGCGCGAGCCGCGACAACTCGTCGCCGTGGTTCAAGAGCTCGGCCGAACTGGCGGTGCTGCGCGTCGACTGGAAGCTGGTGCGCAACTGGGACTGGATGGTCGAGTGGCGCTCGCTGCGCGCCAAGGAGCTCAAGGACCGCAAGAGCGGCTGGGTCACGGCCGCCTACTACCACGTGAACGAGAACCTCAAGGTGGGCGTGGGCTACAACTTCACCGACTACTCCGACAACCTGACCGACATGAGCTATCGCAGCAAGGGATGGTTCCTGAACGTGCTCGGAAAATTCTGAAGCACCGGTCAAGGGAGAAACGGTGCATGCATGAACGACAGGAATTCGACCTGATCGTGCCCTTGGTGGACATCGCGGAAGCGCTTGTCCCCAGGCACTATCCGGGCGACAACCGCCAACGCTACAAGCTCTACGAGGAGTGGGCGCAAGACTTCCTTGTGGACTTTGCCGCGCGCGCCGCCGCGGGGCGAAGGCCCGAGGAAACCTACCGGCAGGACATCACCGACTTCGCGCTTCGCAAGGCCGCGGCATACGGGTTTGCGGCCTAGCGGGGCCCCGAGGCGCGAAGGGGTCAGCGCAGGAGGCCGGCCACCATGTTGGCCGCGCCCTGGTAATTCTGGCGTGCGTGGCGGCGCTCGAACTCGTGCAGCCGGGCGGCGAGTTCGGCATGCTTCGCGGTCGCGCCTGCTGGCAGGACCCGCGTAGCCGATGCCTGCGCCAAGGCATGCGCCAAGTCCGTGCCGATCCGCTGCGAAAGTGGCCAACCGGCACCCAGCGGCTCCAGCCGCCAGTCGGCCCAGTGATGGATCTTGAAACTGCCGTCCTCTTCGCGGTAGATGGCATTGCCGGAAAGATCGGGCAGCACCAGTTGCAGCGGCATGGCATGCACAGCTTGCAGGAGCCCGGGCCAGGCGAGCCGCAGTGTCTCGATATCGTTTGCCTGCGATGTGTCGGCGGCAGCTTGTGCGAGCGCATCGAAGCGCACCTGCAAGAGCCGCTCGGGCAGGGCGACGCGCGAACGGCGGTACCGCTCCACCAGCTCCGGCGGCGGCTCGAAGGCCATCAACTGGGTGCGCAGCGCCAAGACGCCTCGCGCGAGTTCCGCCCCGTCGATCCGGCGTGCCCGCGGGTTCCAGCGCATCGCGTGGCAGGCATAGCCGCCCACGCGCATGCTGCCCAGCCATTCGAAAGCCGGCAACCCCGCAGTGCCACCGCCCAGAAGATCGGCTTCCTGCTGGGCCGCAGCATCGCGCGCATGATCGAAGAGCTTGAAGAGAAAGCCCTGTTGCACGGCGCCGTCGGCATCGAGCACTTTCACGAACAGCGCCTTGATGTTGCCGGCGGCCATGGTGCGAGTTTGCACATCCAGCTGCCCGCCGTCGAGGTGCAGGTCGAACGAAACACCGAGCTGCCTGCCGAGCAGGTCGAGCATCCATTCTTCGCGGCGCACCGGCTCCAGCAACTCGTCGAACGGGCTGCGAACCGCCGCCGGTGCCTGCCACTGCACATCGGGCAAAAACAGGGCGCGGACCTGGCTGCGCTGCCCGTCGAGCGCAGCCACATGAAGCACCGCCTGGGCAATCTGCTGCAGCGCCTGCCGCAAGAGAATCAGTGCCACCAGCACCTGCTGCAGGGGCGGCAGGGCGTCGCGCCAGTATTGCCAGACGATGTAGGCCAGCGCGCAGAAGAATCCTCCTTGCACGAACCCGCCCATGAACCGGTTCAGCGAGCTGCGCAATGCGTGCGCCAGCTGTGGCCGCCATGCGGTCGAGGCGTGCAATGCCAGCGGCACCAGCCCGCACCACAGCAGGCAGACCAGCAGCAGCTGAGGATGGAGAACCGCCAGCGCCACCATGGCCACGGCCGCAAAAACCACGGCGGCAATGCTGCGCAGCAAGCGTTGGTAGGCCTGCCTCGCGGTCTTCGACTGGTTGTTGAACAGCCCTGTCTTTTCGCTGGCCCGCCACTGCCGCCGTGCACCGCGCTCGCAGAGCCAGTCGATCAGCTTCTCGACCGCCAGATGCAGCACGTAGGCCGCCACGATGGCTCCGCCGATGAGCAGCACCTGGGTTTTCTGCGGCAGCACCGTGATGGCGTGCGGCACAAGCGTGGGCACATACGGCCCGGCCAGCATGACCACGAGCTTCCACGGCAGCCACAGCGTGAGCAGCAAACCCAGCTGCGATGCCAGCACCGCTCCCACCACCAGGACCACATGGCCCGGCGTGTGGGCCATCAACGCGCGATAGACCGGCAGGCAACTGCGAATGGCGCCCATGCCGGTCAATGCAATGCCGACTGCAGCGCCAGGAAGGCGTCCATCTCCGCGGTGGCGGCGGTGCCCGAGCGCCTGGCCTGCGCACGCACCACCTGCAGCACCTCCCGGAAGATCTCGGCGTCATGCGCGGGGGAGCGCTGGTCTTCTTCCTTCCAGCCGAAGACAGGCCAGCCGTTGCGCGCCGAGACCTGCCGGTCCAGCGGACCGAGCGCCTCGAACAGCGCCTTCATGAAGGCAGCGCCGCGCAGCAGGCCGTCATGGATGACCGGGCTGCCGTCGACATAAGTGCTCCGTGCCAGGTCGGCCGGGAGCTTGAGGCGGCCATCGCGGTCCAGCAGCGCGGCAACGCGGTTCCACATGGCGCTGGCCTCGTAGGTTTCGGCAAACACCTGCGCCTGGAGGGCCTGCAAGGTGCCGGGCAGCGGCCGCTCGGGCCCCATGCCCGGGCGCAAGGCGTACTCGGCCCAGCGCGCGGTGCCCTCCAGGAACCAGCGCGCCTTGAACATCGTGTAGCCGTACTGGTACTGGTGGAAGAGCTCGTGAACCGGCGTCACGTTCTGGTTCGAATGGCTGTTCAGCAGGTCGATGCGCAGCGCGCAGTGCCCTTTGGGGCCGTCGGTTCCCAGGCGGTAGTTCGTCGCTTCGTCGTAGGAGCGGCCGTTGCCTTTTTCCATCTTGAACAGGAAGACGTCGATCGACGCGGTGTGCGCATTGCGCGCCGGCCGCATCGGATGCGTGAGCCCCATCACCTCGGAAAAGATGCGCCGCCCCGCCACGAGCTGCGTGGCCACGTCCTCGACCTTGTCGGGCACGCCGTTGCGGTTGGCGTCGCGGGCGTCGGGCAGCGCATGCTCGCCGTGCAGTGTGTAGAAGATGCGGAACTCGTCGCGCACATGGCTGCGATCCAGGCGCGGAAGATTTGCCTTGCGCGCCGTTCCGCATTCTTGCGCCGCCGAAGGAAGAGCGGTGGCGATCATGCAGCCGACGAAGAGAAGAGCCGCTTTCCATAAGCCGTGCCGCTGACCGTATGGCGCAGGCACGGCATCTCGCGAGTGTTTCATGGCGCTTCCCTTGGCGGTACTTCGGGTGGACCGTGGCTCTTCCATCGCCGCGGCCAGCGTGGCCGCGCGCCAGTATGCCATTGGCGAGAATGGCGGCGCGTCTGGTGCTTGCCTGCCTGCACTACGCCAGCGCGACCGCCTCCATCTCGACCTTGAACCCGAAGTGCAGCGGCCCCGTCGGCACGATGGCACGGGCCGGCCGCGCATCGCCGGCCCATTCCGCGTAGAGGGTGTTGAAGGCCGGCCAGTTCTCGATGGCGTCAAGGTAGACGCGAACCTGCACCAGGCGATCGATGCCGCTACCGGCCGCAACCAATGCAGCCTTCAGGTTGTCGAGCACCTGGCGCGTCTGTTCTTCGAACGAGGCCTCGGTCAGCTTGGCACCGCCGGGCGCAATGGGCAGTTGGCCGGAAACGAAGACAAAGCCGTTGGCCACGGTGGCGTGGCTGTAGTGCCCGCCCGGTGCGGCCAGGCCTTCGGGCGCGATGTGTTGAACGGTGTTTGTCATGCGCTTCTTTCTCACCAGCCGTGGAACCGGCTCCAGGTTGCGAGTGTTCCATCTTGCGCCAGCGCGTGGTACTGCGGAAACTGCGCGCCGGTGGCGCAGGCGTGGTTGGGCAGTATGCGAAGTTGCGTGCCGATGGGAAAGCGCGCTGCAATGTCCGTGTCGGGCGTGCCTTCGCGTGACAGGATGCCGTGCTCCTGGTTGGCGCCGCTCAGCACATAGCCTTCGATCGGCTCACCGTCCAGGCCGCAGACCTGGCCGTAGCCGTAGTCGCGCTTCTGCTTCTGCGTGCCGCGGTCGCGGCTCATCGCCATCCAGCCCGCATCGACGACCGCCCAGCCCTTGTCCGGCTGGTGGCCGATCACCGTCGTGAGTACGCTCAGCGCAATGTTCGAAGTGGTGCAGACGCCGATGTTCTTCATCACGAGGTCGAAGAACACATACACGCCGGCACGCACTTCAGTCACGCCGTCGAGTTGTTGCGCATGCAGCGCAGTAGGCGTGGAGCCGACGCTGACCACCGGGCAGGGCAGGCCCGCGGCGCGCAGGCGCTCGGCCGCGCGCACGCAGCCCGCGCGTTCCTGCTCGGCCATGGCCGCCAGTGCCTCGGGCGTGTCGAGCTCGTAGCTGGAGCCCGCATGCGTGAGCACACCGCCAAGCCGCATGCCGCCCGCGTGCAAGGCGCTTCCCGCTTCGAGCAGCGCCGCCTCGCCGGGCTTGATGCCGGAGCGGTGGCCGTCGGTATCGATCTCGATCCAAACTTCGAACACCTCGCCATGCGCGCGGCCGAACTCGGCAATTGCCGTCGCCGAAGCCGCGCTGTCGGTAATGATCTTCAGCTCGCAGCCCTTGCGGCGCAGCGCGAGTGCCTGCGGCAGCCGGTGCTGCGCCATGCCGACCGCATAGAGGATGTCCGTGATGCCGTCGGCAAAAAATTGTTCCGCCTCCTTGAGCGTGGAAACGGTGATGCCCTGCGCACCCGCGGCCAGCTGGGCGCGCACGACCGGCGTGCATTTGGTGGTCTTCACATGCGGGCGAAACCGCGTGGACAACGCGTTCATGTGCGCCTGCATCCGGTCGATGTTGTGCTGCATGCGCGGCAGGTCGATGAGCGCGGCCGGCGTGTCGAGCGCGGCCAGGTGCGAAGGTGGGTTCATGGGCCTGACTGTAGTCATCCGAGGGGCGTGCGTGGTTTAATGAAACTACAACTATCGTTAAGCCCAGCTGAATGCTCCGCATCGAAGACCTGCAACTTGCCGCGGCGCTCGCGCAGGCGCCTTCGCTGAGTGCCGCGGCGCGCGCGTTGAACGTCACGCCGCCCGCGCTGTCGATGCGGCTGCGCAAGCTGGAAGCCACCCTGGATGTGGCTCTGGCGGTTCGCACCGCAAGGCGCCTGAGCCTGACGCCGGAGGGCGAGCGCTTTGCGCGCGAGGCGGCGGCGTTGCTGGCCGGGCTCGAGGCGTTGCCGCAATCGTTCCAGCGCAACGACCGCCGCTTGACCGGCACGCTGCGCATCGCGGCGCCCTTCGGTTATGGAAGGCAGCGCATCGCGCCGATGCTCGCGCGCTTTGCGCGGCTGCATCCCTCGCTGGGCCTTCAGCTCGACCTGAGGGAAACGCCGTGGCCCGACAGGCACGATTCGGATGTGGTGATCCACATCGGCACGGTGCGCGATTCGTCGTGGGTTGCGCGCACGCTCGCATTCAATGAGCGCTGGCTATGCGCGAGCCCGGGTTACTTGCGCACGCACGGCACGCCCAGCGAGCCGCGCGACCTGCTGAAGCATTGTTGCATCAGCATCCGCGAGAACGAGGAAGACGTGACACTGTGGCATTTCCAGCGGCCCGCTGCGAAGGCGACGGGAAAGGCAAAGGTGCTCGATGCCGCGCGGCGGCAGAAGCCGCGCGAGACCGTGCGCATCGTGCCCAGCTACACCTCGAACGACGGCACCGTGGCGCGCGAGTGGGCCGAGCAGGGCCTTGGCCTGGTGCTGCGCTCCGAGTGGGATGCCGCGGAGTCGATTGCCCGCGGAACCCTGGTGCGGGTGCTGCCCGATTGGGCGCTCGACAGTGCGCCCGTGACGGCGCTGGTGCCCACGCGGCAGGGCCGCACCGCGCGCGTCCAGGCGCTGCTCCAGTTCTTTGAGGAATCGCTCGGAAAACTGCCGGCTCAGCGGCGCTGAGAGATCCGGCTGCAGGCAGCCGGCACGTTCTGATCAGCTCGCCAGTTGCGCCTGCAGTTCGGCGACCTGCTTGCGCAAGGCGTCGTTCTCGGCCGTGAGTTCTGCCACGCGCTGCTCCAGCAGCAGGAGCGCGTCGGCCTTTGCCGGCTGGTCGGCCGTGTTCGATTCAGCCGACTCAGCAGCCTCGGCCGCTTCCTCGCGCGGCTTGCGTTTGGCTTCGCGAACCCGCTTGGCGGCCTGCTTGAGTTCGTCCTTGCCCGCGTTTGCCGCGGAAACCTGTTCTTCGGCGGGCAGACTGGCCACCGCCGCCGCGGTGTTGATGGAAATCACGCCCGACTTCACGGCTGCGACCAATTCGGGCGCGGCCTGTTTCTGGATCTTCTCGATCATCACCACCTGGTTGCTGCTGAGCCGCGCTGCGCGTGCAATGGCTTCGCGGCTGCTCAGCGGTGCGGGAGGGGGCAGCGCAGGGGTGTCGTCAGCGGACGTTCCGGCGGCGGGTGGGTCGGCATCGAACGGCGCGCCGTCGTCGGACGGCGCCGTGTCGGCCATTGCGCGCGCGCGGCGCTCGTCGACGATGTCTTTCTTTCGCAGTGCCAGCACGCCGCGAAGAAAGTCGGAGATGCTGCGCCGGCCCAGGTGCTGGTCGATCATCCAGAGGTGCACGTCCTCGATCGTCTTGAAGCGCGTGTTCTGCACCGTTTGAAAAGGCAGGCCGTGCTTCTGGCAAATGCCGTAGCGGTTGTGGCCGTCCACCAGCACGTCGCCCCACAGCACCAGCGCATCGCGGCAGCCCTCGGTGAGGATGCTGCGCTCCAGCGCCTCGTGCTCCTCCGGAGTCAATGGATCTATATAGGCTTTGAGTTCTTCGTTGACGACGATGTTCATGAGGCAGGGATCGGGGAAAGGGGCGGAATTCTAGTTGGCGGCCGCACGCGATCATCTGGCTGTCATGCAAGCGGCCCACCATCGCCGAACGTTTGGTTGCGCTAAATCCGGCGCGCGGCTGTCTCGCTTTGGTGCGCTCGAACGTCTACTGGGTATGGAGCATGAAGGGATCGGGAAATGGGGCATTTTTGTATCCACAAGTAGTAATAATTCTCATTTGTATTGAGCACTTCAGGAGTACCTCCCTCATGTTCATGTGTCTTCAACCTCGTCAACGTTCTTTCGCGCCGTTTGCGCTGCGCCTCGCATGATGAGAGAGCCCATCGACATGGCGTTGCCTCTTTCCGAGCCCACGCTCGCCGAAGTCTTTATCGCGAACCGTCCGCAGCTTTTGCGCGTGGCACGGCGGATCGTGCGCACCGCGGAACTCGCCGACGACGTGCTGCAGGACGCCTACCTGAAGATCACCGACGGCCCCTGCGTGCGCAAGGCCGACAGGCCGATCGGCTATTGCTGCCAGGTGGTGCGCAACGTGGCGCTCGACTGCTGCCGGCGGCATACCGTGGAAGCCAACTACCGCACCTTCGACGTCGATGTCGAGGCGCTGGACGTGGCGGGCCCGCCTTCGCCCGATCGCCTGATGCGCGAGCGCCAGGCCATTCACGCGATCGACAAGGTGCTGGCCGCACTGCCCGCGCGAACGCGCCTGGTGTTCGAGCTCTATCGCCTCGAGGGCCTCACACAGCGCGAAATTGCATTGCGCCTGGGTTGCGCGCTTGGGCTGGTGAACGGTTTGATCGCCGAGGCGGCACAAGCAATCAAGGAATGCGGCCGGCTGCTCGACGACGATTGAGCCCTGGGCATCCGAGGCCCCTGAACGCGTGCGAGATTGGTGTAAGGTAAAAGCCTTAGCGCCGATGCATTGTGCTGCCGCGCAATGCCACACATCTTCACGCACATGACACAAGAACAGGACGATCCCATCTGGAACGCCGCATGGCAATGGGTTCAGCGCGAGTACGACCGCGAGAGCTTCGATGCCGCTGCGCGCAGCGAGATGACTGCCTGGCTTCTTGCCGACCCCCTGAATCGCAGGGCCTACGACAAGGCGGCCCGCCTGTGGCTGCTCGCGGGCCTTGTACCGCCTGAGTCTCCGCCTGCTTTTCCCCCGGCTTCTTCGGAGTGAACAGATCGCGTCCTGAAACGTCTTGTTGAACAGAGGAGCGAACAGAAGGCCCGCCGGGCCGCCTGATCGCCAGAACCTGTTCAACCGCATAAGGACGCATCCATGTCGACGAGCTGCTTCGATCGCGAAGACGAGACCTTCATTGTTCTGGTCAACCACGAAGACCAGTATTCCATCTGGCCCCACTGGAAGGCCGTGCCAAAGGGATGGACTGCGGTCGAGGGCATCAAGGGCGACAAGAAGACCGCGCTTGCCTATGTCGAAGAAGCCTGGACCGACATGCGGCCCCGGTCGCTGCGCGAATGGATGGCGCGGCAAGAACAAAACCCGACCACCGAACCTGCGGCCGGTTGACGCGCGTGGAGACGAGCGTCTCGCTGTTGTGCCTGCCGTGCGCGGGTGCCAGCGCCACGATGTACCTGCGCTGGCGCCGCCTGCTGCCGAGCTGGATCCGCGTCGTGCCGGTGGAGTTGCCCGGCCGCGGGAGCCGTTCGGCAGAAAGCGCGCTCCGCGATTTCGACGGCCTCGTTGCGCATGTCTGCGCGGAGCAAGCCGACGCCATGCGCGGCAACTTCGCAATCTTCGGCCACAGCATGGGTGCGCTGCTGGCCTACGGCATCGCATGCCGGCTGCGCACGATGGGGCGCGAATTGCCCCTGGCGCTGCTTGCCTCGGGCAGCTCGGCGCCGAGCCGGCGTGACCCTGCGCGCTTTGCCGGAAAGACCGACGACGCGGCGCTGATTGCCGACCTGCGCAAGCAGGGCGGAACGCCCGAAGAAGTGTTTGCCAGCGCGGAGTTGATGCGCATCACCCTCGACGTGCTCGGTGCCGACTACCGCGTGTGCGAAGGCTTTCGCCATGCGGACGAAGCGCCGCTGCCGGTGCCGCTGCATGTGTTTGCGGGTCATCACGACGACATCGAAGCCGAGCGCATTCACGCCTGGTCGGCCGAGGCGGGCGGCGTCTTCACGCTCGAGTGGTTCGACGGCGGCCACTTCTTCATCCGGCAGCAAGAGGCGGCCTTTCTGGCTGCGCTCTCGCAGCGCCTCGGTCAGGCCGTCGCGGGAGATCGCCATGCGACTCATGCCCTGGCCTGATCCGTTGGCCGAGGGCATCGAGGTCTATCGCCTCGACTTCGACCTGGCCGCCGAGCCTGAGGCGGCGCGGCAACTGCTGACCCCCGCCGAGCGCGCCAAGGCTGACAGGTTCGCAAGAACCGCCGACCGGGTGCGCTTCACGGAAGGCCGGGCCGCACTCCGAAGCCTGCTTGCGGAGCGCGTGGGCTGCGAGCCCGCCGATGTGCCGCTCGCATCGAGCGCGCACGGCAAACCGTTTATCGAGCTCGCACCCGGTGCTGCGCCGCCATTCAATATCTCGCATTCGGGTGCTCACGCGCTCATCGCTCTGGGCGATGCGCGGACGGTGAGCGAGGTGGGTGTCGACATCGAAGAGTGCAGGGCCGAAGTCGACATGGAGGCTATTGCATCGCTGGCTTTCAGCGATCGCGAATTCAATCAAGTGCGCAATGCCGCCGATCGGCCGCGCGCGCTCTACAGCCGTTGGGTCGCGAAGGAGGCGGTGCTGAAGGCCATTGGCGTTGGCGTGGCCGAGCACCTGAAATCCATCGGCATCCACTTTGATGCGGAGGGGCGGATCGCCCTCGAATCTGCTGTTCCCGGATGGACAAATTTTCAAGCCGTGGCGCTCCAGGCGCCGCCCGGCTATGCAGCCGCCCTCGCGTGGCGCGCAAAGGAATCGAGATGACTGAAATACCGCAAAAGGCAAACACGCTGCCGAAGAATTTCGTGACGCATTTGCGCACGCTCGCGAGCACGCGGCCGGACGACATCTGGCTGACCGTGGCCGGCACGGTGAACGGCGAATTGCATGAAGAGCCGATCAGCTATGGCGTGTTCGAGCGCCGCGTGCGCGCACTTGCGGCGCGGCTCCAGCAGCAGCTGGCCAAGGGCGAGCGCGCGCTCATCATGCTCGACAACGGCGACCACTACGCGGTGTGCATGCTGGCCTGCTTCTACAGCGGCGTGATCGCGGTGCCGGTGTTCCCGCCCGAGTCGATGCGGCCCCAGCATCTTGCGCGGCTCACCGGCATTGCCGCGGATTCGCAGGCCCGCTGCGTGCTGACCTCGACCGCCATTTCGCACGCGATGAATGCAGCCAGCGAATTTGCCGATGCGCAAGTCATCGCCGTCGACGCGGTGGACGCGGCGCTCGCCGATGCATGGACACCCTTCGACCCCGCCGACAGCGACATTGCATTCCTGCAATACACCTCGGGCTCGACCTCTGCGCCCAAGGGCGTGATGGTGACGCACGGCAACCTGGTTGCCAACGAAATCGCCATGACGCACGGCATGGACGTGAGGCCGGGAGACAAGTTCGTCTGCTGGGCGCCGCTCTATCACGACATGGGGTTGATCGGCGGGCTGCTGCTGCCGCTCTTCAACGGCATTCCGCTGGTGCTCACCTCGCCCGGCTACTTTCTCGAGCGCCCGGTGCGATGGCTCGAGCTCATCTCGCGCCACCGCGCCACTCACAGCGGCGGGCCCGACTTTTCGTTTCGCCTGTGCCTGGAGCGCGTGAACGATGCGCGGCTTGCGCAGCTGGACCTTTCGAGCTGGCGCGTGGCCTACACGGGCGCGGAGCCGGTGCGCGCGGACACCGAGACGGAGTTCATCGAACGCTTCGCGCCCGCAGGATTCGACCCGAACGCGGCTTACCCTTGCTACGGCCTCGCCGAAGGCACCTTGTACGTGACCGGCAGCGTGCGCGGCGGCGGCATGGTGGCACGCACCTTCTCTTCCGATGCCCTGGCACAAGGAGCCGGCATGCCGGCCGGGGAAGGCACGGTGCTGGTCGGCTGCGGCGTGGCGGCGCCAGGCCATCGCGTCGAGATCGTCGATGTAGAAACGCTCTTGCCCGCGGCACCTGGAAAGATCGGCGAAATCTGGACCAGCGGCCCGAGCATCTGCCTCGGCTACTGGGGCAAGGAGCGCGAAACGCGCGAAACCTTCGTGGAGCGTGACGGCGATCGCTGGCTGCGCACCGGCGACCTCGGCTTCATGCACGAGGGCCAGCTCTACGTCACGGGGCGGATCAAGGACCTGATCATCGTCCGCGGCCACAACATCTATCCGCAAGATATCGAGCGGCTCATAGAAGCCGAGGTCGACGCGGTGCGCAAGAGCCGCGTCGCCGTCTTTGCGGTGCAGGGCGCGGACGGCGAAGGTATCGGCGTCGCGGCCGAAGTGTCCCGCAGCATGCAGAAGCTGGTGCCGCCGCAGGCGCTGGTCGATGCGCTGGGCGCCGCGGTCAGCGAAGTGTTCGGCGAACCTCTGTCGGTGGTGCTGCTGCTCAACCCGGGCGGCCTGCCCAAGACCACCAGCGGCAAGCTGCAGCGCAGCGCGTGCCGCGCGGGCTGGAAGGACGGCACGGCCGATGCCTACGCCGTTTACCAGTTCGGAGCCTTCGTGCGAGGCGGCCCCACCGAAGCAGCCATCGAAGCGCCGCTCGACGAGGTCGAAATGGTGCTCGCCGCCATCTGGCGGGAGGTCTGGAAGCATGGCGACGATCGCCCGCTCGGGCGCGATGCGCACTTTTTCAACCGGGGCGGGAGCTCGCTCACCGCCACGCAGGCAGCATCGCGGATCTCGGCGCATTGGCAGATCGACTTTCCGGCGCGAATGCTGTTCGAGCAGCCGCGCCTGCAGGCGTGCGCAGCGGCCATTCGCCAACTGCAGGCGCAGGGCCTGCGCCCGAAGCACGCGCCGCTGCCGGTGCTTTCGGCAGAGCGCCGGCTGTTGCCCATGCCGCTTTCGCACGCACAAGAGCGCCAGTGGTTCCTTTGGCGGATGGACCCGCAAAGTGCGGCGTACCACGTGAGCGGCGCGCTTCGCCTCACGGGAGCGCTCAACGCCGATGCCTTGCGCGCCGCGGCGGACGACCTCGTTGCACGCCACGAATCGCTGCGCACGGTGTTCAGCGCTGCCGCCGACGGCAACCCGGAGCAATGGATAAGACCTGCCGGTGAGTTGCCGATGACGCTCCTCGACTTGCGCCGCCTCGATGTCGGCGAGCGCGACAGGCAATTGGCAGAACAAACACGGCGCCTCAAGGCCGAGCCTTTCGACCTCACGCAGGGCCCGCTGCTGCGCGCCGCGCTGATCCGCACTGCCGACGAGACCCATGTGCTCGCAGTGGTGATGCACCACATCATTTCCGACGGCGCCTCGATGCAGTTGCTCATTGATGAGCTGGCCGCGGGCTACGCCGCGCATCTGGGCGCAGAGGCCAGGCGCCTGCCCGCGCCGCGCGTCCAGTACGCCGACTACGCGCTCTGGCAGCGCGACTGGCTTGCGGCCGGCGAGGGCGAACGGCAGCTGGCCTGGTGGCGCGCGCAACTCGGCGACGCGCATGAAGTGCTGGACCTGCGCACCGACCATCCGCGCAAGCCGCAGGCCGGCTACAGCGCCGCGCGGCATGCCTTCGAGTTGCCGGGCAGCCTGCTGGCCAAGCTTCGCGGGCTGGCCGACGCGCAGGGTGCCACGCTCTTCGTGGTGCTGCTCGCGGGCTTCCAGTCGCTGCTGCACCGCTACACGGGGCAGCAGGACATCCGCATCGGCGCGCCGATTGCCAACCGCAACCGCATGGAAGCCGAAGGCGTGGTCGGGCTGTTCGTCAACACCCTGGTGCTGCGCAATTCCATTCACGGGCGCCTGAGCGCATCGCGCGTGCTGGCGCAGGCCCGCGAGGCCGTGCTGGGCGCGCAGGCCAACCAGGACCTGCCTTTCGAACAGCTGGTGCAGGCGCTGCAACCGGAGCGCAGCCTGAGCCAGACGCCCTTGTTCCAGGTGATGTTCAATCACCTGTTCGAGGACTTCCGCGCATTCTCGAAACTGCCCGGCATCGCGGCAGAGGACCATGCATTGCCCGATCTCGCGGCCCAGTTCGATCTCACGCTAGAAGCGCGCGAAAGGCCCGAAGGCCAGCTGTCGCTGTCGGTGATCTATGCGGCTGAGTTGTTCGAGCCGGACACCATCGAGCGCATGGCCGGCCACTATGTCGCCATCTTGCAAGCGCTGGCCGACCGCCCCGATCAGCCGGTAGGCGACATCGAACTGCTCGGTGCACCCGAGCAGGTGCGGTTGGCGCAATGGGGTGTGAACACGCACCGCGAGCCGCAACCCGAGCCCGTGCACCGCATGATCGAGCGGCAGGCGCGAACGCAGCCCGAGGCCACCGCACTGCTCTTCGCCGACGAGTCGCTGAACTTCGCCGAGCTGAACCGCCGGGCCAACCGCCTCGCGCATCGGTTGATCACGCTCGGCGTCAAGCCCGAAGTGTTGGTGGGCATTGCGATGGAGCGTTCCGTCGAGATGGTGGTGGCGATCCTCGGCGTGCTCAAGGCCGGCGGCGCCTATGTGCCGCTCGATCCGGAATACCCGGCGGAACGCCTGGCCTACATGGTGCAGGACAGCGGCATCGGGCTGCTGCTCACGCAGTGCAGCCTTGCCGATTGCGTGCCCGACCGTCGCGCATTGACCGTGCTGGAAGTCGATGCTGCCATCCTCGGCGGCGAGCCCGACAGCGATCCGCACGTTGCCCTGCACATCGAGAACCTTGCCTACGTCATCTACACCTCGGGCTCCACCGGCAAGCCCAAGGGTGCGGCCATACGCCACGGCGCGCTGCACAGCTGCATGATGTGGATGCAGGACATCTACCGGCTGACGCGCGATGACACCGTGCTGCACAAGGCACCGTTCGGCTTCGACGTGTCGGTGTGGGAGCTGTTCTGGCCGATGACCTCCGGCGCGCGGCTGGTGGTGGCCAACCCCGGCGACCATCGCGACCCGTCCCGGCTGGTCGAACTGATCCAGCGCCACCAGGTCACTACGCTCAACTTCGTGCCGTCGATGCTGCAGGCCTTTTTGGCGCACGAGGGCATCGAAGCCAGCACGCGCCTGCGCCACATCATCTGCGGCGGCGAGGCGATGCCGGCCGAAACGCAGAAGGAAACGCTTGAGCGCTTGCACGGCGCGGGCCTGCAAAACCTCTACGGCCCGACCGAGACCACCATCCATGTCACGCACTGGGCCTGCCGCAATGATGGCCAGAGCCAGGTACCCATCGGCCGGCCGATCAGCCACACCAGCACCCATGTGCTGGATGCCAGCCTGAACCTCGTGCCGCAGGGCGTTGCAGGCGAGCTGTACCTGGGCGGCATCAGCCTGGCCCGGGGCTACCTGAAGCGGGCCGGCTTGAGTGCGGAGCGCTTCGTGGCCGATCCCTTCGACAGCGAAGGCGGCGGAAGGCTCTACCGCACCGGCGATCTCGTGCGATGGAACGCCGAAGGGCAGCTGGAGTACCTCGGCCGCATCGACCATCAGGTGAAGATCCGCGGCTTGCGCATCGAACTCGGCGAGATCGAGGCACAGCTTCTCGCGCAGACTGCCGTGCGCGAAGCCGTGGTCGTGGCGAAGGAAGGCCCTGCCGGCTTGCGCCTCGTGGCCTACCTCGCGGCGCATGCGGACCACATCATCGACACCGCCGGGCTCAAGGAGCGCCTTGCACAGGTGCTGCCGGACTACATGGTCCCGCGTGCCTTCGCGGTGCTCGACAGCCTGCCGCTCAACGCCAACGGCAAGGTCGATCGCAAGGCGCTGCCGGAGCCTGTGTTCGCCGGCGAGCTGGCCTATGAAGCACCGCAAGGCCATGTGGCGCAGACCCTGGCTGGCGTGTGGTCCGAGGTGCTGAAGGTCGGGCAGGTCGGGCAGCACGACAACTTCTTCGATCTCGGCGGCCATTCGCTGCTGCTGATTCGCGCGCATCGCCTGCTGGAAGACCGGCTGCAGATTGCAATTCCGGTTGTCAACCTTTTCAAGTACCCCACCATCGAATCGCTCGCCCGTTGGATCGAGCAGGCACCGGCCGGTGCCGCGTCGTCCGCGGCCGCTGCCGCAGCTGGCGACGACAGGGCGCTGCGCCAACGCGCCGCCATGCTTCAACGCCGCAAGGCCACAGAGAGAGTCAACTGATGTCTGCCTTTCAAGAACGCTCCGAAGCTACAGGCATCGAGATCGCCATCGTCGGCATGGCCGGTCGCTTTCCGGGCGCCGACGATGTGGATGCTTTCTGGCGCAACGTGCAGGGCGGTGTGGAGTCGGTGTCCCGCTTCACGGACGATGAGTTGCGAGCGCGCGGCGTGCCGCAGACCCTGCTGGACGACCCCGAGTACGTGAAGGCCGGCGTCAAGTTCGACGGCGTGGACCAGTTCGACGCCGGCTTCTTCGGCTACACGCCGCGCGAAGCCGAGACTCTCGATCCGCAGCAGCGCATCTTCCTGGAATGCGCCTGGGCGTCGCTCGAGCACGCAGGCTGCGACACCGCGCGCTGGCCCGGCAAGGTCGGCGTGTATGCGGGCGAGGGCACCAACCTGTACCTCATCCGCAACCTGCTTCCGTCGTTCGGCCTTGGCGCGGAGAGCGGCATTGCAGACCTGCTGGGGCTGATGAACGGCAACTCCGGCGGGTCGCTCTGCACGCGCGTGGCCTACAAGCTCGACCTGCGCGGCCCCGCGGTTACCGTGCAGACCGCCTGCTCGACATCGCTTGTCGCAGTACACACCGCGTGCCAGGCCCTGTTGGGCCACGATTGCGACATGGCCTTGGCCGGCGGCGTGTGGCTCAACCTGCTGCAGGAAGGCGGCTACCGCTATCAGTCCGGCGCCATCCTCTCGCCCGACGGCCACTGCCGCGCCTTCGACGCAAAAGCCGCGGGCACGCTCATCGGCAGCGGCGCGGGCGTGGTGGTGCTCAAGCGGCTGGACGATGCGCTTCGCGACGGCGACACCATCCATGCGGTGATCAAGGGCTCGGCCGCCAACAACGACGGTGCGGGCAAGGTGGGCTTTACAGCGCCCAGCGTGGACGGGCAGGCCGAAGTCATTCGCGCGGCCCAGCTCATCGCCGGCGTGGCGGCAGACACCATCGGCTATGTGGAAGCGCACGGCACCGGCACCACGCTGGGCGACCCGATCGAGATGGCCGCACTGACCCAGGCGTTTCGCGCCGATACCGAGCGGCACGGCTTCTGCGCCATAGGCTCGGTAAAGACCAACATCGGCCATCTCGACGCAGCCGCCGGCGTGGCAGGGCTCATCAAGGCGACGATGGCGCTCAAGCACCGCGTGCTGCCGCCAAGCCTCAATTTCGAACAGCCCAATCCGCAGATCGATTTCGCGGCGAGCCCGTTCTACGTGAACACCCAAGCGCGCGCCTGGGCCGAGGGCCGCGTGCCTCGCCGTGCGGGCGTGAGCTCCTTCGGCATCGGCGGTACCAATGTGCACGTGGTGCTCGAAGAAGCGCCGGCCGTCGCAGCGCATGCGGCAAGGGTGCCGGCCTGGCAGGTCCTGCCCCTGTCGGCAAAAAATCAAACGGCGTTGGCGCAAGGCCGAACCCAACTTGCGGCGCACCTGCAGGCACAGCCCGCACTGGCCCTGCACGACGTGGCGCACACCCTGCAAACCGGGCGCCGCACCTTCGCATGGCGCAGCGCCGTGGTCGCAAGCGATACGCAGATGGCCGTGCAAATGCTGTCTTCGCCAGGCGGCACGTTCCGCAAGGCACCGGCCACCGCGCCCGAGGTGGTGTTTCTCTTTCCGGGCAGCGGCAGCCAGCATGCCTTCATGGGCGCTGCGCTCCACAGCGAAAGCGCCGTGTTCCGCGTGGCACTCGATCGCTGCATCGACTTGCTGCGCACGCAGAGCGGCATCGACCTGCAGCCGCTGCTCTTCGCGGCAGCGGATGAAGAAGCATCGGCGAACGAGCGCCTGTTCCACATCGAGGTCGCGCAGCCAGCGCTTTTTGCCGTCGAATATGCACTGGCCCAATGGTGGCTGCACTGCGGCGTGAAGCCGGCGCTGATGATGGGGCACAGCCTTGGCGAATACGTCGCGGCCTGCGTGGCCGGCGTGTTCTCGCTGGAAGATGCGCTGCGCATCGTCGCGCAGCGTGCGCGCCTTGTGCAGGCGTTGCCGGCCGGTGCCATGCTCTCGGTGCCGCTGGCCGAATCCGCGCTCGCGCCTTTCCTCGAGATGGGGTGCGACCTTGCGGCGGTGAACGGAGAGCAGCTCTGCGTGCTGGCGGGCACGCCCGAAGCCATTGCGCGCGCGGAGGAAGAACTGCGCGCGCGCCAGCATTCGGCGCGCCGCCTGCATGTTGCCGTGGCGTTCCATTCGCGGCTCGTCGATCCGGCCGTCGCCGCACTGGAACAGCTGATTGCATCGGTGCCGCGCCATGCACCGCGCATTCCGTTCATCTCCAACCTCACCGGCCTGCCGATCACCGCACAAGAGGCCACCAGCCCCGCGTACTGGGGCAGGCATCTGCGCAACACGGTTCGCTTTTCCGAAGGCCTGGGCCATATCTTCAGCAAGCCCGGACGTGCGGTGCTCGAAGTCGGCCCCGGCGAAACGCTGGCCGGGCTCGCCCGCCAGCATCCGGGCGCCAGCGCAGCCGCAGGCATCTGGGCCAGCCAGGCCCATGCGCAGCAGACCGCGCGCAACAGCCAGCAATTAGCAAATGCGGTTGCGGGCCTGTGGACGGCCGGAGTCGACATCGACTGGGCTGCGAATCAGGAGGGAGGCCAACGCCGCCGCCTGCCTCTGCCGACCTATGCCTTCCAGCGCCAGCGCTACTGGGTGGAGCCGGGCAAGACCGCACCGCCTTCTTCGCCAAGCGCAGACGCCGACATTCTTTATGCACCCCACTGGCAGCGAAGCACACCGCCAGCGCCCTCCGAAAAACCTGCGGAGCGAACAGGCAGCACGCTCATCCTGGGCGATGCCGACAGCTTCACCGACCGGCTCGCACGCACGCTGCGCGAGCGCGGCGAACAGGTGGTGCTGGCATTGCGAGGCCCGCGCTTCGCGCGCACCGCGCCGCGGCAATACACCCTGCGGCAAACCGAGCGCGCCGACCATGAAGCGCTGCTGCGCGAAGTGGAAGCCGAGGCAGGCCCGGTGCGGCACATCCACCATCTGTGGAGCCTTGACGGCGGCCGGCTCGCGCCGCCGCATGCGGACGCTTTGGAGAATGGCTACTTCAGCCTGCTCGCGCTCGTGCATGCGTTCGACGCCCTGGGCTTGCCGGGCCGTGCTCCAACGGCTCTGACCATCGTCACCGATGGCCTGGAGGACGTCTCCGGCACCGAGGCGCTGGTGCCCGAGAAGGCAACCCTGCTGGGCCTCGCCAAGGTCATGGGCCAGGAATATCCGTCGGTCTCCTGCCGCGTGATCGACGTGGTGGTGCCCGCACCGGAAAGCGCGGCCGAAAGCGATCTGGTGCGCCGCGTCGCCGACGAGGCGGAGTCTGCGCAAGACGATTTCGTGGTGGCCTATCGCGGGCCCCACCGTTGGCTCAAGAGCTACGAGCCGTTGCCCAAGCAGGCCGCCACGCAGCGCCTGCGCGAAGGCGGTGTGTACCTCATCACCGGCGGAATGGGCGGTGTCGGTCTTGCGCTCGCGCGGCACCTGAGCCGCGCATGGAAGGCACGCCTCGTGCTGCTCGGCCGCACGCCGATGCCCGCGCGCGGCGACTGGGAGCGCATTGCCTCATCGTCCAGTGAGCCCGCTGCACTGCGGCGCAAGCTGCGGCAGCTGATCGAACTCGAGACGACCGGCGCGCAAGTGCTGACGGTCACGGCGGACGTGACCGACGCCGCGCAGCTGCGCGATGCCCTCGCGGCGGCGCATGCGCGCTTCGGCGCCGTCAACGGAGTGGTTCACGCGGTGATGGACCCGGGGCTGGGCATGATCGCCCAGCGCACCCGCGCCCAGGTGGAAGCGGCGTTCGCTCCCAAGGTGGCGGGCACGCGCGAGCTGCTTGCAGCCCTGCGCGAAGAGCCGCTGGACTTCGTGCTCTTCTGTTCTTCCATTGCCACGCTCGCCGGCGGGCTGGGCCGCAGCGACTATGCGGCTGCCAATGCCTATCTCGATGCACTCGCGGCGGCGCACCGCCGCACATCGGCGCTGCCGGTGTTTTCGATCAACTGGGATGCGTGGCGCGATGTCGGCTCAGCGGCCGACATGGACCTGCCGGAGGGCGTCGGCCTGGACGAGCGCACCGGCGTGCTCGCCTTCGAACGCATCGTCAACGGCCCCGACCTGCCGCAGACGGTGGTGTCCGTTTCGGCTCTCGCACCGCGCCTTCGTCCGTTGGGCAACCTCCTGGATGCGGTGGAGGCCCAGGATGCAGCGGGCGCCCCATCGGTGGTATCGGTGGGCGAAGCCCGTGCCAGCCATTCACGCCCCGCGCTGCCCACCGCGTATGCCGCCCCTGAAGGCGAACTGGAAGAAGGCCTGGCTGCGCTGTGGACCGAGGCACTTGGCATCTCGCCCGTGGGCGCGCACGACAACCTGTTCGAACTCGGCGGCGATTCGCTGCTGGCCATTCGACTGCTGTCCCGCGTGCGCAAGGCCTATGGCGTCGAGCTGCAGCCTGCCGATTTCTTCAAGGCGCCGACCGTGGCCGAGCTGGCCGCATTGATCGAGCTGCGGCTGATCGAAGAGATCGAGCGCGAGGCCGAGGCCACTGCAGACCCACAACCGGCAACCGATCGCATCACCGCAAGTTTTTCATCATGAGCGAGACATCTCACCTTTCCGAACGTCGCGCGCGCCTGTCGCCCGAGCAGCTGAGACTGCTGCAAAGCCGGGTGAAGCAGGGCGGCAATGCGGCACCCGCGCGCGAGAGCATCGTGCGCGGCCACAACGCCGGCCCCGTGCCCGTCTCCTTCGCGCAGCAGGGCCAATGGTTCCTGTGGCAGCTGAACCCCGCCAATACGGCGTACCACGTCGGCGGCGGGCTTGGTTTTTCAGGCCCGCTCGATGTCGGGGCGCTGCAGGCTGCAATGCAGTCGCTCGCCGAACGCCACGACGCATTGCGAACCGTGTTCGCTTCCGACCCTGAAGGCCTGCCGGAGCAGCGCGTTCTGGAACACGTTCACATCGACATTCCTTTCGCCGATCTCAGCCTGCTCGATGCGGCCGAGCGCGAATTCCGCTACGACGAAGCGGTGGCCCGGGTCTGCCGCACGCCTTTCGACCTGACGGCCGGCCCCTTGCTGCGCTGCGCCTTGCTGAAGATGGCGCAGGGCGAGCACCAGCTGCTGCTCATGATGCATCACATCATTTCCGATGCATGGTCCGTCCAGCTCATGCTGGACGACCTTGCGCAGGCTTACGCCTTGCGAGTGCAGGGCCTGCCGGACACCCGAGCCCAGCCCGAAATCGGCTATGTCGACTTCGCGCTGTGGCAGCGCAAGTGGCTCGAAGAAGGCGAAGGCGAACGGCAGCTCGCCTACTGGCGCAAGCGCCTCGGCGCGAGCCAGCCGGTGCTGGCGCTGACCACCGACCGGCCGCGTTCCGCCGAAGCCCGCTACAGCGCTGCGCAGTACTCGCTCGACATACCGGCCGGCCTTGCAGAGGGGCTCAGGCAGCTTTCGCGTGCGCAGGGTGGCACCTTGTTCATGGCGCTGCTCGCGGCCTTTCATGCGCTGCTGTTCCGCTACACGGGCCAGAACGAAATTCGCGTCGGCGTGCCCGCCTCGGGCCGCGGCCGGCCGGAAACTGGGGGCGTCATCGGCGTCTTCATCAACACACTTGTGCTCGATGCGCGCCTTGCCGCGCACACCAGCCTGGCGGAGCTCCTGGCGCAGGTTCGCGACGCCTCGATCGAAGCGCAAGCCCACCAGGACCTGCCGTTCGAACGCCTGGTGCAGGCCCTGCGCGCGGAGCATGGGCACGGCGCCGCATCGCTGTTCCAGGTGATGTTCAACCACCTGGGGCAAGGGGACCAGCCGCTGCGGGGCTGGCCCGACCTGAGCGTGCGGCGCATCGACCTGGAGCAGCGCGCCGCCCCGTTCGAGTTGACGCTGGAAACCATCGAGCGCGAAGACGGCGGCATTCGGGCCAACTTTCGCTACGCGGCCGAACTGTTCGAGCCGAGCACCATCGCGCGCATGGCGGGCCATTACCAGCGCGTGCTCGAAGCGCTGGTGAAGTTGCCTGCAGCGAAGCTCGGTGAGCTGAAGCTGCTCTCCGACGCAGATCGCGCCCAACTCGCGCAGTGGGGCGTCAACACGCATCGCCGCGGCGAAGCGCAAACGGTGCACCGCATCATCGAACAGCAGGCGGCTGAAATTCCCGATGCCGTCGCCCTGGTTTTCAACGATGAAGTGCTGAGCTACGGCGAACTGAACCGCCGGGCCAACCAACTGGCACACCGGCTGTTGCAAGCCGGCGTGCGCCCTGAAGTGAAGGTCGGAGTGGCGCTGGAGCGCAGCATCGAACTGGTGGTCGGCCTGCTCGCAATCCTGAAGGCGGGCGGCGCCTATGTGCCGCTCGACCCGGAGTACCCAGCCGATCGCATTGCCTACATGGCCGAGGACAGCGGCCTTGCGCTGGTACTGACGCAAGAGCGCCTGAAAGAGCGGCTGCAATTGCAGGCCGGCGTACCCATGCTTGCGCTCGACACGCTGGACCTAGGCGGCTACCCCCAAGACGACCCGGCGGTGGCGCTCGGCAGCGACAACCTGGCCTATGTGATCTACACCTCGGGTTCGACTGGCAAGCCCAAGGGTGCGGCCAACCGCCATGGCTCGCTCTACAACCGGCTGGTGTGGATGCAGCAGGCCTATGCGCTCGGCGAAGCGGACACCGTGCTGCAGAAAACGCCGTTCAGCTTCGACGTGTCGGTGTGGGAATTCTTCTGGCCGCTGATGTTCGGCGCCAGGCTGGCCGTCGCCAACCCCGGCGACCATCGCGAACCGGCGCGGCTCATGCAGCTGATTCGCGCGCATGACGTGACCACGCTGCACTTCGTGCCCTCGATGCTGCAGGCCTTTCTTGCGCACCAGGGCGTGGAGGCTTGCACCAGCCTGCGGCGCATCGTCTGCAGCGGCGAGGCATTGGCCGCAGAAGCGCAGAACGAGGTCTTCAGGCGATTGCCGCAAGCCGCGCTCTACAACCTGTACGGCCCCACCGAGGCCGCCATCGACGTGACGCACTGGAGTTGCCGTGACGACGGGCGCACCCAGGTGCCCATCGGCCGGCCGATCGACGACACCCAAACCTATGTGCTCGATGCCGAAATGAACCTGGTGCCACCGGGCGCCGCGGGCGAGCTTTACCTGGGCGGCGCCGGGCTTGGGCGCGGCTACGTGCGCCGTGCCGCGCTCACTTCCGAGCGCTTCGTGGCCGACCCGTTCGACAGCGAAGGCGGTGCAAGGCTCTACCGCACCGGCGACCTGGTCCGCTGGAACAGCGAGGGGCAGCTCGACTATCTGGGCCGCATCGATCACCAGGTGAAGATCCGCGGATTCCGCATCGAGCTGGGCGAGATCGAGGCGCAGCTGCTTGCGCAACCCGAGGTGCGCGAGGCCGTCGTCGTGGCAAGCCAGGGCGCGGGCGGCGCGCGGCTCGTGGCCTATGTATCGGCGCAGGCGGAGCCCGCCATCGATGCGGCGTGCCTGCGCGAGCAACTCGGCCGCGCATTGCCCGACTACATGGTGCCGGCGCTCTTCATGGTGCTGGAGACCCTGCCGCTGAACGCCAACGGCAAGGTCGACCGCAAGGCGCTGCCCGAACCCGAGCGCGCGAGCGCCCAGGCCTACGAGCCGCCGCAGGGTGCCAGGGAAGAAGCGCTCGCAGCCATATGGGCCGAGGTGCTCGGCGTGCAGCGCGTGGGCCGCCACGACAACTTCTTCGAACTCGGCGGGCATTCGCTCATGTCCGTGCAGGTGGTCGCCCGGGTGCAGGGCGCCATGCATGCGGACCTGACGGTCTCCGATATTTTCAGGCAGCCGGTTCTCATGGACATGGCTGCGCTCATTGCCGATGCCGGCGAAAGGAAACCCGTGGCCCAGTCTCTTTCGGACATCGACGCCTTCATGGACAGCCTGGAGATCGCTTGATGGACATCGCGGCCACGCACGACCAGATCGGCAAGCGCTTTTCGCGCCTCAACCCGGCGCAGCGCCGGGCGGTGTACCAGAAGATCCGCGCCGAGGGGCTGACCATCGGGCAGTTTCCGATTCTCCAGCGCGACGATGCAGCGCGCATTGCCTGCGCGCCCTCGTATGCGCAAATGCGCCAATGGTTTCTCTGGCAACTGGAGCCGGGCAGCTCGGCCTACCATATCTCGGGCGCGCTGCGGCTCCAGGGCACGCTCGACCGGGACGCGCTGCAGGCGAGCTTCGATGCCCTGGTCGAGCGGCATGAATCGCTGCGCACGGTGTTCCGCGCGAATGCCGAAGGCCTGGTCGAGCAGGTGGTGCAGCAGCGTGCGGGGCTGGACATTCCGCTCATCGACCTGGCGGCGCTTCCGGCCGGCGAGCGCGATGCAAGGGCGGATGAAGAAGCGCGGCGCATCGCCGAAACTCCGTTCGACCTGACCGCCGACCAGCTGCTTCGCGTGGCGTTGATCCGGCTTCGTGACAAGGAACATTTGCTCGTCGTCGTGATGCATCACATCGTGTCCGACGGATGGTCGCTCAAGATCCTCGTGGACGAGTTTGCGGCCCACTACCGCGCGCGCGCCAACGAGCAGCCGCCGCGCTTGCCGGCGTTGCCAATCCAGTACGCCGACTACGCCGTATGGCAGCGTCACTGGCTGGAGGCCGGCGAGAAAGAGCGGCAACTCGATTACTGGAAGGCGCATCTCGGCACCGAGCACCCGGTGCTGCAGCTGCCGACGGATCACCCGCGGCGCCCGGACGGCCGGTACCGCGCGGCGCGCCATGACGTGGCGTTGCCGCAGCCACTGGCCGACGCGCTGCACAAGCGCGCGCAGGCCCAGGGCGCGACGCTCTTCATGGTGCTGCTCACGGGACTGCAGGTGCTGCTGCACCGCTACACCACGCAGCAAGACATTCGCATTGGCGTGCCCATTGCCAACCGCCATCGTGTGGAGGCTGAAAAGGTCATCGGCTTCTTCGTCAACACGCAGGTCCTGCGCAATGTGCTGAACAGCCGAACGAGCCTGCTGCAGGCATTGGAAGCCACGCGCAATGCAGCGCTCGGTGCCCAGTCGCACCAGGACCTGCCTTTCGAGCAGTTGGTGGAAGCCCTGCAGCCCGAGCGCAGCCTTGGCACCGCGCCGCTGTTCCAGGTGATGTTCAACCACCAGCGGCGCGACCTTCGCGCGCTGCAAGAGCTGCCCGGGCTGAGCCTGCAAGACCATGAACTGGGCGGCCAGGCTGCGCAGTTCGAACTCACGTTGAGTGTCATCGAAGACGCGCAAGGCCGTGCGCAGGCCAGCTTCCATTACGCGCAAGAGCTGTTCGATCCAAAGACCGTGGCGCACATGGCGGGGCACTACCTGGCCGTGCTCGGCGCGCTGGCCGCAAACCCCGCACAGGCGGTGGGCGACATCGACCTGCTCGCGCCCGCCGAGAAAGAACGGCTCGCGCAGTGGGGCGTCAACGCACCCGCAACCCAGGGCAGCGAGCCGGTGCACCGGCTCATGGAGCGGTGGGCCCATGAGCGCCCCGATGCCGCGGCGCTGTTGTTCGGCGACGAAGCATTGAGCTACGGCGAGCTCGACCGCCGCGCCAATCGCCTGGCCCACCGGCTCATCGCGTTGGGCGTGAAGCCCGACACGCGCGTCGGCATTGCCGTGGAGCGCTCCTTCGACATGGTGGTCGGCCTGCTCGGCATCCTGAAAGCCGGCGGTGCCTACGTGCCACTGGACCCGGAATACCCCGCGGACCGGCTGGCGTACATGGCTTCCGACAGCGGCATCGACCTGCTCGTGACGCAAAGCGATGTGAGGGCACGGATTCCGTCCGGCGAGCACGTGCGCGTTCTGCAGCTCGACACGCTCGATCTGCAAGCCGAGCCCGTGCATTCGCCCGCCGTTGCGGTGCATGCCGGCAATCTCGCCTACATCATCTACACCTCGGGTTCGACCGGCATGCCCAAGGGCGTGATGGTTTCGCATGGCCCCTTTGCCGCCCATTGCGTTGAAACGGCTGTGCTGTACGAAATGGGGCCGCACTCCCGCGAACTGCACTTTCTGTCGTTCTCCTTCGACGGCGCGCATGAGCGCCTCTTCACGGCCCTGTGCTGCGGCGCCTCGCTGCTGCTGCGCGATGCATCTCTTTGGACCGCCGAGCAGACGCTGGACGCGATGCAGCGCCACGGCGTTACCAACGCGGGCTTTCCTCCCGCCTACCTGCGCCAACTGGCCGACTGGGCGCGCGACACCGGCCATTGCCCGCCGGTGCAGCTGTATTCCTTCGGCGGCGAGGCCATGTCGCGCGAAGGCTTCGATGCCGTGCGCCGGCACCTGAAGCCCGAGCTGCTGATCAACGGCTACGGGCCTACCGAAGCGGTCGTCACGCCGATGCTGTGGAAGGTCGATGGCGCGGCGAGCTTCGAAGAGGGCTATGCGCCCATCGGCCGGCCCGTGGGCGACCGCAGCGCGCGCGTGCTCGATGCAGACCTCAACCTTGTGCCGCGCAACGTGGCGGGTGAGCTGTACCTCGGCGGCGAGGGGCTGGCGCGCGGCTACCTGCACCGCGCCGCGCTCACCGCGGAGCGCTTCGTGGCCGACCCCTTCGACGCGAACGGTGGCCGCCTGTACCGCACCGGCGACTGGGTGCGCTGGCGCGACGACGGCCAGCTCGAGTACCTGGGCCGCATCGACCACCAGGTGAAGGTGCGAGGTTTCCGCATCGAGCTTGGCGAGATCGAGGCGCAACTGCTGGCCCGGCCCGAAGTGCGCGAGGCCGTGGTGGTCGCGCGCAGCGGCCCGGCCGGGGCGCGGCTGGCAGCCTATGTGTCGCTGAACGCCGGGCAGCCCATAGGCGCAGCGGCATTGAAGGAGCAGCTCGCGCGCGCATTGCCGGACTACATGGTGCCTTCGGCCATCGTGGTGGTCGATGCGCTTCCGATCGGCCCCGCCGGCAAGGTCGATCGCCAAGCCCTGCCTGAACCTGAACTCCCGCAGGACGACAAGGCCTATGAACCGCCGCTCGGCGAGGCTGAAGAGGCGATTGCCAAGGTATGGCGCGGCGTGCTCGGTCTTGAACGGGTGGGCCGCAACGACAACTTCTTCGAGCTGGGCGGCGACTCCATCCTGAGCCTGCAGATCGTGGCGCGGCTGCGCCTTGCGGGCTGGAAGGTGAGCCCCAAGCAGATCTTCGAGCGGCAGACCGTGGCGCAGCTTGCAGGCGCGGCCGAACCCGTTGGCGATGCAAAGCGCATGGCTGCCGGTGATGCGGCAGGCGAGGCGCCCCTGCTGCCATTCCAGCACGCGTTCTTTGAGATGCAGATGCCGGTGCGCAACCACTGGAACCAGGCGGTGCTGCTGAGGTGCCGCGAGCCCTTGCAGCTGGCCGCCTTCCGGCAGGCCTTGCTGGCCGTGGTGCGGCACCACGACAGCCTGGGCCTGCGCTACAGCCAGGACGCCGAAGGTGCATGGCATCAGCACTACACGGCAATGTCCGACAACGAACTCGCCGAACTGCTGTGGGTGCGCAAGGCACGCGATGCGGGGCAGCTCGAAGCGCTCTGCGACGAGGCGCAGCGCAGCCTCGACCTGGCGCGCGGCCCGTTGCTGCGCGCGCTCGCCGTCGAATTGCCGGACGGCGAATTGCGCCTGCTGCTCGCCATTCACCACATGGTGGTCGACGGCGTGTCGTGGCGCATCCTTCTGGAAGACCTGCAGGATGCGTATCGCCAGAGCCTGGCGGGCCGAGCCGTTGCGCTGCCCGCCAAGAGCAGCAGCTACAAAGACTGGACGACTGCATTGCAGGGCTATGCCGCAAGCCACGCCGACGGAATCGGCCATTGGGCGACGCTGGCGGATGCCCACGCCAACCTGCCGTGCGCTCATCCCGACGGATCGAACACCGCAGCCGACCAGCAGACCCTCGAAGTGCGGCTGGACGCGGCGACGACGCAGGCGCTGCTGAAGGACGCACCCGTGGCCTATCGCACGCAGGCCAATGACCTGCTGCTGACGGCGCTCGGCCGTGCGCTGTGCGCATGGGCCGGCCATGACAAGGTGCTGGTCGATCTTGAAGGCCATGGCCGCGAAGACCTGTTCGGCCACATCGACCTGTCTCGCACCGTCGGCTGGTTCACCACGCTGTTTCCGGTTGCGCTCGATCCGCTGGGTGAACCCGGCGCTGCCATCAAGCGCGTGAAGGAAAGCCTGCGCGCCATTCCCGACAAGGGCATTGGCCATGGCGTGCTCAAGTACCTTGGCAACCCCGCGCAACAGCAGGCGCTACGGCGGCTGCCCCGGGCGCAGGTGGTCTTCAACTACCTGGGCCAGTTCGACGCCGGCTCCGATGAGCGCTCGCATTGGCTGCTGGCCGACGAGGCGAGCGGCGCCCCGGTGGACGGCGGCGCACCGCTGACGCACGAGTTCGCGGTCAACGGACAGGTGCACGAAGGCGTGCTGGCGCTGCGCGTGAGCTACAGCCAGGCCCGCCACGACCGCGGCGCCGTCGAAGGCTGGGTGCGGCGGTTCCAGCAGGAACTCGAAGCGCTGGTAGCGCATTGCACCAGCGGCGCACATGGCGTCACGCCGTCGGACTTTCCGCTCGCCCGCATCGGCGCGCAGCAGCTCGATGCCCTGCCGGTGCCGCTTTCCAACCTGGCGGACCTGTACCCGCTTTCGCCCATGCAGGCGGGCATGCTGTTCCACACCCTGTACGCGCCCGGCGGCAGCGCCTACGTCAACCAGCTGCGCGTCGACATCGACGGGCTGGATGTCGCGCGCTTCAGGGCCGCATGGCGTGCGGTGCTGCAGCGGCACGACGTGCTGCGAACCGGCTTCCTGGCCGGCGAACCGGCCTTGCAATGGGTCGCGCGGCATCTCGAGCTTCCGATGGCCGAGCATGACTGGCGAGACCGCGCGGACGCCGCCGGTGCGCTCGACGACCTGGCGCAAGCGCAACTCGCGCAGGGCTTCGACCTGGCGCAGCCCCCGCTGATGCGCTTCGTGCTGGTTCAGATGCAGGGCGGCAAGCACCATTTCGTCTGGACCATGCATCACCTGCTGCTGGACGGCTGGAGCACCTCGCAGCTGATGGGTGAAATGCTGCGGCATTACGCCGGCGAAGCCCTCGCAGCGCCGGGCGGCCGCTATGCGGACTACATCGCCTGGCTGCAGAAGCGCGACGGAAAGGGCGACGAGCGCTATTGGCGCGAGCAGCTGGCGCGCATAGATGGGCCTACCTGGCTGGCCAACACCCTGCCCAAACCGCGCGACGCGCGCACCGGCCATGGCATGCATCGCTGCGAGATCGACGCGCAGCGCACCCGCGCGCTGGCGGAGGCGGCCAAGCGCGAGCGCGTGACCCTCAACACGCTGGTGCAGGCCGCCTGGGCGTTGCTGCTGGCGCGCCACACGGGGCAGCGCACGGTGAGCTTTGGCGCCACCGTGGCGGGCAGGCCGGTGGAGCTGCCCGGCGCGCAGCAGATGCTGGGCCTGTTCATCAACACGCTGCCGGTCATTGCCACGCTTGAGCCGGCACAGCGCGTGGGCGACTGGCTGCGCGAACTGCAGGCGCGCAACCTCGGCGCGCAGGATCATGAGCACACGCCGCTCTATGAAATACAGCGCTGGGCGGGGCAGGGCGGGCAAGACCTGTTCGACAGCATCGTGGTGTTCGAAAACTATCCGCTCGACCAGGCGCTGAAGCAGGGCGCGCCCGACAGGCTGCGCTTCGGCGAGGTCTGGAACCGGGAGGAGACGAACTACCCGATGACGCTCTCGGTCAACCAGGGCGAGACGCTGATGCTGAGCTACAGCCACGCGCGCAACCAGTTTGGCGATGCGCTCGTGCAGACCCTGGCGCGCCGCATGGAGCAACTGATCGAAATGCTCGCGGCAACGCCCGGTGCGCATGTGGGCGACATCGGCCTGCAGGACGAAGACAAGGCGGCGCTGCCGCCGGCCCGACCCGCGGAGCCCTTGCTTGCCGCGGACATCGCGCAACCGGTGCACCGCTGGTTCGAGCGGCAGGCGGCCTTGCATCCGGACGCGACGGCGGTGGTCTTCGGCGATGAAAGCCTGAGCTACGCGGAACTCGACGCACGCGCCAACAAGGTCGCGCATCGGCTCATCGGTCTTGGCGTGGCGCCCGAGGTGAAGGTGGGCATCGCGGTCGAACGCTCGATTGAAATGGTCGTGGGGCTGCTCGGCATCCTGAAGGCCGGCGGCGCGTACGTGCCGCTCGACCCCGAGTACCCCGCCGATCGCCTGGCCTACATGATCGAGGACAGCGGCATTCGCCTGCTGCTCACGCAAAGCCATGTGCAGCCCAGGCTTGCGCTGCCGGGCGATGTGCGCGTGCTGACGCTCGACGATGCCGCCCTGGACTCGGAGGCGGCGCACGCGCCTGACGTGCCGGTGCATGCCGACCATCTCGCCTACGTGATCTACACCTCGGGCTCCACCGGCCGGCCCAAGGGCGCGCAGCTGACACATCGCAACGTGACGCGGCTGCTGGACTCGACGCAGCCCTGGTTCGGTTTCGGCGCGCAAGACGTGTGGACGAACTTCCACTCGTATGCCTTCGACTTCTCGGTGTGGGAAATCTTCGGTGCGCTGTGCACCGGCGGCAGGCTGGTGGTGGTGCCGTTCTGGGTCAGCCGCTCGCCCGACGATTTCGTTGCGTTGCTGCGCGAGCAGCAGGTCACCGTGCTGAACCAGACGCCGTCTGCTTTCAGGCAATTGATTCACAGCGCGGCGCTTGCCGCGGGCGAACGGCTGCCGCTGCGATGCGTGATTTTCGGTGGCGAGGCGCTCGAACCGGAGAGCCTGCGGCCGTGGATCGATCGCTTCGGCGACCGGCAGCCGCAGCTCATCAACATGTACGGCATTACCGAGACCACCGTACACGTGACCTACCGGCCGATCGCGCGCGCCGACCTCGACGAACAGAGCAGTCCGGTGGGCGCCTGCATTCCAGACCTTGGCATGTGGGTGCTCGACGGCGACCTCAACCCGCTGCCCGTTGGCGTGGCGGGCGAGCTCCATGTTTCGGGCGCGGGCCTGGCGCGCGGCTACCTGAATCGCGCGGGGCTCAGTGCGGAGCGCTTCGTGGCGGCGCCTTTCGGCCCCGCGGGCGGGCGGCTTTACCGCACCGGCGACCTGGTGCGCTGGCGCAGCGACGGCCAACTCGACTACCTCGGGCGCATCGATCACCAGGTGAAGATCCGCGGCTTCCGCATCGAGCTTGGCGAGATCGAGGCGCAGTTGCTGGCGCAGCCCGAAGTGCGAGAGGCGGTGGTGCTGGCAAAAGAGGGCGCGGGCGGCACGCGGCTCGTGGCCTATGTGTCCGCGCGCGCGGGCCAGGCGGTGGATGCTGCAATGCTGCGCGAGCGGCTGCTGCAGAAGCTGCCGGACTACATGGTGCCCGCGGCGCTGATGGTGCTCGATGCCGTGCCGCTGAACGCGAACGGAAAGGTCGACCGCAAGGCGCTGCCCGATCCGGAGATTGCCGCCGGCGGCGCCTATGCAGCGCCGGTGGGAGAGGTGGAGAGCGCACTCGCCGCCATCTGGGCCGAAGTGCTCGAGGTGGAACGCGTGGGCCGGAGCGACAACTTCTTCGAGTTGGGAGGCCACTCGCTGACCCTCTTGGCCGTGCAGGCCAAGGTGCAGAAGCAGCTTGCGGTGCAGTTGCCGCTCAAGCGCTATTTCGAAAACCCGACGTTGGCCGCAATGGCGGGCGCCGTGCAGGAAGAGGTCGGCACAGCCGCGGCCGCGGGCTCGGAAGACCTCGCGCAGATGGCCGCGATGCTCGACCTTCTGGAGGATTGATGGAGATCGACAAGAACAGCATTGCGGACCGCTTTGCGCGCCTGCCCCGTGAAAAACAGAAGGCGTTTCTCGGCCTGCTGCAAAAGCAGGGCGTGGACTTTGCCAGGCTGCCCATCGTGCCCCTGCCGGCCGGAACGAAGGCCGAACTTTCCTATGCGCAACTGCGCCAGTGGTTCCTTTGGCAGCTGGACCCGAAGAGCACGGCGTACCACATCTCCGGCGCGCTGAAGCTGCACGGGGCGCTCGACGTCGATGCGCTGAAGAACAGCTTTGCGGCACTGCTGGAGCGCCACGCGTCGCTTCGCACGGTGTTCAGGCCGGATGCGCAGGGGTTGTGCGAACAGGTTGTGCAGGAGCGTGTGGATCTCGACATCGCGGTGATCGACGTGGCCCACTGGCCCGGCGATGCGGAGGCGCGTGCGCGAGAAGAAGCCCGCCGCCTGAGCGCGACGCCGTTCGACCTGACAACGGGTCCGCTGATGCGGGTGGGCGTGATCCGGGTTGCACCGCAAGAGCACGTGCTCGTGCTGGTAATGCACCACATCGTTTCCGACGGCGGCTCGCTGCATCTGCTGGTGGGCGAGTTCGTCGCGCAGTACCGTGCGCGGGTGCTCGGCGACCGGGTGGACCTGCCGCCGCTGCCGATCCGCTATATCGACTACGCGGCATGGCAGCGCAACTGGCTGGAAGCCGGTGAGAAAGACAGGCAGCTTGCCTACTGGACCGAGCGCCTGGGCACCGGCAACCCGGTGCTGCAGCTGCAGGCGGACCACAGCCGCCGGCCGAACGGCCACTACACCGCGGCCAGGCACGGCGTCGATCTTCCGCCGGAGCTGGTGCAGGCGTTGCACAAGCGCGCGCGCACCGGCGGGGCGACGCTCTTCATGGTGTTGCTGGCGGCTTTTCAGGCGCTGTTGCACCGCTACAGCGGGCAGCAGGACATTCGCGTGGGCGTGTCGGTGGCCAACCGCCATCGCGCGGAGACCGAAGGCATCATCGGGCTCTTCGTCAACACGCAGGTCATGCGCAGCACGGTCGAAGGCCGCATGAGCCTGGCAAAGGTGCTCGCGCAGGCGAAGGAAGCCGCCATCGGCGCGCAGGCGCACCAGGACTTGCCTTTCGAACAGCTGGTGGATGCGCTGCAGCCCGAGCGCAGCCTGAGCGTGAACCCGCTGTTCCAGGTGATGTTCAGCCACGACCGCACCGACTCCCGCACGCTGAAGCAGTTGCCCGGCCTGGCGCTCGAAGACTATGCGCTGGCCGCGCCGGTGGCGCAGTTCGAACTGGTGCTGAACACCAGCGAAGACGCCGATGGGCGCCTGCATGCGAGCTTTATCTATGCATCGGAGCTGTTCGAACCCGGCACCATCGAACGCATGACCGCGCACTATGTGGCGATGCTCGGTGCGTTGGCTGATGACGAAGGGTGTGCGGTGGGCGACATCGCGCTGCTCGGCGCCCCCGAGCAGGCCCAGCTCATCGCCTGGAGCGTGAACCCCCATCGCGAGCCGGCTCCCGAGCCCGTGCACCGCATGATCGAGCGGCACGCCCGCCAGCAGCCCGAGGCCATCGCGCTCCTGTTCGCTGACGAGGCGTTGAGCTTCGCTGAACTGAACCGCCGTGCCAACCGCCTCGCGCACCGCCTCATCGCCCTGGGCGTCGGCCCCGAGGTGCTCGTGGGCATCGCCATGGAACGCTCCGTCGAGATGGTCGTCGCCATCCTGGGCGTGCTCAAGGCCGGCGGCGCCTACCTGCCCCTGGACCCCGACTACCCCGCCGAGCGCCTGGCCTACATGGTGCAGGACAGCGGCATCGAGCTGCTGCTGGCGCACCGCGCCACGCGCGACTGTCTCGACGACCGCGGCAGCCTCACCACCCTGGAGATCGATAGCCTCGACTTCAGCGGCGAGCCAGAGGCGGATCCGCAGGTCGCCCTGCACGGCGAGCACCTCGCCTACGTCATCTACACCTCCGGCTCCACCGGCAGGCCCAAGGGCGCCGCCATCCGCCACCACGCCCTGCACAGCTGCATGGCCTGGATGCAGCGCACCTACGGCCTCACCCGCGAAGACACCGTGCTGCACAAGGCCCCCTTCGGCTTCGACGTGTCGGTGTGGGAGCTGTTCTGGCCCCTGACCGCCGGCGCCCGCCTCGTGGTGGCCCAACCCGGCGACCAGCGAGACCCGGCCCGGCTGGTCGCGCTCATCCAGCGCCACCAGGTCACCACCCTGAACTTCGTGCCCTCGATGCTGCAGGCCTTCCTGGCGCACGAAGGCATCGAGGCCAGCACCCGCCTGAAGCACATCATCTGCGGCGGCGAGGCCATGCCCGCCGAGACCCAGAAGGAGACCCTGCAGCGCCTCCATGGCGCCACGCTGCAGAACCTGTACGGCCCCACCGAGACCACCATCCACGTGACGCGCTGGACCTGCAGGGACGATGGCCAGAGCCTGGTGCCCATCGGCCGGCCGATCACCGACACCCAAGCTTATGTGCTCGATGCCGAGCTCAACCTGGTGCCTCGGGGCGTCGCCGGCGAGCTGTACCTGGGCGGCGTGAGCCTGGCGCGGGGCTACCTGAAGCGGCCCGGCCTGAGTGCGGAGCGCTTCGTGGCCGATCCATTCGATAGCGAAGGCGGGGGGCGGCTCTACCGCACGGGCGACCTGGTGCGCTGGAACGCCGAGGGGCAGATCGAGTACCTGGGGCGCATCGACCACCAGGTGAAGATCCGGGGGCTGCGCATCGAGCTGGGGGAGATCGAGGCGCAGCTGCTGGCGCAGCCCGAGGTGCGCGAGGCGGTGGTGGTGGCCAGGGAGGGGCCGGGCGGTGCGCGGCTGGTGGGCTATGTCTCGGTGCATGCGATGCAAGCGGGGCAGGCCATCGACACCGCGGTGCTCAAGGAGCGCCTGGGCCGGGTGCTGCCCGACTACATGGTGCCGCGGCTGATCGTCGTGCTCGATGCCTTGCCGCTGAGTGCCAATGGCAAGGTGGAGCGCAAGGCGCTGCCGGAGCCTGTGTTCGCCAGCGAGCTTGCGTATGAAGCCCCGCAAGGCGATGCCGAAGAGGCGCTGGCTGCCATCTGGCGCGAGGTGCTGGGCGTGGCGCAGGTGGGGCGCGGCGACAACTTCTTCGAGCTGGGCGGCGATTCGCTCCTGAGCCTCAAGCTCATCGCGCGCATTCGCAAGCAGCTGCCCGGCGGCAGCCACCTGGGCCTGGCCGATGTGATGCAGGCCGCAAGCCTTCGTGAGTTGGCCGCGCGCGTGGACCAGCGGGCCGAGAGCGCGAATGACGCCGTGTGCCTGCATGCCGGCGGTGCGGGCGTGCCGCTTTTCTGCCTGCCCGGCCTCATCGTCAACTCGCGCGAGTTCCAGCCGCTGGCGCGCGCGGTGCAGGGCGACCGGCCGGTGTATGCCTTTGTGAGCCATGTCTACACGCGCAAGCGGTGGCGCGGTTTTGCCATTCGCGAGCTTGCGGCCGAGTATGCGGATTTCATCGTCAAGACGGCCACCGGCGGCCGGTGCGCCTTGCTGGGCTGGTCGCTGGGCGGCGACCTGGCTTTCGAGGTGGCGCGGCAACTGCACGGCCGCATCGAGATCGTGTTCTTCGGCGCGGTCGATGTGTTCGAGTCGGAGCCGATGGTTCCCCAAGGCAGCTTGACGCCGGCGCAGCGCACACAGGCCGACGAGGTGCTGGCCGCGTGGCTTGCAAGGTCGGACATGGCGGCGCAATGGAAAGAGCTGTTCGCCCGCATGACCGATGCAGAACAGGCCTGGGTGGCCGAGCAGCTGCTGGCCCCAACCTGGGTGTCGCCGCTCGACGGTGCGGGCGACGAGGCTTATGAGTACCTTCTGTGGGCCACGCTCGACAGCCGCGTGCAGTCCGCGCACTACGCCCGCTGCGCGCAGGCCAAAACCGACTTGCCCGTGGAGGTGTTCCATGCCGAGCGCTCGCTGCAGGCGCCGGGTGTGCTGCGCCGCTGGCCGGAGCGCGCCCGCGTGCTCTCGACCGAGGTGGTGCCGCGAACCGGGCACCTGGACATCATTCGCGATGCACAGTTCGGCGCCACGGTAAAGAACCGCCTGCTGGCGCTCGACGCCGCCTAGCGGCAGGGCAAGGCCGAGCAGCCGCGCAAAAAAGGCCGGATGCCCGCGAGGGCATCCGGCCTTGGCTCTTTGGGGCCGAAGGGCTTACCAGCGATAGGTGGCCGTTGCCACCGCCGTGCGCTGCGTGCCCAGGTAGCAGTAGCCGTAGGCGCAGTTCGCAACGTAGGTCTTGTTGGTCAGGTTGCGCAGGTTCAGCGCCAGCGTCCAGCGGTCGATGTCGTAGCCGATCATGGCGTCCAGCAGCGTGTACGAAGGCACCTTGGCCGGCGCGACGACTTCCGCGTCGCCGCGGGTCGAGCCGTTGAAGCGCACGCCCGCGCCCACCTTCAGGCCGTTGCTGAAGCGGTAGTCCGCCCACACCGAGAGGCGGTTGCGCGGAACGGACATCGCCTGCTTGCCGATTTCTTCGGCGCGGCTGCTGGCCGTGACGATGGCGCGCGGCGTGTAGGCGTAGGAGGCCGTGAGGTTCAGGCGCGGCATGAGTTCGGTGGTGGCTTCGAGCTCGAGGCCCCGCACCGAGATCTCGCCGGTCTGCTTCGGCATGAAGGTCGCGTCATACGTGATGTAGTTCTTGCGGCGCAGGTCGAAGATGGCCGCGCTGTACAGCGACTTGCCGCCCGGCGGCTGGTAGCGGATGCCGGCCTCGTACTGGCGGCCGCTTTCAGGCTTGAAGGGGGTCCGGGTGGCCGGGTCGAGCGCGCCGATGGGCGCGAACGACTCCGAGTAGCTCAGGTACGGCGCCAGGCCGTTGGGCGCCAGGTAGACCAGGCCCGCGCGCTTGGTGAACTTGTGTTCCGAAATGCGCTGCGTGGAGCCATCCAGGCGGCTGTAGTTGGTGCTTTGCGCCGTGTCGTAGCGCCCGCCGATGGTGAGCGACCAGCGGTCGCCCCACTTGATCTGGTCCTGCAGGTAGATGCCGGTCTGCGCGAGCCGGCTCACACCGTTGACGTAGGGCTGCGGAATATCGATGGTGCCGCCGTACACAGGCGCGTAGATGTCGAGCAGCGGCGTACCAAAGGGGCTGCTGTAGGTGTACTGGTCGATGCGGGTGCGCTGGTAGTCCAGGCCCACCAGCACCTTGTGGCGCCAGTCGCCCGAGCGCAGGTCGGCCTGCAGCTGGTTGTCCATGGTGACCGACGAGGTGCTTTCCTGGCTGCCGAAGACGCCGCGGTTCAGGTAGCGGTAGTTCTCCGCGCTCAGCGCATTGGCCGGGTCCATGGGAACGAAGCCCGGCGACTGCAGGGCGCGGTAGTCGACCTCGAGCTTGCCGTAGCGCAGCTTCTGGCGCACGGTGAAGGTGTCGTTGAAGCGATGCTCGAGCTGGTAGCCGATCATCTTCTGGTCCTGGTTGAAGTGATCGAAGTTGGGATCACCGACGTTCAGGTCGCTGGGAATGTAGGTGCCGATGCGCGTCGGCGTGAGCGAGCCGGCCGCGGGGCGAATGCGGCTGTAGGCGCCGGCGCGGTTCTTCTGGTACTGGGCCAGCAGCGTGAAAGTGGTGTCGCTCGATGGCTTCCAGGTGATCGAGGGCGCAATGTAGGTGCGGTCGTCGCGCGAGCTGCCGCCGGGGAGCTGGGCGTCGCGCACCACACCGGTAATGCGGTAGAGCACCTTGCCTTCGGCATCGAGCGCACCCGAGAAATCGCCGGCCACCTGGCGGCGGGCGTCGTTGCCGTACTGCAGCTGGATCTCGCGCACGGGCTCTGCCGTGGGCAGCTTGCTCGCAATGTTGACCACGCCGCCCGGGCTTGCCATGCCATAGAGCACCGAGGTGGGGCCGCGCAGAACTTCGATGCGTTCGCTGCCGTAGTTCTCGGTTTTCCAGACGCCCCACGTGCCGTTGTTGCGCAGCGGCAGGCCGTCCAGGTAGAAGCCCGGCGCATAGCCGTCAAAGCCGCGGATCGAGATCCAGTCGTAGCGCGAATCGGCGCCGAAGGGCGAAATGCTCACGCCCGGGGTGTAGCCGAGCGCGTCCTTGACGGTGGTGGCGCCGATGGCGTCCATGCGGTCGGCCGTGATGACCGAGATCGACTGCGGCGTCTCGACGATCGGCGTGTCCGTCTTGCTGCCGGCCGTGCTGCGCTTGGCAAGATAGCCGTTGACCCGGCCCGTGGCGGATTCTTCCGTGTCGGCGTTCACCGTGATGGCGGGCAGCGTCGAATCGCCGGCCCGCTGCTGCTGTCCAGTCGCCTGCGCCAGGGCGCTCACGCTGCAAAGGGAAAAGGCCGTTCCGAAGGCCGTGGCGAGCGCGGCATTCAATAGACGTTGACGGGGCAGGGGACGCATAAAGTTGATACTCCAGGTGCTTGAATACGACGTGTTCACGTTGCGACGCCCAAGGCCGGCCGGTTTCGGCACCTTGGCGCTTCCATACATGAGACGTTTGGCTTAAAAAAAAGGAGACAGCGGCCTGTCTCCTTTTTCTTTTTGCCTGCCCGGCGCCGGGTAGCCGCGCCTAGGCCTGCACCGCCTGCCGCTCGTGACGGGGGCTGTTTGCGGCGTTCACGGCAGTGGCGGCCACCGGCGCGCCGGCCGGAATCGCCTTGAGCAGGGCGTTGCCGATCTCGCCCGTGCGCACCGAGGTAACCGACAGCAGGGTGTCGCTCAGCCCATGCGACGACTCGCAGGCGCCCTGCAGGAAGATGGCGGGGTGAAAGTCCGGCGTGCTGCCCACGCGGTAGTGGCGGTCGACCGAAAAATCGCCGAGGTAGGGGGCAAGCGGCGTCAGCAGCGCCTTGTGCTGCTCGCGGCCATAGCCGGTGGCCAGCACCACGGCGTCGTAGCGCAGGGTGTTTTCATGGCCGGTGTTCTGGTCGTGCAGGGTCAGGTGAACACCATCGGCCGCCGCATGCACGCCGCGGATCTCGTGCCGGCGCAGGAAGCGCATGCGCTCTTCGCCGCGAACCTTCTGCTCGTAGAACATCTTGAAGATCTGCTGGATCAGGTCGAGGTCGGCCACCGCGTAGTTGGTGTGGCCGAATTCGTCGATCAACGCGGCGCGTTCGTCTTCGGGCTGGCTGTAGATGTAGTCGGTGAACTCGACGTTGAACACCTCGTTCACGAAGGGGCTGTCGTCCGACGGGCGGATCGAGCGGGCCCGCATGATGAGGTCGACCTGCGGCGCGTGCGGGCGGCCTTGCAGGTCCATGAAGATCTCCGCCGCGCTCTGCCCCGCGCCCACGATGGCAATCCTTGCGGCATCGGGCAGGCGGGCCATGTCCCGCAGGTAGCTGCTCGAATGGAACACGCGGGGGTCATTCCTCAGTGCGCGGAATCCGTCCGGAATGTTGGGCATGCCGCCAATGCTCACGACCAGGTTGCGTGCAAGGCGCTCGGTCACGTGGCCGGCGCCGTCGCGCGAGCGCACGCGCAGCAGCGAGACCTCGCCGCCGTGGCCTTCTTTTTCGGGCAGCACCTCGAAGACTTCCTCTCCGTAGACGCAGGCATCTTCGAACTGGGACGCGGCCCAGCCTAGGTAGTCGTTGAACTCGTGGCGGCTGGGAAAGAAGGTCTTCAGGTTGATGAAGTCCTGCAGGCGCTTTTTCTCATGCAGGTAGTTGATGAAGGTGAAGCGGCTGGTGGGGTTGCGCAGCGTTGCAAGGTCCTTCATGAACGAGATCTGCATGTGCGCCTGGTCGAGCATCATGTCCTTGTGCCAGGCGAAGCCGGCCTGCTTCTCGATGAACATCGCATCGACACGGCGGCCGTCGCGCCGTTTCTCGTCCAGCGCAATGGCCAGTGCGATGTTCGAAGGGCCGAAGCCGATACCGATGAGGTCGTGAATCACCATGGCGGTTTTCCTTTACGCAGAATGTTGGGCAGGCGTGGCGGCGCCGTCGCTGCGGGGCAGCCAGAGGGCGTCGGTGAAGTAGCGTTCGCGCAGCATCACGACCAGCAGGGCGCGCTTGTGCGGCAGGTCGAATTCCTTCACCTTCGCGTAGCCGGACTTGTCGAGGTTGCGGATCTGCTGCAGGTGGTCGATGCGCGGCTCGCCCACGGCGCGCTGGGTGCGTGGGTCGCACAAGAAGATGTAGTGCGAGATCGAGGTGAGCCAGGCGGTGGCAAAGGCCTTGCCGCGAAACGCCGGCTCGCCGATCAGAACGTGCCAGCCGCGGTCGTAGTCGTCCACGTCGTAGAACGGCGCAATGCGGCTTTCCTTGGCCCAGTACATCTCGAAGTAGCCGAAGGGCTCGCCGTCGAGGCAGGCGATCATCGAATACATGTGCGGATCGCGGTCGATGGCCGAGAGGTACTGGCGGTGCTTGTCCAGGTCGCCTTCTTCCTCCCAGATCACGGCCACGTCGGGGTCGTTCATCCAGCGGTTGAACATCGGCAGGTCGGCCTCGAAGTCGAAGCTGCGAAACGAAAAGGTCTTGCCGAGCCAGGGAATGAAGCGCTGGTAGAGCACGCCGCGCGGCTTGGGCGGGCGCACGGGGTGGCGCTTGCCGTTGGTCAGTGCGTATTGCAGGGCCATGGGGGCGTGCACTGCGGGCAGCCACAGCGAAGGCTGCTGCCAAAGCATGTCGCGGCAGGCGAGGGCCTGGCCGCCTTCGGCTTGCAGCAGCACGCCGGCCTGCACGAGCGACGCCGCCGGCTGGCTGGGCACCACGCGCAGCGTCTTGTGGGCCGGGTGGTGTTCGAACGCGCCTTCCAGTGCGGCCAGCAGGTGGGCCGTGGACGCATTGCTGCCGTCCACCCACTGGAGCACGGCGCCGGAGGCCGCCTGGCTGGTTTTCCAGAGCGAGCGTGTTTCGTCCTGCGTGTTGCGTACGCTGAGCGTGTCGCCGTCGCGCGTGATGGCGTGCGGCATGCCGCCCGCATAGGAGACATGGGGAGTTGGCGTCATGCGGTTCTTTCGGTGAGCGGTTGCCGTTGCCCTGCGAGCAGGGCCAGGCCCTCGTGCAGCGCGGGAAAGAGGCTGTGGTTGAAGTTGTTCCAGCGCAGCTCGAGGATGGTGTCGTTCGGGTCGATGGTGGTGCGCAGCGCGTCGTGGATCACCTCGCCGGAGTCGATGCCGTTGTCCACGTAGTGAAGCGAGGCGCCTGTCTTGTAGAGCGGAGGCACGGGCACGCTTTCCATCGTTTGCCAGTTCACGATCTTGCGGCCCTGCGCGCCGTGCAGCGCATCGAGGGTTGCGTAGGCGCCGCGGCGCTCGTAAGGCGATTCGATGCGGGTGATGCCCGGATGGATGTTGACGATCTTGCGGTGGAACGGTGCGCCGGGCCGCACCAGCTCGTCGAGGATCACGAGCAGGCCGTCGAGCACGACGATGTCGGCCTGCAGCGTCAGCAGCTTGTCGAGCAGGGTGCGCTCGAAGCGGCTCTTGCCCGCGGGGCGTTCGGCTGAATCGAGCGGCAGCCGCCTGTATTCGGAAGGCACCGGATGGAAGATGTCCGTGAGCTGTTTGCCTTGCGTCTTCAGGCCCGCCGGAAAGATCCATTTCTTGTCGGGCTGGCATGAAAAGCCGTAGTCCTGCAGCGCGGCCTGGTCTTTCGGCGAGCGCGGATCGTCGTCTATGACGATGCCTTCGAGCGAGTAGGCATCGCCCAGCGGTGTCTCGTCGAGCGCCTTGGCCAGGTACTCGAGCGGGGAGGCCATGTAGCGCTGTTCTCCCTTGTACGCAATATGCTGGCCGGCCTTGTCGGCGGCGGCATTTCTCAAAGACAGGATGTAGACGAGCTTGGCCTTGGACATATGTGTGGAATGGATGGATAGATGGAAGACGGAATGGCCCGCAATCTGTTCACCCGAGACCGCGATGCTCCGGCGCAAGCGGGCAGGCGTTGCAGTGGTGCTCGTGCGGCAGAAGGTAGTTGAGGCAGCACTCCCGGTGCAGCTTGACGGGGTGGCTGCGTTCGCGGCCGTGAAGCGGGTTGGGGCGAAGCTCGTTCGGCCACTTGGCGCTGTGCAGCAGCAGCTGCCGGTCGCACGAGATCGACGGTGCGCCGCCGGTGGCGGCCAACGCCACGTCGAACACGGGCTCCATGAGCCGCACGGTGTTGCTCCAGAGAATCTTGGGCGCGAGCCGCGTCCGGCCGGCGAGCGCCTCGAACAGCGGCGCAAGGTGCTGCCAGAGCAGCGGCGCGTAGCGCTCCGCGGTGCCGGCCCCGTGGTGCGGCCGGCCCATGTGCCGGATGTGAAAGCTCGCGGGGCCGCCATGCGCGTCGAGCCGCACCCAGGTGTGTTCCGCCGCAACCGGAAACACGTGCTGCAGCATGCTGGCCGCGGCCATCACGGGCGGCAGCAGCATCGCGATGTATTCGAGGCTCCATGCGGACGCAACGGCGCGCAGGTCTGTGCCGGCAACGCCCCGGTAGCGCGCATTTCTCTGCAGCACGTCGGCAAGCAGCGCGGGCGATTGCGCAAGATCCGCCACGCGCACCGCGCCGGGCGGCACGGTGTCGGCGCATTGCAGCTTTTCGCCATGCACGGCCAGCTCGCCGGGGAACAGGGGCTCCAGCAGCGGGATCACGGATCGGCCGTCGGCAAGGTCATGCCATCAAGACGGATTTGCAGGGCAACTGTTCACGCGCACCGCGCTGAACATTGCCGCGGCTCAACCGTCTAGGCAGTAGGTGGCACGAAGCCACCGGGGCCGTGCCAGGCGGCATGGTCGTTACCCAGCTGTCGCCCCCGGGCGGAAAGAGCCTTTGCATGACAACTACCACCGCAGGCAACGGCGCCGAAATCGGGCGCCTGCTGAAACCCTTTCTTCCGTGGATAGTGCTGTCCGCGGTCACGGGCATCAGCGCCGGTGCCGCCACGGTCGCGCTGCTCGGCACCATCAACCGGGTGCTCAACCAACCGGGCGGGCTGGCCGGCGGCCTGCTGCTGACCTTCATCGGCCTGTGCGGCGTGGCGCTCTTCGGGCGCATGGCGTCGGACGTGTCGACCAACTTCGTCGGCCAGCGCCTGGTGGCCCAGGTGCGAAAGAGCCTGGCGCAGAAGATTCTCGCGGCGCCCATCGATGCGCTGGAGCGCTACCGCACGCACCGCCTGATGCCGGTGCTGTCGCAGGACGTGGACATGATCAGCGACGTGGCGTTCGCGCTGTCGGGAATGCTGATCGCGATCGCCGTGGCGCTGGGCTGCCTGAGCTACCTCGCATTTCTTTCGCTGCCGCTGTTCGGGCTGATGCTGGTGGCGCTGGTGATCGGCATCACGGTGCAGCTCATGGCGCAGATTCGCGGCGAGGCCGGTTTCTGGAAAGCGCGCGAACAGGAAGACCAGCTGCACAAGGCCTACCGCGCCATCAGCGAAGGCGCGAAGGAACTGCGCATGCACCGCACGCGCCGCACGCGCATGTTCTCCGGCCAGATCGAGCGCATCGTCGACACCATCCGCGTCGTCAACGGGCGCGCCATCAACACCTATGTGATTGCGACCGCCTTCGGCTCGGCGCTGTTCTTTTTGCTGATCGCGCTGATCCTGGGCTGGGCTGCGTTCCAGCCGACCGAGCCCGCGGTGCTCAGCGGCTTCGTGCTGGTGCTGCTGTTCCTGAAGGGGCCGCTGGACCAGATCGCGCTCCTGTTGCCCGGCGTGGGCCGTGCCAAGGTGGCCTTCCAGCGAATCGGCGACCTGTCGGCCCGCTTTGCCACGCCGGAGCCGCACCTGCACCTGGAGCGCGCGTCCAACGGCGTCATCCTGAAGAATGAAATCGGCATGCGCGGCGTGCGCTATGCCTTCGATGCGCCCGAAGGCGGCGAGGCCTTCACGCTCGGGCCCATCGACCTGAAGCTGCGGCGCGGCGAAATGGTGTTTGTGGTGGGCGACAACGGCTCCGGCAAGACCACGCTGATCAAGCTGCTGCTGGGCCTGTATGCGCCGCAGGCAGGCGACGTGCTGATCGACGGCTCGGTGGTCAAGCCCGAAGGCCGCGACGACTACCGCCAGCTGTTCACCACGGTGTTCTCCGACTTCTATCTGTTCGAAGATCTTGTGGCCGGTGAAGAAAGCGAAGGCGGCGCCGGCATGGAGGTGTTGCCCGAAACGGCGCTGCCCTATCTGGAGCGGCTGGAAATTGCCCACAAGGTGAGCCTGAAGAACGGCGCATTCAGCACCACCGATCTTTCGACCGGGCAGCGCAAGCGGCTGGCGCTGGTGCATGCCTACCTCGAAGGCCGCCCGGTGCTGGTGTTCGACGAATGGGCCGCCGACCAGGACCCGACCTTCCGCCATCTTTTCTATACCGAGCTGCTGCCCGAGCTGCGCGCCAAGGGACACCTGCTGGTGGTGATCTCGCACGACGACCGCTACTTTCACCTGGCCGACCGCGTCATCACCATGCAGGCGGGAAAGATCGTCGAGGACAAGGTGCGCGAATCGCGGGAAAGCCTCGCAGCGTGAAGGAGGGGAATGAAAGACAAGACGACCCGGCCGACCGACGACGACCCGGCCTTCGACGTCGCCTGGACGCTCTTCTGCACGCTGCATGATTCGCCTTCGCCGGAGCGGGCCGAAGAGCTCATACGCTGGCTCGGCGTGAACCCCGGCAACATCTGCGCGCTGGACGACGTGCTGACGCTGTGGGCACTGACCGGCGCCGCGCTGATCAAGCCTTCGATGGACGAGGCGCTGCGCGAAGAGGGGCGCCTGCAGTGAGGCGCGGCGCCGTTACTTTTGCAGGTTGCGCAGTTCCGCCGCCATGCCGCCGAGGGCGTCCCAGCGACGCCGCGCTTCTTGCGCTGCGGCTGCGTGTTCGGCCGACCGGCTGCGCCAACGGCTCAAGGCCAGGCGCGCGGCAACAGCCGCATCTTGCGGGGCGCTTTCGCTTTCAACGATGAGCGCGAGTGCACGCTCGATGAGCTTTTCTTCCGGCGCGCTTGCCACGTTGCGTCGCTCAGGCGAAGTCTTCGGCCAGCTTCGCGTCGAAGCCTGTTCGGTTCGAGACGATGGTCTGCTCGACCAACTCCGAGCGCAACGCCGCAAACACGCGCGAGCAGTCGATGGCGGCGCGCAGCAGATGCTTGGCCACCGCCATTTCAGTGATGCCGAGCTGCTGCGCGATTTCTGCGCGCGTGTGGCCGTAGGCGCGGAACAGCAAAAACACTTCGCGCCGCCGCGGCGGCAGGGTTTCCAGCGTTTCGACGACGCGCGCCAGCACCTGCTGCTGGGAGGCGATGTATTCGCAAGACGGCACCGTCTGGCGCGAGCCGGCGCTGAAATGCGTGCTGGCCCACTCCTGCGCCACCTTGCGATGACGTGCGTCGTCCACGCACAGGTTGCGCGCCACGCGGAACAGCAGCGCCCTTGGCGACTCGATGCCCGAGCCCTGCAGCGCATCGGTTGCCGCACCGATGCGGATGTCCTTGTTCAGCTTGAGCGCGTGCGCATACACCCGCTCGAAGCTGGATTGCGCGATGTCCGCCGCGTAGTGAGGGTCCCGCAGGTCGCGCGTCAGCTGCCGACGCAAGTCCGCATAGTGAGCTACCAGTTCCTGGACGAGGTCGCGCATCCGATCGCCTTCTCGCAAGCATTCGCAGTGGTGGTGGTTCCCGGGCCGGTCACCGGCGCAGAGCGAAGGGTGACGCGGATGGTTGAATAAGAATTATTCTTATTGAAGTGTAACCTTAACCGCTGCCCAACGAGGTGCGATAAAGGTTTGGGAACCTCATGTGCGTGCCTGAAAGAGACACTCGCTCCGAAAATGAATAGTTCTGTTTTCGGATTGGGCGGCGGCTGCGCCGCCCCTGGCAATCAGCCGCGCTTCGGAATGGCCAAGCCGCGCGCAACGGCCGGCCGCGCAACGAAGGCTTCGAGCGCACGCGCCACGTTCTTGAACTCGCCAAAGCCCACCAGGTCGCCCGCTTCATAGAAGCCGACGAGGTTGCGCACCCACGGGAAGATGGCGATGTCGGCGATGGAGTAGCTGTCGCCCGCCACCCACTGGCTGGTTGCAAGGCGCTTGTCGAGCACGCCGAGCAGCCGCTTCGATTCGGCCACGTAGCGGTCGCGCGGGCGCTTGTCTTCGTAGTCCTTGCCGGCAAACTTGTTGAAGAAGCCGAGTTGGCCGAACATGGGGCCGATGCCGCCCATCTGGAACATGAGCCACTGGATGGTTTCGTAGCGGCCCGCGGCATCTTGCGCAATGAACTGGCCGGTCTTGTCGGCCAGGTAGAGAAGAATGGCGCCCGACTCGAAGAGCGCGAGCGGCTTGCCGCCGGGGCCGTCGGGATCGAGGATGGCGGGAATCTTGTTGTTCGGATTGAGCGACAGGAATTCCGGCGACATCTGGTCGTTGGTCTCGAAGCTCACCAGGTGCGCTTCGTACGGCAGCCCGGTTTCTTCCAGCATGATCGAAACCTTCACGCCGTTGGGCGTGGGCAGCGAATAGAGCTGCAGCCTGTCAGGCTGCAGCGCGGGCCATTTCTTGGTGATGGGAAAGCTGGAAAGATCGTGCATGGGCAATTCTGAAAGAGCGGAAAAGGAGCGGAGCCATGGCGCCGCGCCGGCCGGTTGTCAGATGCCCAGCCAGGTGAGCAAGGCGGCCTCGACCTCGGCCGACGGCGCGACGAAGCCAGTGTAGGTCGAGGTTGCAAGCGCGCGCTTGCCGGCGTCGCTTTGTGCGAGCCCCAGCAGGGCTTCTCGCGCCGCGGCGGTGGTGGCGGCATCGAGCTTGCGCGACGCCACCCACTGCTTGATGGGCACCGCGCGCGACTCGGCGCACACGTTGCCGCCGCTGTCCTTCCAGGCCTTGATCACGCCCGACGAGGCCGTGGCGCCATAAGCGGCAAAACCGTTCTTCACGTAGAAGGGCACGGCGTCCTGGTAGCGCGTGTTGGTGAGCTTGAGCGAGGCTGCCTGCACGCCTTGCTCGCGCAGCATGGCGCGCGTGATCACCGAGGTGATCGAATCCGGGTCGGGCATCACGAGGCCCTTGCCGGCAATGCTCTTCCAGTCGGAGATGGGCTGCGGCTCCTTGCACAGCAGCGATACCTTGTACGCGGTAAAGCCGCCAGTCCAGGCCAGCGCCTGGTAGCGGCCGCTCTTGATGGCCTCCAGCGCCACATGGGCCGGGTGGATGAAGGCCATGTCGACCTGCTGCTCCTTCAGGGCCTCGCGCGCACCGTTGTACGAAATCAACACCTTGATGGTCACCGGCTGCTTCAGTGCCTTGCTCAAGGCCTCGGCAATGGGCTCGAAGCGCGGTGCGATCTGGCTTTCCGTCACCTGGTAGCTCACGCCTTCCGTCACGCCGATGACCAGCGCCTGGGCCGGTGCGGCCGCGGCCAGCAGCAACGCCGCCGCTGGAGCCGCAAGCAGAAGCGAGCGCGGCCTGCGGGTGCGGCGCGCACTGGCGGTGCACACGTCGATGTTGTCGGGGCGGAGTGTGGCGGGGGTGTACATCAAAAGATCATAGGGGCCGGGGGCGCGGCCGCCGATGATCGCAAGCACCTATGCGCGCGGCGCCCCGCCCATGGCATGCATGGCGCCGGGCCGCTGCGGCAGTGGAAGCCTCAGAACCGCGCCTTGAGGAAGGCAGACGGCCCGTGCAGCTTCACCTTGACCCGCGTCTCGGCGGTGCTGCTTTCGCGCGCCAGGTCGATGTTGGTGACGCCGTAGGCCAGCACCAGGCCCACGTTCTTCACAGGGAACCACTCCACGCCCGCGCTGGCGTTGTAGATGTTGCCGTGAAAGCGCCCGCCGCCCTTGCGCACGCCGGAGAGGTCTGCAAACAGGCGCAGGTCCGGGTTGATGGCATGCCGCACGCCGACTTCGAGCAAGGGCGCAATGGCGTCGTCGCTCGCGTCTTCATTCAACTGGCTGATGCGCCCGTTGACCGCCACATTGGCGTTCGCGCCCACATTGATGCGGTAGTAGGCCGCGCCCGCGCCCAGCCCGAACACCGTGTTGCCCGTGCCCAGCCACCACTTGTACGAGAGCTTGGCAAAGTCGAGCTTCACGTTGAGGTTGGCGTTGCCCAGGGCATTGAACGTGCCGAAACCGCCAAGCGATTCGCTGCCGCCGGCCTGGCCGAAGTAGTCGCGCTTGTAGCGGTAGTAGTCGAAGGAGAGTCCGTGGCTGTCGCCGATCAGCAGGTCCGCCGTCACGCGCGGCATGGTCACGCGGCCGGGCTCGAGGTCACGCGTTCGCAGCGCGCCGTAGGGCGAGCTGACCGATGCATTGAACTTGGGATCGGCGCTGAAGGCTCCCACCGAAAAACTGAACCGGTCGAGTGCGGGCGATGGTTCCGCCCAGGCGCTTGCGTGGGCAAAGAGCAATCCGGCACCGGCCAGAGTGCCCAGCGTCGTCAATCTTGCGGTGTTGGCGAGCGGGCGGGAGCGAGGCAGCAGCATGAAAGGTCCTTCAGAAGGCAAAAAAAATGCCTCGGGCTCGACACGCAATTTCTATGCGCGCGGTGCTTCCGGGCGGGGCTCCCTTTTTGATGACCGACAAGTTAATAGGGCGCATGCCAAAAACCCATGCGCTGATTGCCGCTGTGCTTGTAGGACGTTGTCGATGCAGGCGTTAGCGCGCCTGAAAAAGTATTCAAGCTAAGCTTTGAACATGCATGAACATCTTTCCACGACCACCGGTCCGCAGCGTCTCTTGTATGGTGCGGTGGCAGGCATTGCCGTTGCGGCGGTCGCTCCGCTCGAGCCGATGGTGCGCGGCCTTGCAGGCTGGTGCACCGGCGCTGCGGTCTTCCTGGTTCTCACGTGGTGGCTGGCCGATACTTTCGATGCACAGCGAACCCGCGAGCGCGCGCAGTCGCTGGATCAGCCCAACCTGGTGATCCTGGTGTCGGTGCTGGTCGCGATTGGTGCGAGCGTGGTTGCCATTGCAATGCTGCTGCAGCAGGTCAAGCTGATGAGCGGTCCCGCGCGGGCCGCGCACATCGCGCTGGGGCTGGTGGCGCTCGTGGGCTCCTGGCTCATGATGCATACGATCTACGCGTTTCATTACGCGCACCGCTACTACATCGACCAGCGGGACGGCTCGCCCGACGGCGGGCTGGATTTTCCGGGCAAGGACGAGCCGGACTATTTCGACTTTTTGTATTACGCGTACGTGGTCGGCATGACCTCGCAGGTGTCGGACGTGCAGGCCACTTCGCGCGAGATGCGGCGCATCACGCTGGTGCACAGCGTGCTCGCGTTTGCATTCAACATGCTGGTGCTTGCGTTGTCGGTCAACGTGGTCGCGGCGGCGATGTAGCGGCCGCCGAGCCCGCACCCGGCCACAGCTTCACGAGGCCCGTGGAAAGCGCCACGCCGCACACGATGACGGCCGCGCAGATCAGCATCCATTGCGTGATGTTTTCGCCGAGGAACACCGCGCCGTAGAACACCGCGAACACCGGCACCAGGAATGTCACGGTCAGCGCGCGCGCCGGTCCCGCATTGGCGATAAGCCGGAAGAAAAGGATGTACGCCAGGCCGGTGCAGGCGATGCCCAGCGCCAGCAACGCGAGCCATGCGCGCAGGCTGGGCATTTGCGTGGGCCAGAACCACAGCGCGGGCAACGCAAGGAACAGCGTGGCGCCAATCTGGCTGCCGGTGGCCGTGGCCAGCGCGGGCACGCCGCCCAGGTAGCGCCGCGTGGCGCTGGCCGCCACGCCATAGCTTGCGCAGGCGCCAAGACAGGCCAGCACGGCCCACAGCGCGGCATTGCCGCCTGCATCGGCATGCAAGCCTGCGCTGCGGCTTGCAAGCATGGCAACACCCGCAAAACCGATGATCAGCCCGACGATGCGCGAGCCATCGGGCCGGTCGCGAAACCAGGCCCATGCCACCAGCGCGCCGAACATCGGCACCGTGGCGTTGATCACCGCGGCCAGGCCGCTGTTGATGGTGAGCAGCGCAAAGCAGAACAGCGCAAACGGAATGCCGGAATTCAGCACGCCGATGGCCATGGACGCCTTCCAGTGCTGCGCCAGCGCCTCGCCGTGGCCGCGCATGAACAGCAGCGGCAACAAGAAGAGCGTGGCCACGCCGACGCGCACCGCGGCCGCAGGCAAGGCACCGAACTCGGCCGCGCCGATGCGCATGAAAAGAAAAGACGCGCCCCAGAGCGCGCCCAGCAGCACCAGATCGATGAGCCAGGCCTTGGGCTTGGGCGAGTCGGGAGCTGTGGTGTTGTCTTTCGTTGTCATGCTCATGCGTTCTCTTGATGGTGCGCGCGGCCGGAGCCGGCGCTATTTCGATTCGAGTTCCAGCAAGGCGGTCTTGCGGTGGAGCCCGCCAGCGTAACCGGTCAGCGAGCCGTTGGCACCGAGCACGCGATGGCAGGGCACGATCACGCTGATCGGGTTGCGTCCCACGGCCGCACCCACCGCACGCACCGCGGTCGGGTTGCCCACGTTTGCGCTCAGTGCGCCGTAGGTCATGGTCTTGCCTGCGGGTATGGCAAGCAGTGCCTGCCACACGCTCTGCTGGAACGCGGTGCCATGCGAGAGGTCGAGCTTCACGTCGAAGGTGTCGCGCTTGCCGGCAAAGTAGTCGCGCAATTGCGCGCCGGCTTCGACGAGCGCGGGATGGTCGTCCTTGGTCTGCCAGCCCGTGGTGTCGGGCCAGTGGCGCTGCTGGTCGAACCAGACACCCGCCAGGCCTTCGTCCGTGGCCGCCATGGTGATGCCGCCGAGCGGCGTTTCGATGTGCGATGTGTAGATGACTTTGGTCTTGAACTTCATGACATTTCAGGCGGAGGCGCCTGCCGTTGCGATGTTGCTGGAAGAAGGCTCTGCCGCGGGTGATTCCGCGGCCGGCGCGGTTGCCGGTGATGGCGACGGTGCATGCCATGCGCGCAGCACCGCATAGCTGCGCCACGGGCGCCATGCCTGCGATGCCTCGCTGGCCGCGCGCGCGGTGGTCACGCCCAATGCTTTTTGCAGCGCGATGTCGCCCGCGGGAAACGCATCGGGCCAGCGCAGCGCGCGCATGGCGATGTACTGCGCGGTCCAGGCGCCGATGCCGGGCAACTCCTGCAGCGCGGCGATGGTCGAAGGCACGTCGGCACCCGCATGCAGCGCCAGCTTGCCGGCCGCGACCTCGCGGGCAATGGCCTGCAGCGCGGCCTGCCGCTGGCGCACGATGCCGAGCTGACCGAGCGCATCTCCGCTCGCGGCTGCCACGACTGCAGGCGTGGGGAACAGCCGGTCCAGGCCCTCGATGGGCGTGGCAATGGGTTCGCCGAATGCCGCGACCAGCCGCGAGCCCAGCGTGCGCGCCGCGGCCACCGTGATCTGCTGGCCGAGCACCGCCCGCACCGCGAGCTCGAAGCCGTCGACCGTGCCCGGCACGCGCAGCCCGTCGCCATGCGGAAAGGCTTCGTGCAGCGCGGCGTTGATGGCCATCGGCTCGGCATCGAGGTCGAGCATGGCGCGCGCGCGGCTGATCACGATCGGCAGCACCGCGGCGAGCGAATCGCTGACCGAGAGCAGCATCTGCTCGCGCTCCATGTCGAAGCGCAGCTGCAGCCATCCGGCGTGCGTTTGCGTGCCTTGCTGCACGCGCAGCGTGCGGGCCAGCCGCACATAAGCAGGCGTGCTGCCCTTGGCGGGCTCCTTGCCGTCGGCCGTGAACGCAACCTCGACACCTCGCAGCGCGCGGCGCGCGAAGAAGCCCAGCATCGCATTCACGTCATAGGGCGGACGGAAACCCAGGCGCACTTCGATCGCCTTGCCTTCGCCGCCCTCGGCGCCGCCCGCGCGCCGCAGCGCACTCGGGTTGAGGCCGTAGTGCTCCAGAAATGCGGCGTTGAAGCGGCGCACGCTCGCAAAGCCGCTGGCCAGGGCCACCTGCGTCATGGGCAGGCGCGTGTCGGCGATCAATTGCTTGGCGGCCAGCAGGCGGCGCGTTTGCAGATATTGCAGGGGCGAGACACCGAACTGCGCCTCGAAGATGCGCCGCAGATGGCGGTCGCTCACGCCGAGCCGTGCCGCGATCTGCGCGGCACCCGGGCCGTCTTCGGCCCATGCATCGGGCTCGTCGATGAGGCGCGCGGCCTGCAGCGCGAGAATGCGGGAGGCATCTTCGGTGGACCAGCTTGCCGCGCGCGGCGCCAGTTCGGGCCGGCAGCGCAGGCAAGGGCGAAAGCCTTCGGCCTCCGCCTGCGCTGCATGGCGGAAGAACCGGCAGTTCTCGCGGCGCGGCAGTTTCACGCGGCAGACCGGCCGGCAATAGATGCCGGTGGAGGTCACCGCGGTGAAGAAAGAGCCGTCGAAGCGCGCGTCGTGCGTCTTCATTGCCAGGTAGCAGGCGTCGCTCTCGAGCACTTCGGTGGAGGTAGGTGTGGAAGGCATGGACAAATGATACGGTTTCGACTCGTTTCAACTGGCCGTTTTCGGACATGTGGGCACCAGACTGCTTGCCTACAATGGCTCGGTCTTTAGAACTACAGGGAATGCCTTCTCATGCAACTCAGTGCGTCGATTTTCAAGGCCTATGACATTCGAGGCGTGGTGCCCGTCACGCTCGATGCCGAGGTCGCCGAAGCGCTCGGCCGGGCTTTCGGCAGCGCCGCCCGTGCCGCCGGTGAAAAAACCGTGGCCGTGGGCCGCGACGGCCGCCTGTCGGGCCCTGCGCTCGCCGAAGCACTGATCAAGGGCCTTGTCGCCACCGGCATCGAGGTCATCAACGTAGGCGCGGTGACCACGCCCATGCTGTACTTTGCGGCGCACACGCTGTCGAGCAGCGGCATCCAGGTGACCGGCAGCCACAACCCGAAGGACTACAACGGCTTCAAGATGGTGCTGGCGGGGCGCGCCATCTACGGCGACGAGATCCAGGGCCTGCGCAAGGTGATGGAAGAGGGCACCGCCAAGCTCGCACCCGGCGGCAGCGTGCGCAATGTCGACGTGACCGAGGCCTACGTGAAGCGCATCGTCGGCGACATCAAGCTGGCGCGGCCGCTGAAGATCGTGGTCGATTCGGGCAACGGCATTGCGGGCGCTTCGGCCCCCGCCATCTTTCGCGCCATCGGTTGCGAAGTGACCGAGCTGTTCAGCGAGGTCGACGGCGACTTTCCCAACCACCATCCCGATCCGAGCCGGCCCGAGAACCTGAAGGACCTGATGGCCGCATTGGCCACGGGCGACGCCGAGCTGGGCCTGGCCTTCGATGGCGACGGCGACCGGCTGGGCATCGTCACGAAAGACGGCCAGAACATCTTCCCCGACCGCCAGATGCAGCTCTTTGCGCAGGACGTGCTTTCGCGCGTGCCGGGCGGCACCATCGTGTACGACGTGAAGTGCTCGCAGCGCCTGGCGCCGGCCATCGAGGCCGCGGGCGGCAAGCCGATGATCTTCAAGACCGGCCATTCGCTCATCAAGGCCAAGATGAAGGAGATCGATTCGCCGCTCGGCGGCGAAATGAGCGGCCACATCTTCTTCAAGGAGCGCTGGTTCGGCTTTGACGACGGCACCTATGCGGGCTGCCGCCTGCTCGAGATATTGAGCAAGACGCCGAACGCGAGCGACACGCTCAACGCGCTGCCCACGAGCTTCTCCACGCCCGAACTCAACGTGAAGTGCGCCGAAGGCGAGCCGCACGCCGTGGTCGAAAAGCTGGTTGCAGGCGCCAGCTTCGCGGCACCGGCCGTGGTCTCGACCATCGATGGACTGCGCGTCGACTGGCCCGACGGCTTCGGCTTGATTCGCGCTTCCAACACCACGCCGGTGCTGGTGCTGCGTTTCGAAGGCCAGACCGATGCGGCGCTCAAGCGCATCGAAGCCGAGATGCTCGCGCTCCTCAGAACCGTCAAGGCCGACGCGACGCTGGCCGAAGCGTCGCACTGAACCCCGTGCGTTCGCTGCTGCTGCGCCTGTACGGCGTCTTCACCACCGTTGTGCAACCGCTGGTTCGCCGCAAGCTGCGGCGCCGCGCGGTGGCCGAGCCCGGCTATGGCGTGGCCGTGGAGGAACGCTTCGGCTACTACGACGACGCAACCACCGGCGAGGGGCAGTGCTGGGTGCATGCGGTTTCGCTTGGCGAAACACGCGCGGCAGCCATCCTGATCGCGGAATTGCGGCGGCAGTATCCGGGCATCCCCATCCTGCTCACGCACGGCACCGCTACGGGCCGTGAAGAGGGCGCCAAGCTGCTCGAGCCCGGCGACACGCAGGTCTGGCAGCCGTGGGACACGCCGGGCGCGGTGGCGCGTTTTCTCGATCGTTTTCAGCCGCGCATCGGCGTGCTGATGGAAACCGAGGTCTGGCCCGAGATGGCCGCCGCCTGCGCCGAGCGCCGCATTCCGCTGGTGTTGGCCAACGCGCGCCTCAACGAAAAGTCGCTGGCCGCTGCCGAGCGCCTGAGCTGGCTTGCGCGGCCCGCGTATTCGGCGCTGGCCGCCGTGTGGGCACAGACGGAGGCCGACGCGCACCGGCTGGTGTCGCTTGGCGCCAAGGTGGCCGGCATCTACGGCAACCTCAAGTTCGATGCCTCGCCCGACGCGCGCCAGCTCACCGCGGCCGTGGCGCTGCGCGAGCGGCTGCCCAAGCCGATGGTGGTGCTTGCGAGCTCGCGCGACGGCGAAGAGCGCATGCTGCTCGAGGTGCTCAAGCGCTTCGGTGCCACGTCGCCCGTGCCGCCGGAGCAGGGCGCCGTTCGTTCGATTGCCAAGCGCGTGCACGACGTGCAATGGATGATCGTGCCGCGCCATCCCCAGCGCTTCGACGAAGTGGCCGCGCTCATCGAGTCGCAGGGCTTTGCCGTGGCGCGCCGCAGTGCGGCCGGCCAGCCGACCGATGCAGAGATATGGCTTGGCGATTCGCTCGGGGAAATGGCGCTTTACTACGGCCTGGCGGATGTCGCGCTGCTGGGCGGAAGCTTCGAACCGCTGGGCGGCCAGAACCTCATCGAGCCCGCCGCTTGCGGTTGCCCGGTGGTCATGGGCCCTTCGACCTTCAACTTTGCCGAAGCCGCGCAGCTTTCGCTTGCGGCCGGTGCCTCGCTGCGCGTCGAAAACATGGAGCAGGCGGTGACCGCGGCGCTCAAGCTGGTCGAGAACCCCGAGCGCCGCGCGGCCATGGCGCAGGCCGCGCTGGCCTTCTCATCTTCGAACCGCGGGGCGGCCGAACGCACCGCCGCGGCGGTGCTGGCCATTGCGCAGGCCGCGGACCCCGTGCCGACCGGCGCCGCGCCTCTGGAAGAAGACGCGAGAGCTGAACCTACGCTCGAGTAGCCGCGGAGGCCAGTTCCTCAGCGAGCCGGGGGGTTCAGGATGACCGGTGGCGGCGGTGCCGAAGGCATCGTCGGTGCCGGCGGATTGAACGGCGGCACGGGCACGGGCGGCACCACGGGAATGCTCGGGGGCGTGACCGGCACCACGGTCGAAGGCGCCGTCTGCGGTCGTTCGCCCAGCGAAGGTTGCGCAGGCTGCGAAGACGCGCCTCCGTTCTTCGCCAGCGTCGCATTGATCGCGTTCATGTCGTCCACAGTCAGCGTGCCGTTGGCCTGGCGCAGCCTGAGGTTGCCCAGCAGCACGTTGTAGCGCGCCTGCGCAAGGTCGCGCTTGGTCTGGTACAGCTGGCTTTGCGAATTGAGCACGTCGATGTTGATGCGCACGCCCACCTGGTAGCCAAGCCGGTTGGCGTCGAGCGCGCTCTGGCTCGAGGCCTCGGCGGCTTCGAGCGCCTTCACCTGGCCCGCGCCGGACACCAGCCCGAGGTAGGCCGCGCGCGTGGCCTGCGCCACGCTGCGGCGGGTGCCTTCGAGCACGCTGCGCGACTGGTCTTCGAGCGCCAGCGTTTCCTTGATGCGGTTCTCGGTGGCAAAGCCCGCGAAGAGCGGCACGTTGAACACCACGCCCACCGACGCAGCATCGATGCGCGTGCCCACCGTGCTGGTGCTGGTGCCGTGCGGATTGCGCGTGATGTTGTAGCCCAGGTTGGCGTCCAGCGTGGGCTTGTGGCCGGCTTCGGCCTTGCGGATTTCGAGGCCGGCCACATCGAGGCCGAGCCGCGCCTGGCGGATGGAGGGGTGCGCTTCTTCGGCCTGCGCCACCCAGGCTTCGATATTGGCCGGCATGGCCGTCGGCAGCACCACCGGCTGCGCCAGCGGAACCGGCACGCTGCCGGGCCGGCCGACCAACTGGTCGAGGACGATCTTCTTGACCTGCAGGTCGTTCTCGGCGGCAATCTCTTGCGCAATGACGAGGTCGTAGCGCGCCTGCGCTTCACGCGTGTCGGTGATGGTGGAGGTGCCGACCTCGAAATTGCGCTTGGCCGATGCGAGCTGCTCGGCCACGGCCACCTTTTGCGCGCGCACCAGCGTCAGGCTGTCCTGGCTGGCGAGCACGTCGAAATACGCCTGGCTCACGCGAACGATCAGGTCCTGCTCGGCCGCGGTGAGCACCGCCTCGGCAATCTCGGCCTGGCGCTTGCCTTGCTCGTAGGTCGCCCAGTTGGCAGGCCGGTAGATCGGCTGCGTGGCATTGATGCCGACGTTCTGCGTGGTGAAGTCGCGCGGCGTGCTGGTTCCGCGGCCCGGGCCGGTCAGGGTGTCGATGTCGAGGTTGTTGCGCGTGGCGCCGGCCGTGAGCCCCACCGCGGGAAGAATGCCCGCCCTGGCCTGGGCGGCACGCGCCACGTTTGCTTCGTACTGGGCTCGCGCGCCCTGGTAGGTGGCGTCGAAGCCGCGGGCGGATTCGTAGAGTTCGTTCAGTGTCTGGCCTTGGGCCGGCAGTGCGAGCAGGGTGGCAAAGAGACTTGCGAGCGCTGCGGAAAGAGGCAAAAGCCTGGGCCTGGAAGGCATTGAACGTCCTTGAAGAAAGAATCAGTAGCGCGGCACGGCAGGGTCGTGCTGTGCGGACCAGGCGTCGATGCCGCCGGCCACGTTGGCCAGCTCGGCAAAGCCGTTCTGGCTCAGGAAGGCCGCCACACGCTGGCTGCGTGCGCCGTGATGGCACAGGCACGCAATGCGCTGGCCTTCGTCGAGTTCGGAAAGCCGGCCCGGAATTTCGTTCATCGGGATGGCGACCAGCGTGAAGCCCTGGGGCGCGACGCTTGCCGTCTGCAGCTCCCAGGGTTCGCGCACGTCGAGCAGCACGGGCGCCGCATCGGGGTTTTGCGCAAACCAGGCTGCGAGATCGGCGGGGCGGACTTGATCGATCATTCGATTGCGCCCGTTCAGAACGAGAAGCGCGAAGGCTCGGGGAAGTTGAGCAGGCGCGGCGCCACGGTGTCCCACGGCTGGATGGTGTCCCACTTGCTTTCGCTGGTGCGGGTGACGAAGTGCGCGCGCATCATCGGCTCTTCGCCCACGATGGCGGCCAGGCGGCCACCCACCTTGAGGGAGCCAAGCAGGTTCTGCGGAATGCGGGCGACGGAACCGCTGAGCACGATCACGTCGAAGCTGGGGCCGCTCGGCAGCGGCACGGCGCCATCGGCGTTGCGCACTTCCACGTTGGCAAGGCCGTTCTGGCGCAGCGTCTCGGCGGCGCGGGCGGCCAGCACGGGGTCGATTTCGAGCGACAGCACCTGGGCCGCGCGATGGGCGAGCAGGGCGGCCATGAAGCCGGAGCCGGTACCGATCTCGAGCACCGACTCGTGCTTTTGCACGTGCAGGTCTTGCAGCATGCGTGCCTCGACCTTGGGCGAGAGCATCACCTGGCCGGGAACGGAGCCGTCGCCGAGCGGAATTTCCATGTCGAAGAAGGCCAGGCCGCGGTGCGCGGGCGGCACGTAGTCTTCGCGCCGGATGGCGGCCAGCAGGTCGAGAATTTCCAGGTCCAGCACATCCCAGGGCCGGATCTGCTGCTCGATCATGTTGAAGCGCAAGCGCTCGAGGGTGGGGGTCGGGTTCATTGGGGGCTTTTCCTTGTGGGGCTCAGGACAAACCTTCAATTTTAGGTTGCGCCGCGCCCGCTCGCGGAAGCCCGGCCATCCATGCACGCTTCATGCCGCGGCTCCGGGCCGGCGGGTGAGGCCGTAAAGCACGGTCTCGGCCTGGGTGGCAAGGTATTTTTCGGGGTCGAGCGCGGTGTCTTCGTCGACGCACACCATGGCCGAATGCTTCCAGAGCATCAGGAAGACCATGGGCGCCACCACCGAGTAGATGGCGTGGTCGATGTCGACCGGCGCGAATTCGCCCTTGTCGATGCCACGCTGCAGGATGCGCCGCAACAGCGAATGGCCCGGCCGGATCACTTCCTTGCGGTAGAACTCCGCCAGGTCCGGAAAATTGGCGCCTTCGCTCATCATGAGCTTGGTCAGGCCCGAAGCCTTGGTCATGCCGACCCGCTCCCACCAGACGCGCATGCAATAGCGCAGCATGTCCGCCGAGGTGCCCTCGAAGGTCTCGAATTCTTCGTTCCACTCGGAAAACCGGCCGCTGAGGTTTTCGACCACCACGGCCTTGAAGAGCTCTTCCTTGCTCGGGAAATAAAGAAAAAGCGTGCCCTTGGAGACGCCGGCGCGCGCCGCGACTTCCTCGGCGCGGGTGGCGGCAAAGCCTTTTTCGACGAAGAGATCGAGCGCCGCCGCCAGCAGTTCGCCGGGGCGCGCTTCCTTCCGGCGCTCGCGTTTGGAGCGCACCGGGCAGATCTTGTCGACAAAGGAACGGGGGGAGGGCATGAGATTAATGACTCGCGGGTTAGTAATGTAGTGACCAGCATCCGGCCCGTCAAGCCGCGACAATATCGGGTTCGCTTTTTTCCTACCTGCCGGAGCAGCCCATGTCTTCCTCGCCGTCGCAAACCGAAACCATCGTGCTGGGCGGCGGCTGCTTCTGGTGCACCGAGGCGGTTTTCGACCGCGTGCAGGGCGTGGTGGACGTGGAGTCGGGCTACTGCAACGGCCAGACCGTCAACCCGACCTACGAGCAGATTTGCACAGGCCGCACAGGCCATGTGGAGGTCGTGAAGGTCGAATTCGACCCCGCCGTCATCAGCCTGCGCGAAATTCTCGAGATCTTCTTTGTGGTGCACGACCCCACGTCGCTGAACCGCCAGGGCAACGACGTTGGCACGCAGTACCGCAGCGGCATCTATTTCACGAACGACGGGCAGAAGGAAGTGGCCCAGGCGGTCATCCGCGAAATCGAGGCCGGCAAGACCTACAGCGCCCCCGTGGTGACCGAGGTGGTGCCGCTCGCCAACTACTCGACCGCCGAGGCCTACCACCAGGACTACTTCCTGAACAACCCGAACCAGGGCTACTGCGCCTTCGTGGTGGGGCCCAAGGTCGAGAAGTTCCAGAAGACCTTCGCCTCGCGCGTCAAGGCCTGATCTTTCGCCAAAGGCCCGCCCCCGTGCACATCACCGCCAGCCAGGCTCCGCATCGGTCGATCCTGTCGACCCGTGCGATCGCCATCGCGCTGGTGGTGGCGTTGTGGTTCGCGGGCACGCTCGGGCTGATCCACCGGTCGCTGCACGTGCCGGGCCTTGGCCAGCCGGCCGCGGCGGCGCAGGCCAGCCATGGCGAAGAGGCGCGCGTGCAGGCAGCCCACGTGTCACACGTGCCCCACGTGCCCCACGGCATTGCCAGCCTGTTCGGCGACCACACCGACGCCGAATGCCGGCTGTACGACCAGCTGTCGCACGGCTCGGGCGCATTGGGCGTTCCCACGCTGGTGCTGCCGGTGTTGCTGCCGTCCGCCACCTTTGCCTATCTGCAGGGCGAAGCCATCGCCCGCTGGGTCGCGCTGTTCGACGCGCGCGGCCCGCCTTCCACTCGCTGAATCCCTCCGTGTTCCGGTTGCTGCACCGCGCTTTCCTGCGGTCGCGGCAGATCGCCCCTTGATTCAACGAGTGCTCATTCATGATTCCCAATTTCCGTCGCAACGCCATCGGCGCTGCCGTTCTTTTGCTGGCTTCCTTCGCGGCCATGGCCCAGGCGCAACCCGCCGAAGCGTCCGCGGCCTCCCTGCCTGAAATTGCCGTCACCGGCAATCCGCTGGGCGCGGCCGACCTGATTGCGCCCACCACCGCGCTTTCGGGCGACAAGCTCCTGATGCGCTCCGAATCGACGCTCGGCGAAACGCTCAACAACCTGCCCGGCGTGAGCAGCAGCTACTTCGGTCCCAACGCCAGTCGGCCGATCATTCGCGGCCTGGACGGCGACCGCATCCGCATCCTGCAGAACGGCGGCGGCGCGCCCGATGCTTCGGCGCTGAGCTACGACCACGCGGTGCCGGTCGATTCGCTGGTGACCGACCGCGTCGAAGTGCTGCGCGGGCCGTCTGCGCTGCAATATGGCGGCAGCGCGGTGGGCGGCGTGGTCAACGTCATCGACAACCGCATTCCGACCGAGCCGATCGACGGCTTCGGCGGCCGTGCCGACCTGGGCTTTTCGACCGGCAACAAGGAAAAGAACGGCGGCGTGGTCTTCGAGGGCGGCAACGGCCGCCTGGCGCTGCATGTGGATGCGTTCAACCGCGACTCCAAGGATGTCTCGGTGCCCATCGAACTGGAATGCACCAAGCCCGGCCGCCCCACGCTGGCGCGCAAGATCTGCAATTCGGCCAACGAGGCGCACGGCGGCGCCGTGGGCGGTACACTGTTCTTCGACCAGGGCTGGATCGGCGCCTCGGCCAGCACCTACCGCAGCAACTACGGCACGGTGGCCGAAGACGACGTGACCATCGGCATGAAGTCCGACCGCTATGCCATCGAAGGCGAATGGCGCCCGGGCGGCATCATCAGCAGCGTTCACGCCAAGCTCAGCCACACCGACTACCGCCACACCGAATTCGAAGGCCGCGAGGCCGGCACCACCTTCTCGAACATGAGCAACGATGTGCGCATCGAGGTGCGCCACCAGAAGATCGGCAACCTCGAAGGCCTGGTCGGTTTCAGCAGCGAGACCAACCGTTTCGCCGCGGACGGCGCGGAAGCCTTTGCGCCGCACAGCCGCACGCGCTCCAACGCGCTGTTCATGTATGAAGAACTCGGCACCTCATGGGGCCGGCTGAGCTTTGGCGCGCGCACCGAGAAGGTCCGCGTCACTTCGCTCGGCTATCCGGACGATCCGACCGTGACGCGCTTTGCCGTTGGCGAGCGCACCTTCAACCCGCACAGCGCGGCCCTGGGAGCGCTGGTGAACCTGACGCCGCAGTGGCAGCTCACCTCGAACCTGGCCTACACCGAGCGGGCACCTAAGGACTATGAACTGCTCGCCAACGGCCCGCACGTGGCAACGGCCGCATGGGAGGTCGGCAATCCGAACCTCGACAAGGAAAAGTCGACCGGGTTCGACCTGGGGGCGCAATGGAAGTCGGGCGCCAACACCGCCCGCGTCAACGCGTACGTCACGCGTTTTCGCAACTACATCGGCCTGACGGCATCGGGCCGCACGCTCGATGAAGAAGGCCAGGTGGTGACCGACCCGGAAGCGACGGACACGCTGGCCGAGTACCTCTACAGCGGCGTGCGCGCGCGGTTCACCGGCATCGAGGCGAACGGCAACCTGCGCCTCTTGGGCACCGACGGCTTTGCGCGTTCGGCCGACGGCTCCACGCTCGACCTGGAATGGCGCGGCGACATCGTGCGCGCCAAGAACCTCGACACCGGCGAGCCGCTGCCGCGCATTGCGCCGCTGCGCCTGGGCGCCACGCTGGCCTACGGCAACGGCCCGTGGGGTGCGCGCCTGGGCTTCGACTACAACGCGGCGCAGCGCCGGGTGCCGAGCGTGGGCGCGCGCGAGACCGACTCCTACACGCTGTGGAATGCCGCCGTTACCTACCGCATGAAGGTGCAGCACGCCAATCTCACCTGGTATGCGCGCGTCGACAACATCACCAACAAGCTGGCCTACAGCCCGACGTCGATCCTGACGACGACGGTGTACCCGAACGCACCGCTGCCGGGACGTTCGCTGAAGGTCGGCCTGCGCGTGACGTTCTGACCTGAAGCCCATCAGGCCTGCTCTTTCTGGAAAAGAAAGGGCAGGCCGGGCTGAACGCACCCTCGGCTATCCTCGACCGGGTGAACCCGTTCGTCATTTCTTCGCTGCTGCCGGTCGTCGTCCTGATCGCAGCAGGCTACCTGGCAGGCCGGCGCCGCTGGATCGGCGGCAACGCCGTCAAGGACCTTTCCAACCTGATCTTCCTGCTGCTTGCACCCGCGCTGCTGTTCCGCGCGATGAGCACGGTGCACGTGGAAGAACTCAGCCTCAAGCCCGTGGCGGCGTACTTCATTGCCTCGGGCCTGCTGTTCGCAGGCACGCTGGCGCTGCGCGGCTTCAACCGCACGGCAGCCGTCATTGCGCTAGCCAACACCTACAGCAACACCGTGATGATCGGCATCGTGCTGGTCGGCCTTGCTTATGGCGACCAAGGCATGGTGGTGCTGCTCACGCTGATCTCGCTGCATTCGCTGGTGCTGTTGACGAGCGCCACCGTGGTGCTGGAGCTGGCCGTCGCGCGCGAGCATGCGGTGGTGAGCGGGGAGGAGAAGCGCTCCATGGTTCGCACGGTGCTGCGGGCTCTCCGCAACGCCATCATCCATCCTGTGCCGATGCCGATCATCGCGGGGCTGCTGTTTGCGCAGACCGGGCTCGCGATGCCCGATTTTCTCGACAAGCCGATCATGCTGCTCGGGCAGGCCTTCGGCCCGGTGGCACTTGTGATGGTGGGCATCACGCTCGCGCTGACGCCCATCGGCCGGCACTGGCGCGGTGCCACGGTGCAGGCCCTGGTGAAGAACCTGCTGCATCCGCTGCTCGTGGCCGGCATCGGCTGGCTGCTGGGCGTGCGCGGCATTCCGCTCACCGTGATGGTGGTGGCGGCGGCACTGCCCATCGGCGCGAACGTCTTTCTCTTTTCGCAGCGCTACCGCACGGCCGAAGACCTGGTAACGGCCAGCGTGGCGGTGTCGACGGTGCTCGCGCTTGCCACGCTCACGCTGGTGATGACGCTGGTGCAGTGGCTTCCCTGAAGTTCTTGTAGCCCCCGGCGCCTATGCCGTTCGGCAGGGTGGCCATTTGGCGAGATGGCGAGCGGCGCCTGCCGCTCTACATTTGCCGGCTGATGATTTACCAGGTGCGGTCTTCGCCGTTTCCCGCCATGGCGCCGATCGCGATGGTGGTCGCGCTGTGCTGTGCCGCCTTTGCCGCAACGGCCACGGCCACGGCCGATACCAAGCCGTGCAGAACGCCGTGCCTTTCGGCGGGGGTACCGAGGGAGGCGGTGCCGCCGACAGCCGGGCTACCGGCAGCCAGGCCAGCGGGGCCAAAGCCGGCTGCGGCAACGCGGCCCAGGCCGCAGGCCGTAGCGGCCGCGCAGCCGTCGCCGCTGCCAGTGCCGGAGGTGGAGAAGTCCGCGGCTCCCAAAAAGCCGCCGCTCTCCAGGCGCTGCAGCGAAATCAACATGCGGGCAGCGGTGGGTGAGCCGCTGTCGGACGAAGACATGAAGATCTTGAGGAGCCAATGCTGATGATGAAAACCATCCACCCGATCGGGACCGTGCTGCGCGTGCTCGCGCTGTGCGCCGCGGCGCTTTCCGTTGCGTGTGCGCACCGGCCCGCGCCGGGCAACGCCATGCCTTTCGACCAGGCCGTCAACCAGGCGGTGGACGACCTGATCGTGCAAACGCAGAAGCTGCCGGCCTTCCTGGCCAAGGTGGAGTCGACCATCAAGCAGAGCCGCATCGTGATCGACCCGCTGCTCGAGGGATCGAGCGGCCAGCAGACCGAAGTGACGCGCGTGGCCGAGCAGCGCGTGGTGCAGCGCATGCAGTCGCAGTTCAAGCAGTTCACCGTCACGCCGTTCAACAGCGCCGAGATCGAGCGCGCCCAGTACGTGCTGAACGGCACGCTGGTGCGCGACAAGGATTCGTCCGATGGGCGTTACCGCCTCAACCTGGCGCTGACGGAAATCAAGAGCGGCGTGGTCATCGCGCAGTCGGTGGCGCGCATCAGCGACCCGACGCTGGATACGCGGCCGACGGCCTTCTTTCGCGACAGCCCGGTGAACGGCAAGGACCGCGGCGTGGAAGGCTACATCCGCACCGCCGAAACGCAGCCCGGCCAGGCCGCCGACGCGCTGTACCTGGAGCGCCTGCCCACCTCGACGGTGCTGCAGGAAGCCACCGCCGCCTACGAGGCCGGCCGCATGAGCGAAGCCCTGAGCCGCTACGAAGCCGCATCGCGCCGGCCCGATGGCCAGCAGTTGCGCATCTACAGCGGCCTGTACCTCACGCAGGCGCATCTGGGCCGCGCCGCCGATGCGGAAAAAACCTTCGGCACCCTTGCGCGGCTCGGGTTGGAAACCAACAACCTGAGCGTGAAGTTCCTGTTCAAGCCCGGCTCGACCGATTTCCTGGCCGACCCGAAGATCAGCGCTGCCTATCCGATGTGGCTGCGGCAGATCGCGCGCCAGGCGGCGCAGATCGATTCATGCGTGGTGGTGACGGGCCACACGAGCCGCACCGGCCCGGAGGCGGTCAACGAGCGCTTGTCGCTGCAGCGCGCCGTGAGCGTGAAGACCCGCCTCGTCGGCGAGGCGCCGCCGCTGTCGAGAAAGCTGCGCGAATCGGGCATGGGCTTCCGCGAGAACATCGTGGGCACCGGGGCCGATGACGCGAGCGATGCGCTCGACCGCCGCGTCGAATTCAAGGTCGCAGCCTGCGAGGCTTGACCAGGCTCAGGGTGCGAGCCGCTCGCGCACCCAGTTGCCGCCTTCGAGCCGGTAGCGCAGCCGGTCGTGCAGGCGGCTCTTGCGGCCCTGCCAGAATTCCCAACGGTCGGGCACAAGCCGGTAGCCGCCCCAATGCGGTGGGCGCGGCGGCGAGAGCAGGTGCTTGGCGGCGGCCACGGCGGCGTTCTTCACCAGCACGTCGCGGCCGCTGATCACTTCGCTTTGCGGGCTGGCCCAGGCGCCGATGCGCGAGTCGAGCGGGCGGCTGGCAAAGTAGGCATCGCTTTCCTCGGCGCTGGTTTTCTCGACGCGGCCCTCGATGCGCACCACGCGTTCGAGCTCGACCCAGTGGAACTGCAACGCCGCATACGGATTGCCCGACAGCTCCCGGCCCTTGCGGCTTTCGTAGTTGGTGTACCAGACGACTCCGCGTGCGTCGTAGCCCTTGATGAGCACGATGCGGCTCGAAGGCCGCAGGTCGCTGCCCACGGTGCACAGGGTCATCGCATTGGGCTCGGGCACCTGGGCGTCGATGGCTTCGCCGAGCCAGCGTTCGAACTGCTTCAGCGGATCGTCGGCGCTGTGGGTTTCGCCGAGTTCGGCCCGCTCGTAGCTCTTGCGCAGCGCGGCCAACGTTTCGTTGGTTGGAGAAGAGGTCATGCCGACATTGTTGCGCAAGCCTTGCCCGCCGCCATTCCGCGCACATACTCGGCCCATGGCGACAAAGGCTAATTCTCCGTGGGTGATCGTGCTGGCTTCGGGGCGCGGCGAGCGTTTCAACGCGGCCGGTGGCGTGGGCTCCAAGCTGCAGGCGCCGCTCGCGGGCAAGCCGGTGCTCGAGCGAACGCTCGATGCCGTTCGCGCCAGCGGATTGCCCTGGCGCCTGGAAGACGCCGGCCACCCGGGCATGGGCGATTCGATTGCCGCCGCGGTGCGGGCCACGCCCGACGCCGCCGGCTGGCTGATCCTGCCGGGCGACCTGCCGCTGGTGCGCCCTGAAACCCTGCGCGCGGTGGCGGGGGCCCTCACCGGCCGCACGTGCGCCGCGCAGCCGCAATACAAGGGCGAGCGCGGCCATCCGGTGGGCTTTGCGGCCGGATGCCGCGCACAGCTCGCGGCGCTGCAGGGAAACTTCGGCGCCGCGCCCATCCTCAAGGCGATGCGCGCCATCGACGCGGTCGCAGACCTTGTGGTGGACGACGTGGGCATCGTGACCGACATCGACACGCCGGAGGCCCTGGCGCACGCCGAGGCCCTTTGGCGGGAGCGCTCGGCGGGGTTGGCTTAACCGGCGATCAGCGCCGCGCGATCACCGCGCATGCCGTGCGCGGGCCGGAGTTGCCGGCTGGCTGGGTCGTGAAGTCGTCGCGGTCGCGATGCACGACGAGCGCGCGGCCCACCACGTTGTTGGCGGCGCCTTCGGTCAGCGAGATCGAGTGGATGTCGACGCGAAAGCGCGCCACGCCGCTGGCATCGGCCACGAGGCTGGGGAGCTCGCCGGCGTGGCTGCCCGGCGCGCCGAACTTGCCGTGCGTGCCGCCGGTGGGGTTGAAGTGGCCGCCCGAGGCGTTGCCGTTGTCGCCGCAGTCGCCCTTTTCATGAATGTGGAACCCGTGCTCGCTGCCCGGTGCCAGGCCGCGCACTTCACCGGCCACACGCACGCCGTGGTCCAGCGCGGTGAAGGTCACCGTGCCGCGCGTGGGGTTGGGCGAGATCGCCGCGGTGGGCATCAGTTCGGCGGCCGCGCTCGGCTTGCCGCCCATCATGCCGCCGCAGGCCGAGAGCAGGGCGCTGGCGAGAAGGGCGGTGCCGGTGGCGATCGAGAGACGATGGTTCATGGTTTTTCCTTGGACGGTCCGGAAGATTGTTGGGAAGAAAAGGAACGGGAAGAAGAAGTTTTTTTGTCCGGAGACCCCGGAACATATACCGGAGCAGGAGGCGTGCCGCAATCAGCCGCGGCGCCGGATTGCGCTTGCTGCGCCTCACGGTCGTGTTGCTCCTGCTGCTCTTGCCTCTCGTGCGCCAGAGCAACCAGCCGGGCCAGTGCCGCATCGTGGATCGAGTGGCGGCGCAACTCCAGCAAGGTCTGGCGTGCGTAGTCGAGCGAGCTGCCGTAGCGGCCGACCGCATGGGTGAAGATGTGGCGATAACGCTCGTCGCTGAGCTCCCCAGTGAAATTGGGGCTGCGCCTGGAGAGCGTGAAGGCAAGCGCGCGCACCGGGCCTTCGGGGGTGACGCACTTGAGCCACTTCGGGTCGTACACGCCGGTGGGCATTTCGCGCAGCCAGAGCCTGCGCAGCGTTTCGAGGCCCTGTACAGCCGGCACGCGGAACACCATGCCGCGGCAGCTGCCGCCCGACAGCAGGCCGAAGACGAGGCCCGGCGTCTGCACGCTGCCGCGGTTGATGCGGCTCCACATCTTCAGCGCGCGGTGCCAGCCATGCACCCAGGCAAAGCGCCGCTCGGCAAAGTCGAACTCGGGGCGCCAGATGAGCGAGCCGTAGCCGAAGAGCCACAGGTCCTCGCGGCCGCCCCAGTCGGCAATGGCCTGTTCGAGCATCGGCTGCGGGTCGCGCAACGGCCGGGGCATCGGGTCCAGCCCCGGCGGCCCGGGGTCGGGTGCGGGGCCCGACGGGCCGGCGCCTACAATTTGGCGATCATGGTTCACCGCACCATTATTTACCGACCTCTTCCCTACGGAGAACGCAGACCCATGAATGAAGACGACAGCCAGCAAAAATTCGCCCTCGGGTTTCTCGTGATACTGATCGCGCTGGTGATCTCTTTCGTACTGGGCATCGCGTTCTGGCACAAGGGCAAGAACGCGGCGGCAAAGGCCAGGCCCGCCGTAGCGGTTGCAGCGGCCCCCGCGGCGCCGGCGCCCACCACCACCGTGGCCGAGGTCACCGAAACGGTCACAGTCGTGATCCCCGACGGCGCCAGCATCCGCGTGGCCAACGGCGTGGTGAACTTCTATTTCGCGACCGGCAGCGCCGATCTCGCACCCGGTGCCGCCGAGGCGCTGGCCGCCGTCATCAAGGGCGTGGAGAGCGGCCGCAAGGCCGTGGTCTCGGGCTTTCATGACACCACCGGCGACGCGGCCATCAACGAGCAGCTTGCCAAGAAGCGCGCCGAGATGATCCGCGACGTGCTGGTGGGCCTGGGCGTTCCGGCGAGCAAGGTCGACCTGCAGAAGCCCGCTGTCACGGCGGGTTCGGGCAACAACGCAGAGGCGCGCCGCGTCGAAGTCAAGCTCATCGATTGAGCGGCCTCCGCCCAATCAGCCCGTGGATCTCGATGCGGGATGTAAATGCGTATTGCCGGAAGGCCGTTTTCGATCGGCCTTGGTCTTGCTGTCTTGGTACTATTCACTTCCAAGTCGAAGGTCGCAAAAGTGACATTGGCCAGATGCCGGCAGTGCGACCGAATACATCCCCATGAGCACACATCCCACCGTCCTTGACGTTACCGCTCGCATTCGCGAACGCAGCCGGGGGCCGCGCACCGCGTACCTCCAGCGCCTCACCGAAATCCGCAACCGCGACCGCGGCTCCGACCGCATGGGCTGCGCCAACGTCGCGCACGCCGTGGCCGGCATTCCTGCCAACGACAAGTTCAGGGTGGTGACGGAGCGCGCGCCCAACATCGGCATCGTCACCGCCTACAACGACATGCTCTCGGCCCACGCGCCGTACCAGAGCTACCCCGACATCATCAAGAACGAGGCGCGCAGCCTCGGCGCCACGGCGCAGGTGGCCGGCGGCGTGCCCGCCATGTGCGACGGCGTGACCCAGGGCACGCCCGGCATGGAGTTGAGCCTCTTCAGCCGCGACGTGATCGCCATGGGCACCGCGGTGGCGCTCACGCACGACATGTTCGACGGCGCATTGCTTCTGGGCGTGTGCGACAAGATCGTGCCGGGCCTGTTGATCGGCGCATTGCACTTCGGCCACCTGCCCACGGTGTTCGTGCCCGCTGGCCCCATGCCCTCGGGCCTGTCGAACGGCGAAAAATCCAAGGTGCGCGAGCAGGCCGCGCAAGGCCTGGTCGGCCGGCAGGGCCTGCTCGACGCCGAGATGGCGGCCTATCACACCGTGGGCACCTGCACCTTCTACGGCACGGCCAACAGCAACCAGATGCTGCTCGAAGCCATGGGCCTGCATGTGCCCGGCACGGCCTTCATCCAGCCCGGCGACGCCATGCGCGAAACGCTCACGCGCGAGGCCGTTCGCACGGTGCTCGGCCGCGCGAGCGAAACCGCATTCAATTGCCCGCCCATCGGCGAAGTCGTGGACGAGCGCTGCATCGTCAATGCCATGGTTGCGCTGCTTGCCACCGGCGGCTCCACCAACCACCTGATCCACTGGGTGGCCGTGGCGCGCTCGGCCGGCATCGTGATCGACTGGGACGACTTCTCGCGCCTCTCCGACGTGATTCCGCTGCTGACGCGCGTGTACCCCAACGGCAGCGCCGACGTGAACGCATTCCAGGCGGCGGGCGGTCCGGGCTTCGTGATGGGCGAGCTGCTCGATGCGGGCCTGATGCATGCCGACGTGCTGACCGTGCGCGCCGGCGGCATTCGCGAATTTGCGAACGTGCCCACCATGGCCGACGACAAGCGCCTGGTGTGGCAATCCGCCGCGCCTTCGAAGGACGAGGCGGTGGCTCGGCCCGTGGAGAACCCTTTCAGCGCCACTGGTGGCCTGAAGCTGCTCAACGGCAACCTGGGGCGCAGCGTGATCAAGGTGTCTTCGGTGCCCGACGACCGCCACGTGATCGAAGCGCCGGCGCGCGTTTTCGATTCGCAGGCCGCGCTGCAGCAGGCCTTTACCGCCGGCGAACTCGAGCGCGACGTGGTGTGCGTGGTGCGCTGGCAGGGCCCGCAGGCCAACGGCATGCCCGAGCTGCACAAGCTCACGCCGCCGCTGTCGGTGCTGCAGGGCAAGGGCTTTCGCGTGGCGCTGGTCACCGACGGCCGCATGAGCGGCGCATCGGGCAAGATTCCGGCCGCGATTCATGTCTCGCCCGAAGCCGCCGCGGGCGGCCCGCTCGCCAAGGTGCGCGACGGCGACGTCATACGCCTGGATGCGGTAGCGGGTACGCTTGCCGTGCTGGTGCCCGACGACGAATGGGCCGAACGCGAGCTTGCCAAGCTGCCCGAAGCCAAGCGCATCGCCGACGGCCACGGCCTCGGCCGCGAACTGTTCGCCGGCATGCGGCGCAATGCACTGACCGCGGAAGAGGGCGCATGCTCGTGGCTGTGAACAATGGAGCAATGAAATGACAGACAAACTCACCGCACTCGACGTCATGCGCGATGCGCCGGTCATCCCGGTCATCGTGCTGAACGACGTGAAACATGCCATTCCACTGGCGCGCGCGCTGGTGGCCGGCGGCATCCGCATGCTCGAAGTCACGCTGCGCACGCCGCAGGCGCTCGAGTGCATCGAAGCCATTGCCAAGGACGTGCCCGAAGCCGTGGCCGGCGCCGGCACCATCCGCAGCGCGGCCGATGCGCAAGCCTCGGCGCTGGCCGGGGCCAAGTTCGGCGTGAGCCCGGGCTACACGCGCGCGGTGGGCAAGGCCTGCCACGACCTCGGCTTGCCGCTGCTGCCCGGCGTGGCCACCGGCAGCGAAATCATGACGGCGCAGGAAGACGGCTACACCGAGCTCAAGTTCTTTCCCGCGCTGCAGGCGGGCGGCCTGCCGATGCTCAAGGCCTGGCAAGGGCCGTTCGGCGACGTCACCTTCTGCCCCACCGGCGGCATCCATGCGGGCAACGCAGCCGAGTTTCTCGCGCTCTCGAACGTGGCTTGCGTGGGCGGCTCGTGGATCGTGCCGACCGACGCGATCCGCGAAGGCAACTGGGCGCTGATCGAGCAGCTGGCACGCGCCGCGAGCCAACTGCAGCGCTGACCATGCGCGCGGATTTCGACGCGAGCGACCTGAAGGTCATCGCGTTCGACGTTTTCGGCACGGTGGTCGATTGGCACAGCGGCATTGCCGCCGAGGCCGAACTCGCGTTGCCGGGTGTGGACGGCGCCACCTTCGCGCTGGCGTGGCGCGCCGGCTACCAGCCCGCAATGAAATCGGTGATGGAGCGCATTGCCGCGGGCGAGGGCGGCTTCACGCTGCTCGACGAACTGCACCTGAGCATGCTCGAGCAGGTGTTGCATGACTTCGGCCTGGCCGAGCAACTCGACACCGCCGCCAAGCGCCACCTGAGCCGCGCCTGGCACCGGCTGCCCGCATGGCCCGATGCGGTCGAGGGGCTCACGCGCCTGAAGAAGAAGTTCACCATCTGCACGTTGTCCAACGGCAACATCGGCCTGCTCACCGAAATGGCCAAACGCGCCGGCCTGCCATGGGATTGCGTGCTCTCGGCCGAAGTGTTCAAGGCCTACAAGCCCGATCCGCGCACTTACCTTGGCGTGGCGGGCGTGTTCGACGCAACGCCCGGCCAGGTCATGCTGGCGGCGGCGCACCATGACGATCTTGCCGCGGCGCGCGTGTGCGGCCTGAAGACCGCCTACATCGAGCGCCCCCACGAATTCGGCAGCGCGCAGCCCAAGGATGTTTCGCCGAACGCAGAGAACAACCTGCATGCGCGAGACATCAACCAATTGGCCGATCTGCTGGGCTGCTGATCGCGCCGAGGCTCAGCGGACCGCAATTACCTGGCTCTTGCTGCGCCAAGCGACTTCGCGGACTTGATCATTCCGCGCATCATTTGCGTGAGCGGAAATTCCACCAGCTTGTAGACCATGTGCGAAGCCGCAATGGCCGCAACGCCGACCGCGGCGGAAATGGCGAGTATCTGCACCGGCGAGGAAATGCCGAGCAGCTTCACCGTGATGGGAATGCCGACCAGGATGAACGGATGAAAGAGGTACAGCGAATAGGAGCTGTCACCAATGGCCAGCACCGTGCGCATTCTTTTCCAGAACGGCCCGAGCAGGATGATTCCGATGAACATCATGGCCGAAGGAATTGCCAGCGCAAACCCCCGCAACTGGCCGCTGCCAAGGCCCTGGGATATGGCCAGGTGGGCGAGAAAAGCACCGGCAACGGTCAGGCCGATGGCGGCAGGAATGTGCTGGCGGAACACCCCCTTCTTGAACGCGACGCCAACGGCCACGCCAAAGGCAAATTCCACGAACAGCGAAAAATTGATGACCTTGGGATCTACGTTGAAAAGCAGCCCCATGAATGAACCCGCAGCCAGTACCAGGCACGCAATGGTTGCGGTTTTTCGATTGGCTGTCGGCAGCGCGACGAGTGCCCAGAGCGCATAGAAGATGATCTCGTAGGTCAGCGTCCAGCCGTTGTTCACCAGGTATGGCGCGGTGGTGGGCCACAAGAAAAACGAGGCGGCAATATCCGTTGCTTGCTGCGCGTTGCTGTTGATCAGGTTGGGCTTGAAGATCAGAACCAGCAATGCCAGCAACGAGAGCCCCCAATACAGCGGAAACACCCGCACGATCCGCTTTTCCATGAACTCCACATGTGTCATCGTCTTGTTCGCGGTGACAAAGTAGATGATGAAGCCGCTGATCATGAAAAAGATATCAACCCCGACGATCCCGAAATCGAACAACGGAATGGCGCCGCCCGAAAGCGCGTGCGATTTCTGCGCGATGTGATGAACCACCACCAAAAGAGCGGCAATGCCTCTTCCCGCCTGGATGGATTCAACGTACTGGGGCTGGTCGACCGCGATGGATTGAGACTTCACGAGATGCGATCCTGCTGAATGGCGCCAACGAGAGCCGGTGCGCCGGAAGGGGCGGCATTGCCGCTGCGCCGCAGCCGCTTTTCTTCACGCAGTTCGGCTTTCTGCAGCATTGCCATGGCGGAAAAAACAAGCGGGCTCACAATGGCGAAGTGACGGGCAAAGGAGCCGAAATCGGGCTCGAACACGCCTTCGATAATGAGAAAAGACAAAGGCGCCAAGGCAATCTTGCCGGCCTGGATGATCCTTTTATCGTCAGACTTCGCGCTCTTGACAATGACCTTCACCATCCAGATGAAGGTGAAAGGCATGATCGAAATAAATGCCAGCTGGCTGACCGATCCAAAGCGCAGAAGCTCGAGCGGAAATGCGAGCCTGAAAAATGTGATCGTCGCATTGAGCGCTTGCAGCAGTGCATTGTCGGAAGCAATGACCGCCTCGATCACCGTTCGCGATCCTTCGGCACCAACCTCCCGGTTTTCATTGACCGCGAGGCGGGCAAAGTCCAGCGTGACGCCCAGCGCAATCTGGAATGTCAGCGCCAGTGCGATGTAAACCAGAACAATGACGACCAGCAGCCTGAATACAGTGAGCTGCTTTCTGATGAGCCTCAGCCCGAACCAGACGCCGCTGACCAGCAGCCAGTACTTTCTGACGACCCAGCCGTAAATCGTGGCGGACAACAGCCACGTGAGCCCGAACCATGGTTGCCGGGCAGCCATGACCGAAACGAGGACCACGGCGGCGGACAGCATGTCCTTGGAGAGAACAGAAAGAAAAATCGCCCGGATGACGCCCCAGGCCAGCGACGCGAGAAATACGCCCAAGGGAATGCGGGCGAACTGAAAGATCGGAATCAAGGTGAGCGACACGCTCAGCAGGGCGCCCGCCAATGGCGCGGTGCCGGCGCTCAACCCCACCGATTCAAGAAGGAACGCGCTGCAGGCGTAGGAGTTTCTTTCCTCGATGGTGGTGGAGGTCAGCTGGCATGAATCGGCGCCGAAGAAGCTCAGCAGCGTGTCCTCGTCCGGAAAGATCTGGGCTGCCGTGTCGTGATACGCGAACGGAATGGCTCCAACGACGAGCGCGGCAAATAGAAATACGATGAGCGATATTGCCGGGTCGATCGCCTTGCCGCGGATGCTTAAACTGGTCAAATTCGTTCCGCTTTAGAAGAAAGCGCTCATTTGGAAGACGGGGAAAAAATCAACGAGCCATTTCAATACTTTTGAACTGCTATCCGCGTTCAAGCATGAAAGTTCTTGTTGCAAATTCGGGCGTCTGAAGCGTTAAGCATTAACGCTTCTTGCCAAGGAACAGCAGCAAAGAATATGCCGGTCGCCCCTGCGAAGGCGGCTATTTTGTCTCGTTAATTCGCCCGCGCATTCCAGGCCTCGCGTTTCTTACGGTTGCTTGCAACCTGGCGGTGCCGGCCCGGTGGCCGGCACTCATTGCGGCGGCTGATCAAGGTGCGCGCAAAGCGTCTGCGGCGGCGTCTGCCTTGTCGCCGGAGGTCTTCGATTTGTCTTGGATCAGTTCGACCTTGTAGCCGTCCGGATCGGTGACGAAGGCGATCACGGTGCTGCCGCCCTTTACCGGGCCGGCCTCGCGCGTGACGTTGCCGCCGGCCGCCTTGATCTTTTCGCAGGCTGCATAGGCATCGGGCACGCCGAGCGCGATGTGGCCGTAGGCCGTGCCGAGCTCGTAGCTTTCGGTGCCCCAGTTGTAGGTGAGCTCGATCTCTGCCTGGTCGGGGTTGCCGTTGCCATAGCCGACGAAGGCGAGGCTGTATTTGTACTCGGGGTTCTCGGAGGTGCGCAGCAGGTTCATGCCCAGCACCTTCGTATAGAAGTCGATGGAACGCTGGAGATTGCCGACGCGCAGCATGGTGTGGAGAAGTCGCATCTCGTGGGTGCCTGTTCGTTGTTGTGGGAAGAATTCGATTGTCGGTTTTACGCGAGCGTGAGCAAGTGCGCCTCGTGCTTCTTCAGGAATTCGCGCAGGTGCTGCGGATACTCCGGCACCACGGCGCTGCGCACGCTGGGCCGCGCGGCCAGTGCCTTGCGCCATGCATTCACCTTGGGCAGCGCATCGAAGATGTGCGAGTCGCTGATCTCGTCGAACACCTCGAAGTAGCGAAAGACGGGCGCGAAGACCGCATCGACCAGGCTGAAGTTTTCGCCCGCGAAGTACGGGCCGGCGCCTAGCGCTGCTTCGACGCGCTCGAACTTGGCGGCGAGCGCCAGGCGCTTCTGCTCGAACACTTCGGCATCGCGCGTGGTCTCGTAGCCCCACAGGTCGCCCAATATGGCCGAGCCGAATTCCATCCACGCGCGGTGCTCGGCGCGGGTGAGCGGGTCTTCAGGATGCAGGCGCGGGCCCGGCTGGGTTTCTTCGAGGTATTCGCAGATCACGTTGCTTTCGAACAGCACCGCTTCGCCGCCGCTTGGCCGCTGAAGGCGCAGCAGCGGAACCTTGCCGAGCGGCGAGATCGCAATGAACCAGTCCGGCTTGTCCGCGAGGTCGATCACCACGCGTTCGAAAGGCACGTTCTTCTCGGCCAGGGCAATGGCTGCGCGCTGCACATAGGGGCACAGCAGGTGGCTGACGAGGGTAAGGGGTTGGGCCATGGGCGTGCTCCGGAAAAATAGGAAGGTGGGAGCGCCGCATTCTTGCGATCCCGAACAACCTTTTCCCGAAAAGCCCATTCGCCGAATGGGCGCCTTGTGCTATTTGGCGGTGTCCAGCCAGTGCGTGATGCGGCCTGCGTGCATCACGCCGATGCGGTCGGCCATGGCATGGGCTTCGGCATCGTTGTGGGTGACCAGGATGGCGGTCTGCCCGGCGCGCTTGAGAATGCCGCGCACCTCCGCCGTCAGGCGTTCGCGCGTGCCGCCATCGAGGTTCGAAAAAGGCTCGTCGAGCAACAGCAGCGCGGGCGAAGGCGCCAGCGCACGGGCCAGCGCAATGCGTTGCTGCTGGCCGCCCGAGAGCTCGTGCGGAAAGCGTTCACCGGCGTCCGCCAGGCCGACGAGCGAGAGCATTTCGGCCGTGCGCGACTGCTGCTGCACGCGGCCCGCGCGGCGCAAGCCGAAAGCCACGTTCTGGCTTGCCGAGAGGTGAGGAAACAGCGCGTACTCCTGGAACATCATGCCGACGCGCCGCTGCTCGGGCGGCAGGTGCACCTGGGTCGAAGACAGCAGCACGTCGCCGAGCCGGATCGTGCCGGCGCGCACGGGCTCGAAGCCGGCGATGGCCCGCAGCACGGTGGTCTTGCCGCAGCCCGAAGGGCCGAACAGGCAGGCTATTTCGCCTGCGGGCAGGGACAGCGAAAAGTCGTTCACCACGGTGTGCAGGCCGCGCGGTGTTTCGTAGGCGAGCTGGATCGACTCGAGGGAAAGGGGGGAACTCATGTTTTGTCCGGACCGGGCAAAGCCGATGGCGTGCCCAGTTGATTGCGTGCCAGCAGCACCACAGGCAGCAGCCCGGCCGCGACGATGGCCAGCGCGGCAATGGCGCCTTCCTCGTACGTGCCGCGGGCGGCCTCGGCATAGAGCCATGTGGCCAGGGTGTCGAAATTGGCGGGGCGCAGCAGCAGCGTGGCGGGCAGCTCTTTCATGGCGTCGACAAAGACCAGCAGCGCGCCAGTGGCAATGGCGGGCTGCAGCAGCGGCAGGTGCACACGGCGCAGCGTGCCGCCGGTGGTTTCGCCCAGCAGCCGCGAGGCCTGTTCGATGGCCGGAGGAATACGGGCGAGCCCGGCTTCGATGCCACCCACCGGCATGGCGAGAAAACGGATGGCGCAGGCCACCACCAGCACCACACCCGCGCCCATCAGCGGCAGGCCCGCGAGGCCGAACGTGTTTGCCAATGCGGCGTCGAACGCCAGCGCGGGCGTGAGCAGGCCAATGGCGAGCACCGTACCCGGCACGGCGTAGCCCAGCGCGGCCACGCGCGCCTGCCAGCGCGCGCGGTTGGGCCGCGACCCCTGGCTGCGGGCCGCCCATGCCACCACCAGCCCGGCGGCCACGGCGACGACGGTCACGCCCGCGGCCAGTGCCAGCGTGTTGCCGAGGCTGGAGAGCAGGCCTTGCGAAATGCCGCCGCCCTGGCGCAGGCGCTTGCTGCTTTCCCAGACGAGGTAGAGAGCAGGCGCTGCGAATCCGATCATCACCGGCAACGCGGCGGTGGCAGTGGCCAGCCATGCCGCCCAGCCGTGCAGGCGCCGCGGCTGCATCGGGCGCATGCGCTGCGTCGAGCCGAAACGCTGATGCCGGCGGCCGTTGCGTTCGAGCCAGACCAGGGCCACCACCACGAACAGCATTGCGCAGGCAATCTGCGCCGCGCCGGCCAGGTCGGAGCGCGTGATCCACGTGGTGTAGACCGCCACGGTGAGCGTGTTCACGCCCAGGAATTCGGAGGCGCCGATGTCGTTGAGCGTTTCGAGCAGCGCAAGGCTCAGCCCCACGGCAAGCGCCGGGCGCGCGAGCGGAAGCGCCACGCGAAAGAACGCACCGCGCCGGCTTTCGCCCAGCGTGCGGGCGGCTTCCATCAAGTGGGCCGGCTGCGTCATGAACATCGCGCGCGCCGTCATGTAGACGTACGGGTAGAGCACAAAGCCCAGCACGAAGATTGCACCGGGCATCGAGCGCAGGTCGGGCAGGCGGAACTGGCGCGGGCTGTCGAAGCCCAATGCCCAGCGGATTGCACCCTGCACGGGGCCGATGGGGTGCAGCAGGTCCAGGTAGGCGAAGGCGACGATGTAGGTCGGCATGGCCAGCGGCAGCAGCAGTGCCCAGTGCAGCACGCGGCGCCCCGGAAAGTCGCAGGCCGTGACCAGCCAGGCGCACCCGGTGCCTATCACCAGCACCAGCACCCCGACACCTGCCAGCAGCACGGCCGTATTGAGCGCCGCCTGCGGCAGCACGTGCGCGAACAGCGGCCCCCAGTGCGCCACGCCGGAGCCGAACGCGAGCCAGGCGAGCGTGAGCACCGGCGCAAGTACGCCGACGGCAATTGCGAACGAAGCGCTGCGCCAGAGCGGGCCTGCAGCGTGCAGGCCCGGCAACCGCCTCCGCGCGATCAGCATTCAGGCACCGGCAAGGCGTGCCCGGCCGTGTTCATCACTGATCGAAGCCGACCTTGTCGACAAGCGCGCTGGCTTGCTTGCGGTACTTGGCAATGTCGGTGAGCGGCAGCGGGTCGACCTTCAGCTCGCCGATGGTCTCGCCGATGATCGGGTCGAGCGCCACGCCCTTGCGCACCGGGTATTCGTAGTTGGCCTGGGCGTACAGCGATTGCGCCGGCTCCGACACCAGGAACTCGAGCAGCTTGACCGCGTTGGCGCGTTGCGGCGAGTTCTTGGCCACGGCCGCGCCGCTGATGTTGACGTGCGTGCCGCCGCTCTTGCCACCCGCGAAGGTCGGGCGGATCACCTTGATGGCGTCGCCCCACTTGCGTGCGTCGGTGCCTTCCTTGGCGCTCTTCATCTGGCCGACGTAGTACGAGTTGGCCAGGCCGATGTCGCAGATGCCGCCCAGGATGTCGCGCGCCACGTCGCGGTCGCCGCCGGTGGCCTTGCGCGCCAGGTTGGCCTTGACGCCGCGCAGCCATTGTTCGGTCTTGGCTTCGCCGTCATGCGCGATCATCGATGCGATCAGCGCCGTGTTGTAGGGATGCTGGCCCGCGCGGATGCAGACCTTGCCCTTCCACTTCGGGTTGGCCAGGTCTTCATAGCTGAAGCGGGTGAGCGGCTGGTTCTTGTCGGCGTAGAGCACGCGCGCGCGCAGCGAGAGCGCGAACCACTGCCCATCGGCGCCGCGCAGGTTGGCGGGAATGGCCGATTCGAGCGCGGCCGATTTCACCGGCTGCGTCACGCCGCCGTCCACCAGGTCCATCAGGTTGCCGATGTCCACCGTCATCAGCACGTCGGCCGGCGAGCGTGCGCCTTCGGCCTTGACGCGCTCCAGCAGGCCGTCCTTCACGAACACGGTGTTGACCTTGATGTTGGTCTGCGTGCTGAAGGCCGTGATCAGCGGCTGGATCAACGCGGGTTCACGCGTTGTGTAGAGCGTGAGTTCGTCGTTGGCGGCGAAGGCAGGCAGGGCGGCAGCGGCCAGCCAGGCGGCGGAGACGCCGAGCAATGCGCGGGCGGCGCGGCCTTGAACGCCGAGGCGGTCGGTCATGAAGGATCCTCCAGGTGCAGGGACAGGTTTCGAGAGAAGCATCGCGGCCGCATGGCAACGATGCGAATCATTATCACTGCCATTGAGGCGGTTTTACGTCCTTGCACTTACAAGAAGCACCGGGCCGCGCCGGTTAATCCACCCATTGACAAGCCTCGCCCGGCGCTGCGCGCGTGGTGCGAAAGCGGTTGGCCGGGTGCGACGGATCCTCATAGCCGAACGAGATCCCGCAGACGATCTGGCGGTCGTCCGGAATCTCGAACCAGCGGTGCAGGAACCTCGAGCGCGACGCCACGGCCGCCTGCGCAATGCTGGCCACGCCCAGGCTGCGTGCCGCCAGCATGAAGTTGCCGACATAGGCGCCGCAATCCACCGCGCCGTAGGTGCCGAGCACTGCCTCGGTGGTCACGAGGGCCAGGTGCGGTGCCCCGAAGAACCTGAAGTTCTCCTTGGCCTGCCGCGCCGCAGCCTCGCGATCGCCGCGCGCGATGCCGACGCTTTCGTACAGCTGAAAACCGCATTCGCGGCGGCGCTCCTGGTACACGCCGCGGTATTCCGCCGGAGGCGCGATGTCGAACGCGGCATCGGCCGCGGCTTCGTCGGAATCGAAAACCTGGCGCAGGCGTTCGGTGGCGGCCGCACTGGTGACGATGACTTGCCATGGCTGCGAGTTGCACCAGGAAGCGGTGCGCTGCGCCATCTGAAGGATCGCATCGATCGTCTCGCGCGCGACGGGTTCGGCAAGGTAGGCCCTGCAGCTGTATCTCTCGGCAAGAAGGGTCTTGAAAGCCGGCGCGAGGCCAGGGTCGAGGGGCGTGGATGGCATGGCGGCGGCCCGGCTTACCGAGGAGAAGGCATCTCGAACACCAGGCAGGTGGTGGTGGCGTGCGCGTACAGCGTCCCGTCCGGTCCGAAAAGCCGCGCCTCGGCGGTGGCGAGTTGCCGGCCGCAATGAATGACCTTGCCCTCGGCACGAACCCGCTGCACCTTGGGTGTGAGGCCCTTCACGTAGTTCACGCTCAGCTCGGCGGTGGTGTAGGCGCGGCCGACCGGCATCATGGTGTGGACCGAGCAGCCCAGCGCCGAATCGAGCAGCGTGGCAACCCAGCCGCCATGGATGGTGCCGAGCGGATTCAGATGCTGCGGCAGCGGTGTGCCCTGGAACACGGCCACGCCGGGGCTCACCGAAAGAAGCGTGAAGTCGAGCGTCTTGGCGATGGCGGCGTAGGGGATTTCGGCGCGCAGCATCGCTTCCATCATTTCCAGCCCGGTTTTGCCGGCGATCTGCTCGGGTCGTGCCAGGCCGGGGCCGGGTCCCGCATCGAGGCGTTGGACGATCTCCGCCTCCTGGGCGATCCAGGCGTCGATGGAATGGGGCTCGGACATGAAATCTCCTCGATGGTTGTAGATGCAATTATTGTAGCTACAATCAAAAAATGAACACCGCTCTGAAGCCCCCTCAGCTGAAGCCCCAGGGATGTACCAATTTCCGCTTGCGGCGGCTCTCCAGGCTGGCGTCGCGCCTGTATGACGCGCACGTTGCGCCCAGCGGGCTCAAGACCACGCAGTATTCACTGCTCTCGCATGTGCTGCACTTCGGGCCGCTGCGCCCGGTCGACCTGGCGCGTGAGATGAACGTCGACGCCTCCACGCTCACGCGCAATCTCAAGCCGATGCTGGCGGCGGGCTTCCTGGTGCAGACCGAAGGCCCCGATGCGCGCAGCCGCATGCTGTCGATCACCGACGCGGGCCGCGAAAAGCGGGCCGAGGCGCAGCGCCTGTGGCACGGCGCGCAGCTGGCGCTCAACGACATCCTCGGCACGGAGCGCGTGCTGGCGCTGCATGCCCTTCTCGACGAAAGCCTGGAATTGCTGCAGCGTGCCGGGCTGGGCGATGCACAGCCGGAAGACCCAACAGGAGCCCGCGATGAATGAAACCTCTGTACGGCGCCATGCGCTCTGGCTCGTGCTGCTGGCGGCCGCGGGCGCTTTCGCGCTCACGATGGGCGTGCGCCAGACGATGGGGCTGTTCCTCTCGGCACTCAACACCTCGACCGCGCTCGGCATCGGCAGCATCAGCCTTGCGTTCGCCTTCGGGCAGCTCTGGTGGGGGCTCACGCAGCCCTTCGGGGGGGCCGTGGCCGACCGCATCGGCACCGGGCGCGTGGTGTTCATCGGCGTGCTGCTGGTGGCCATCGGCACGCTCATCACGCCGCTCATGACGAGCACGGCCGGCCTGATCTTCGCCATTGGCGTGCTGGCGGCCGGCGGCGCCGGCATGGCGGGCCCTTCGGTGCTGATGGCCGCGACCACGCGCCTGGTGCCGGCGAACAAGCGTGGCCTGGCCACCGGCATGGTGAATGCCGGTGGCTCCTTCGGACAGTTCGCGATGGCGCCGATCGCCGTCGGCCTGACGGCGGCGGTGGGCTGGGCCGGCGCGATGCAGTGGCTCGGCGTACTGGTGCTGCTGGCGTTGCCGGCCGCATGGGTGCTCAAGGGCAATTCGAACGCCATGGCCGCGGCGTCGGCGGCCGCATCGGGCACCAAGCCGCTGAGTGCGCGCCAGGCCATCGGCCAGGCGCTCGCGACGCCCAGCTACCGCTACCTGAGCCTGGGCTTCCTGGTCTGCGGCTTTCACGTCGCCTTTCTGGCCACGCACCTGCCCGGTGTCGTCGCAGCCTGCGGGCTGCCGGCCGAAGTCGGCGGCTGGGCGCTGGCGATGATCGGGCTCTTCAACATTGTCGGCAGCTTGGCCATGGGCTGGGCCGTGGGGCGCTGGCGCATGAAGTCGCTGCTGTCGCTGGTCTATGCCACGCGCGGTATCGCCGTGCTGGTGTTCCTGCTGGCGCCGAAGACGACCGCGGTGATGCTGGTGTTTGCCGCCGTGATGGGTGTGACCTTCCTGTCGACCGTGCCGCCGACCGCGGGCCTCGTCGCCAAGATGTTCGGGCCGGCCAACATGGCAATGCTGTTCGGCATCGTGATGCTGGCGCACCAGGTCGGCGGCTTCCTGGGCGCGTTCCTGGGCGGCTACGTCTTCCAGGCCACGGGCAACTACGACATCGTCTGGTACATCGACATCGCACTCGCCGCCGGGGCCGCGCTGGTGCACTTGCCGATCCGCGAAGCGCGGCTCGTGCGTTCGAAGCTGGCGGCCGCATGAGCGCGCACCGCGTGCAAAGCACAGGGGTCGATGAATGAACCAGGAATTCGATCCGCGCACGCGGCGGCTGCTCGAAGCGCCCATCGTGCCGACGCTGCTGCGGCTGGCCGCGCCCAATGTGCTCGTGATGGTGGCGCAGGCTTCCGTCGGGCTCATCGAAACCTACTTCGTCGGCAAGCTGGGCACCGAGGCGCTCGCGGGCATGGCGCTGGTGTTTCCCATCGTCATGCTGATGCAGATGACGTCGAGCGGCGCCATGGGCGGCGGCATTGCCTCGTCCATTGCACGCGCGCTGGGAGCGCGCCGCCGCGATGATGCCGACGCGCTGGTGTGGCACGCGGTAGTCATTGCCATCGGCTTCGGCTTGCTCTTCTCGCTCGCGCTGCTGGCCGGCGGGCGCTGGCTGTACGGAATCATGGGCGGCACCGGTGCCGCGCTCGAGGCGGCGCTGACGTACTCGAACTGGGTGTTTGCGGGCGCGGTGCTGGTGTGGCTCTTCAACTCGCTGTCGGCCATCATCCGCGGCACCGGCAACATGGCGGTGCCGGCGAACGTAACGGTGGCGGGCGTGGTGTTCCTCATTCCCGCATCGCCGTTGCTGATCTTCGGCTGGGGTCCGCTGCCGGGCATGGGCATTGCGGGCGGCGCGATGGCGCTGCTGCTGTACTACCTGCTGGGCTCGGCGGCGCTCATCGTGTACCTGCGCTCGCCGCGCAGCTTGCTGCGCCCGACGCTCGCCGCGCTGAAGCTGCGCTGGCCGCTGTTCCGCAACATCCTGGGCATCGGGCTGGTGGGTGCGGTGTCCACGGTGGCAACCAACCTGTCGATCGGCATTGCGACTGCACTGACCGGCCATTTCGGTTCAGGCGCACTGGCGGGCTACGGAACCGCATCGCGGCTCGAATATTTGCTGGTGCCGCTGGTGTTCGGACTTGGCGCGCCACTGGTCGCGATGGTGGGCACCTGCATGGGCGCCGGCCAGCGCGAACGCGCGCTGCGCGCCACATGGGCCGGTGCCGCGCTGGCTTTTGCGCTGACCGAAACCATCGGCCTGGCCGCGGCGCTGTTTCCGCGCCCCTGGCTGCTGCTGTTCGGCAATGACCCCGCCATGCTCGAAACCGGCGCGCACTACTTGCGCGTGGTGGGGCCGCTCTACGGCTTCTTCGGTGTGGGCCTGGTGCTGTACTTTGCTTCGCAGGGAGCAGGTCGCCTGCTGTGGCCCGTGCTCGGCAACATCGCGCGGCTGGCCGTGGCCGGCATCGGCGGCTGGCTGGCGTTGCGCTGGGGCGGCGGGCTGACCGGCGTGTTCGCCGCGCAAGGCGTGGCGCTGGTGGTGTACGGCATCGTCATCGCGTCGGCAATTGCAGGCGGCGCGTGGTTCGGCCGCGTCGGCTGGCCGCGCTCGCCCGCAAACCTGCTGCGGCGCGTGGCGGCACAAGCCTGAGCCGGCTCGGGCCCAGGCAAGGCCCGGCGCGCGAAATCAATAGCGGTAGGGGTTCTCGGGCCGGCGGTCGTAGCGGTTGGGAACGCCGTCGCCGTCGTAGTCCCTGCGGCCGTAGCGGCGCTCTTCCCAATGGCGATGCCGGCGGTGCTCGTAGCGGTCGTGGCCGCGGTGGTAGCCCGGGCCGTAGTAGTGGTGGCGCGGAGGCGGCGGAGCATAGTAGTGATGGCGCGGCGGCGGCGGCGCGGGCACGACATACACCTGGGCCTGAATGAAGCGGCCGCCGGTCTGGGCTTGGGCCGGAGCGCTGAGGGCGGTCAGCGAAAGCAGGGCAGCGGCGCTGATTGCGAAGATGAGCTTTTTCATGGCAACTCCAATGGAGTGGTTGGAAGCCCTATCGTCGGGCTTCCATGTGAACGCTGTGTAAGGCTCGCGCGAAATCCGATAAAGAGCTGTAAGCCGCTGCGCAGCCGTTCCGCCATCCTAGGCGCCCTGTGCCGCGGCCGGAACCGGCCGAACGGACGTCAGCCGTGTGGCGGAGGCAGCATGCGCCGGAGCGCCTCGAAAAACAGGTCGGACTGCTCGCGTTCGCCCTGGATTTGCGCGGCTGCGTGGGCGGCCATCTCGGGGTCGACAGGAACCAGCGGGCGACCGGTCGATTGCGCAATCACCTGGTGCAGGCTTGCGCGTTCGAGGTAGTAGAGATCGTCGTAGGCGTGCGCAATGGTGGCGCCCGCCACGACCACGCCGTGGTTCGCGAGAAAGGCCACGTCTTTTCCCACCATGGCGCGTGCGATGCGCTCGCCCTCGGCATCGTCGAGCGCGAGCCCGTTGTACACCGCGTCGATCGCGATGCGGTTCATGTAGCGCATCGCGTTCTGGCTCAGCGTGGGGTCGAGCGCGCGATCGACCGTGAGCGTGAGCGCGGTCGCATAGGGCATGTGGCAGTGCAGCACGACGGCGTGGCCAGTAATGCGGTGCACCGCGCCGTGGATGAAGAGGGCGGTCGGTTCCACCCGGTGGCGGCCGGCAAGCACCTCGCCGTGCACGTCGATCAGCACGATGTCGTCGGGCCCGATCTCGCTCCAGTGCAGGCCGCGAGGGTTGATCAGGTAGCGGTCTTGCGCGCCCGGGAGCATCACGCTGAAATGGTTGCAGACCCCTTCGGACAGGCCGTGGTGTGCGGCTGCGCGCAATGCGAGCGCAAGGTCTTCGCGCAACTTGCGCACGGCGGGGCTGGCGTAGTCTGAATCTGCGGACATCGACGGGGCCTCGTGGATGTGGTTGAAAGAAAAAAATGCTTCAGGCGTGGATTGCGCCCGCATAGGCTGCAACGAATTTCTGAGCATCGGCGCGCACCTCCGAGGCTTGCTTGCCCGGCTTATAGAGCGCAGAGCCGATGCCGAAGCCCGACGCGCCAGCCGCACGCCACTCGGCCATGTTGGCCGGCGTGATGCCGCCCACGGGCATCAGCGGCGTGCCGGCGGGCAACACCGCAAGCAGCGCCTTCACCACCGCGGGCGATGCCAGCTCGGCCGGAAAGAGCTTGAGTCCGGTGGCGCCCGCGGCCAGCGCGCCGAAAGCTTCGGTCGGCGTCATCACGCCGGGCAGGCACACCATGCCGAGCCGCACGGCTTCGGCGATGACCTCGGCGTTGAAGTTGGGCGACACGATGAGCTCGCCGCCGGCTGAATGCACGTAGCGCACCTGCTGCGCATCGAGCACCGTGCCGGCACCCACAAGCGCTTGCGGAAAGCGCGTGCGCATCAGCGTGATGCTGGCATAGGGCTTGGGCGAATTGAGCGGCACCTCGAGCAGCCGGAAGCCGGACTCGACGATGGCGTCGCCCACATCGGCGGCCTCGGGTGGCGTGAGCCCGCGCAAGATGGCGACCAGCGGCAGCTCGCGCATCGCGGCGTCGAATTTTTCTTGGGGAGTGGTCATGAGGGCGTTCTGTCTGCGTCGAGAAAGCCGGACAGCGCATGCAGTCCGGCCCAGGTGGCTTCGGCACCGTGCGTGCGGGTGGCGGTGCCGGTGGCGCTCAGCGCGAGCGTGTAGCGTTGGGTGAGTGCGGGGGAGCCGATCAGCACCACTTCGCCGAAGGCATGCAGCGATTGCGTGCGCAGCTCTTCGCCGATCAGGAGGCCCGAGAGATAACTCGCGAGTTCCTGCCTGGGCATGCGTTCGAACAGCGCCAGCGTGCGCGCACCGAAAGCGTTGTGCAGCAGGCCCTGGCCGTTGTCGGCGCGGGTAACGCCTTGCACGAAAGCGGCTTCGTCGAGCGGTGCATCGGCATCGAGCGTGCGCGCAAGAATCGAATGCTGGCTCAGCAGCGCATAGAACTCGCCGGTCATGAAGGTGCGAAAGCCCGTAACGCGGCCCTTCTTGACCGTGGCCCACTTGTTGTGGGTTCCCGGCAATACGAACACGCCTTCGTCGACGTCCATCAATGCCATGGCGCCGAAGATCTGCACTTCTTCGCCGCGCATGACATCGGGAACACCGTCATGCTCGTCGCTGAGGCCCGGCACGATGGCAATGCGCGAACCCGGCGGCGCATCGATGTCGATGATCTTGCGGCCCACTTCGACGCGGCCCGCGGGGCAGGCGCAATACGGCGCCTCGACCCAGCCCTGCTTGCTGCCGGCCATGCCGGAGATCAGGCAGCGCGTGCCTTCTGGCTGCATCCAGTCGCCGAACAGCTCATCGAACACCGCAGGAAAGCCGCCCGCGGGCACCTTGAGAATGCCGCGCGTGTCGCTCCGCTCTTCGAGCACCTTGCCACCCGCGTCGAGCAATGCGCCGCGCAGGGAACTCGTGCCCCAGTCGATGGCTACCAGTCTTGTCATCCTAGTGATTGTCGCGCGGCACAAAGCTTCCGCGGCGGCCGCGCAGGAAGGCCAGGTCGGCCCCCTGGTCGGCCTGCAGCACCGTGTCGACATAGAGCTTCCAGTAGCCCGAATCGAGCGGCGCCTTGGGCGCGACCCATTTTTCGAGCCGCTTGGCCAGTTCTTCGTCGCTCACATGCAGGTGCAGCTTGCGGTTGGGCACGTCGAGTTCGACGATGTCGCCGTCCTGCACCAGCGCGAGCGGACCGCCAGCCGCGGCTTCGGGCGAAGTGTGCAGCACCACCGTGCCGTAGGCCGTGCCGCTCATGCGCGCATCGCTGATGCGGACCATGTCCGTGATGCCTTTGCGCAGCACCTTCGGCGGCAACGGCATGTTGCCCGACTCGGCCATGCCGGGGTAGCCGCGCGGGCCGCAGTTCTTGAGCACCATGACGCAGTGCTCGTCGATGTCCAGGTTCTCGTCGTCGATGCGCTTGTGCAGGTCGTCGGCGTTTTCGAACACCACCGCGCGGCCCTTGTGCACCAGCAGCTCGGGTGTCGCGGCGCTCGGCTTGATGATGGCGCCGTTGGGCGCGAGGTTGCCGCGCAGCACGCAGATGCCGGCCTTGTCCTTGAAGGGTTCCGCCAGCGTGCGGATCACCTGCGGGTTGTAGTTTTCGGCGTCCTTCACGTTGTCCCACAGCGTCTGGCCGTTGGCGGTGATGGCGTCCTTGTGCAGGTGCTCCGCAATTTCCTTGATGACCACCGGCAGGCCGCCCGCGTAGCAGAAGTCTTCCATGAGAAAGCGGCCCGAGGGCTGCAGGTCGACCAGGCACGGCAGCTCGGAAGCCAGCCGGTCGAAGTCGTCGAGCGAAAGGTCCACGCCGATGCGGCCTGCAATGGCCAGCAGGTGAATCACCAGGTTGGTCGAGCCGCCGATGGCCGCATTGACCTTGATGGCGTTCTCGATGGCCTGGCGCGTGAGGATCTTCGACATGTTGAGGTCTTCATGCACCATGTCGACGATGCGGCGGCCGGCCATGCGCGCCAGCACGTTGCGGCGGCCGTCGACCGCCGGATAAGCCGCATTGCCCGGCAGGCCGATGCCGAGCGATTCGACCATGCAGGCCATGGTGCTTGCGGTGCCCATGGTCATGCAGTGGCCGTGGCTGCGGTGCATGCAGCTTTCGGCTTCGAAGAAGTCTTTGAGCTTGAGCGTGCCGGCGCGCACCTGCTCGCTCATTTGCCACACGCCGGTGCCCGAGCCCAGTTCCTGGCCGCGCCATTTGCCCGAGAGCATGGGGCCGCCCGAGACGCCGATGGTCGGCAGGTCGACGCTGGCCGCGCCCATCATGAGCGCAGGCGTGGTCTTGTCGCAGCCCATGAGCAGCACCACGCCGTCGAGCGGGTTGCCGCGAATGCTTTCTTCCACGTCCATGCTCGCAAGGTTGCGGTACAGCATGGCCGTGGGGCGCAGCAGCGTTTCGCCGAGCGACATGACCGGAAACTCGACGGGAAAACCGCCTGCCTCGTACACGCCGATCTTCACTTGCTCGGCAAGCGTGCGGAAGTGCGAATTGCAGGGCGTGAATTCGCTGAAGGTGTTGCAAATGCCGATGACCGGACGCCCGTCGAACTGGTCGTGCGGCACGCCCTTGCCCTTCATCCAGCTTCGATAGATGAAGCCGTCGCGGTCATTGCGGCCGAACCATTGCTGGCTGCGCAGGTCTTCGGGATTTTTCTTCTTCGGCGGGGTGGTCATCGCTTGTCTCCGGTAACTGGAAGTGTGCCGGCAGGTCAGGGTTTTTCCTGCCGAAATGCGTTTTCAATCATCATATGATAAGCGTGAGACGCTGTCACGGCGTTCAGGGTTTTCGAGTGGCTGGCGGTGTGCGCGGCCGGTCATTAACGCCAAGAAGCAAGAGCAAGAAAACCCAACAAAGACAAACAACAGGCACGCATGATCAAGAACGTTCACGGCAATACCGTCGACCGCATCGGAAGCGACATCGTCGCTGGCCGCTATGCGCCTGGCGCGTCCATTCCGCCGGAACCTCTTCTGTGCGAGGAACTCGGCGTCAGCCGCACCGTGATTCGTGAATCGATCAAGTCGCTGATTGCCAAGGGGCTTGTCACCAGCGGGCCCAAGGTCGGCACGCGTGTGCAGCCGGCGGACCAGTGGAACTGGTTCGATGCCGACGTGATCGTCTGGCAGACCGAGGCGGGCCTGTCGGCCGAGTTTTTGCGCGACCTGCAGGACCTGCGCCGCGTGGTCGAGCCCGCCGCCGTAGGGCTGGCCGCTCTGCGCGCCACGGCCGAAGACATCGCCGACATGGAGGAAGCCTACGCGGGCATGAAGCGCGCCATCGAGTTCGGCGGCGACTACATCACGCCCGACCTGCGTTTTCATCAAGGACTCATCCGCTCCAGCCACAACCGCATGCTGGTGCAGATGAGCCGCGCGCTGGGCGCGCTGCTGCGCACGAGCTTCGAAATATCGACCAGCCGCAAGAACGGGCCCGCCAGTTCGCTGCCGCTGCATCGCGCGGTGCTCGACGCCGTGATTGCGCGAGACTCCGCACGCGCCGAAAAAGCCGTGCTGGTGCTGATCGACGGTGCACGCCACGACATCGAGCAGGTGCTCGCCTCGCGCAAGAAGCTCCCGCGCATCAGCCGTCCGGCCACCAGGCTCAAGGCGTTTCCGCTCTAGCGAGCAAAAGATTCATAACAACAGCAGAAGCAAAAAGGAGATGGACTCATGAATAGGGTGATCGACGGATTTTTCCGTGTGCTGGAATTCCTGGTAGTGGTGTGCATGGTGGCCATGGTCGTCATGGTGTTCGGCAACGTGGTGCTTCGCTACGGCTTCAACTCGGGCATCTCCGTGTCCGACGAGATGTCGCGCTACTGCTTCATCTGGCTCACCTACATCGGTGCCATGGTGGCAATGCGCGAAGGCGCGCACCTGGGCGTCGACACGCTCATCAAGCGGCTGCCGCTGGGCGGCAAGAAGTTCTGCTTCTTCATGAGCCAGTCGCTCATGCTGTTCTGCAACGTGCTGTTCCTCATGGGCACGTATGAAATGCACGAGCTGCAAGTCACCAACATATCTCCGGTGGTCGGCATCTCGATGATCTGGATCTACGGCATCGGCTACGTGGTTGCCGTGGTCATGGGCATCTTCAATATCGAAAAGCTGTGGCGGCTGTTCCGCGGAAGGGTCCCGGAGCAGGAGTTGATTCAGGTCATGGAATCCGAAGAGCAAGTGCTCGAAGTGTCCGCACACGGCAAGGTGGCGCAATGACAGTCACCATCTTCATCGTGTCGCTGCTCGGTGCCATGGCGCTGGGTATTCCAATTTCGTATTCGCTGCTGGTGTGCGGCGTATCGCTGATGGGCTGGCTTGCCTACACCGGTGGCCTGCCGGCGTTCGACAGCCAGATCATTGCGCAGCGCTTCGTCGACGGCGCCGACAACTTTCCGCTGCTCGCCGTACCGTTCTTCCTTCTGGCGGGCGAATTCATGAACGCCGGGGGGCTGAGCCGTCGCATCGTCAACCTGGCGATGGCATGGGTGGGGCATTACCGCGGCGGCATGGGCTATGTGGCGGTGCTGGCGGCGATCATCATGGCGTCGCTGTCGGGCTCTGCCGTGGCCGACACGGCCGCGCTGGCCGCACTGCTGATTCCCATGATGAAGGCAGCCGGCTACCGGCTCGATCGCTCGGCCGGCCTGATTGCCGCGGGCGGCATCATCGCGCCGGTCATTCCGCCGTCGATCGGCCTCATCGTGTTCGGTGTGGCCGGCAACGTGTCGATCACCAAACTGTTCCTGGCCGGCATCGTGCCGGGCATCCTGATGGGCGTCGCCGTGGGCATCGCCTGGTGGATCGTCGCCAAGAAGGAGGACGTGAAGTCCGCGCCGCGCGTGGGCTGGGGCGAACGGCTCAAGGTCACGGCGCAGGGCAGCCTGGCGCTGGCGCTGCCCCTCATCATCATCGGCGGCATGAAGTTCGGCATCTTCACTCCGACCGAAGCGGCGGTGGTGGCGGCGGTCTATTCGCTGATCGTCGGCCTTTTCGTCTACGGCGAGCTCAAGTTCAAGGACCTGTACCGGCTCACGCTGGCTGCCGGCAAGACGACCGCGGTGGTGATGTTCCTCGTGGCGGCTGCCATGGTGAGCGCCTGGCTCATCACGGTAGCCAACATCCCGGGCGAAGTGGTGTCGCTGCTCGAGCCGTTCCTGGACAACAAGGTCTTGCTGATGTTCGTGATGATGGTGCTCATCGTCATCGTGGGCACCGCGCTCGACTTCACGCCCACCGTGCTGATCCTCACGCCGGTGCTGATGCCGGTGGTGCTCAAGGCCGGCATCGACCCGGTGTACTTCGGTGTGCTGTTCATCATGAACAACGCCATCGGCCTCATCACGCCGCCCGTGGGTACGGTGCTCAACGTGGTGAGCGGCGTGGCGCGCATCTCGATGGACGACGCCTTCAAGGGCGTGATGCCATTCTTCATCGCTCACCTGGTCGTGTTGTTCACGCTGGTGTTCTTCCCTCAGATCGTGACCGTTCCGCTCCAGTGGTGGATGGGTCGCTAGTTGCTTTTTTCGTCAGTTCATTCAACCTCAATCGAAGGAGACAAACCATGTTGTTCCGCAGAACCCTGATGACCGCCGCCCTCGTGGCCGGCGGCCTGCTGGCATCGACCGGTGCCATTGCGCAATTTGCCGAGCGCACCATCAAGTTCACCAATGGCGTGAACGAAGACCACCCGGTGGGCGTGGGCGTCAAGAAGATGCAAGAGGTGCTGGCCGCCAAGACCGGCGGCAAGATGAAGATCGTCGCCTTCTGGGGCGGCGCCGCTGGCGGCGACCTGCCGGCCACGCAGGCGCTTCGCGCCGGCACGCAAGAAATGGTGTGCACCTCCAGCTCGCCGCTGGTCGGCATCGTGAAGGAGCTCGGCGCGTTCGACCTGCCGTTCCTGTTTGCGAACGAGAAAGAAGCCGATGCGGTGCTCGACGGCCCAGCCGGTGAATACTTCAACAAGAAGCTCGAAGCCGCGGGCCTGGTGAACCTGGCCTACTGGGAGAACGGTTTCCGCAACCTGACTAACAGCAAGAAGCCCGTGGCCAAGCCCGAGGACTTCGAAGGCGTGAAGCTGCGCGTGATGCAGAACAACATCTTCCTGGACTCGTTCAAGACGCTGGGCGCCAATGCTGTGCCCATGGCCTTTGGCGAAGTGTTCACCGCACTTGAAACCCGCACCATCGACGGCCAGGAAAACCCCTTCGTGACCATCGAGACCTCGAAGTTCAGCGAAGTGCAGAAGTACCTGAGCGTGACGCGCCATGCCTACACGCCTTTCCTCATTCTCTACAGCAAGAAGCTGTGGGACCAGCTCAACCCGCAAGAGCAGGCCGTGCTGCGCGAAGCCGCCAAGGAAGGCCAGAAGGTCCAGCGCGAAGCCAATCGCGCGCTCAACGAGAAGGCGCTTGCCAACCTGCGCAAGACCATGACGGTGAACGACGTGTCGCCGGCCGAGCAGAAGCGCATGCTGGACAAGGTGAAGCCCGTGTACGACAAGAACGTGCCCAACATCGGCGCCGAAGCCGTGGGCGTGGTGACCGACGCGCTGAAGAAGGCGCGCGGCGGCTGATCGATTCCTGACGTGGTATCGGGGCCGCGCAGCGCAAGCTGCCGCGGCCCTTTTTATTGTGGAGTTTCAAAAATTGAAGATCACCGAAGTCGAAACCATCCGCCTGGGCGAGTTTCCCAACATCGTGTGGGTGCGCCTGCACACCGACGAGGGCCTGGTCGGCCTTGGCGAAACCTTCATGGGCGCCGAGGCGGTCGAAGCCTATCTGCATGAATGGGCGGCGCTGAAGCTGCTCGGTACCGATCCGCTGCAGATCGAGGCGCGCAACCGCGACATCACCGGCTACCTGGGCTGGCGTGGGTCGGGCGTGGAAACGCGCGGCAACTCGGCCGTCGACATTGCGCTGTGGGACTTGTTCGGCAAGGCCGCCAACATGCCGGTGCACACCGCCCTGGGCGGCAAGAGCCGCGATGCGATCCGTATCTACAACACCTGTGCCGGCTACCAGTACATCCGCAGCGCCACCAACCAGACCAGCTCCAACTGGGGCTTGGCCAACAACAACGGGCCCTACGAAGACCTGCAGGGCTTCCTGAATCATGCCGACGAGTTGGCCGAATCGCTGCTGTCCGAAGGCATCACGGCCATGAAGATCTGGCCCTTCGACCCGGCCGCGGAAAAGAGCCACGGCCAGTACATCAGCAATGCCGATCTCGACACCGCACTGGAGCCATTCCGAAAGATCCGCAACGCCGTCGGCAGCAAGATGGACATCATGGTCGAGTTCCACAGCCTGTGGCGCCTGCCGATGGCTCAAAAGATTGCCCGTGCGCTGAAGGAGTTCGACACCTTCTGGCACGAAGACGCGATCCGCATGGACAGCCTCGACCTGCTCAAGCAGTACGCGAAGGATTGCGATGCGCTCATCTGCGCGAGCGAGACGCTCAGCTACAAGTGGGGCTTCAAGGACTACCTGCAGACCGGCGTGGCCGGCGTGGCCATGCTCGACCTGAGCTGGTGCGGCGGCCTTACCGAAGCGCGCAAGATCGCAGCCATGGCCGATGCCTGGCAACTGCCGGTGGCGCCGCACGATTGCACCGGCCCCGTGGTCTGGGCCGCGTCGACGCACCTGAGCCTGCATGCGCCGAACGCGCTCATCCAGGAGAGCGTGCGCGCCTTCTTCACCGGCTGGTACAAGGAGCTCGTTACCGAGCTGCCAAAGGTCGAGAACGGAATGATCAGCCTGAACGACAAGCCCGGGCTCGGCCTGGAACTGCTGCCAGACCTGCACAAGCGGGCCGACGCGATGGTGCGGGTTTCGAAGCTCTGAGCTTCGTTGCGGCCGACGCTCAATCGGTGCGCAGCCTCAGCAGCGCCCGCACAAAACCGTGGTCCGAGCGTGAACGGTCGCGCCCTTCGTGCAGGTGGTCGTTGAAATAATCGACCCGGCGCACGTCGCCCAGGCTGCGCCGGCTGGCCGCAACGAACTCCTCGCTCACGAAGATCTGGTCGAGCACCGCCGGAAAGCCCTGGTGGATGTGCGAATAGGCCACGTCTTTCTTGAGCGCCGATTCGCCCTGCATCTCGTAGGCGTTGAATAGCGCCACGTCGCGGGCGGCCTTGTCGTAAGCCACATCGGAAGTGGCGGCCACCAGTTGCGTGGTCACGCTGTGCGGCTCGTCGTTGAAGTCGCCCATCACCACCAGCGGCGTGTCCGTGCCCTGCAGCAGGTCGATCACGATGCAGCGCAGGGCAGCCGCTTCAACGCCGCGCATGACGAGCGAGCGCAGCGAAGCCATGGCGCCCACCTTGCGGTCTTCCCGGTCCTCGAGGTGGTTGCCTTGTGCGTCCTGCAAAAATTTCGGGCGCTTGGACTTCAGGTGGACCGTCAGCACATGCACCTGCTGTCCGTGCTTCATGCGCAGCGTGACCAGAAAGGGCGGGCGCTCGAAGCGCGTGTGCGGGCCCAGGCCCGGCACGTCGACGCCGAAGCCCGGTGGAAAGTCGACAAAGGATTGAGCGTGGTCCATCGGCAGCCGCGTGGCAATGCCGACCCGCGGCGTGCCCTGCGCGCCGTTGTGCGGCGGCGTGTTCTCGGCGCCGGATACCGAGACGAAGTCATAGCGCAAGCCGCTGCGCGCAATCGCGGCCTTCAGCGCGCTCTCGTCCCAGACCTCCTGCACCGCCAGCACATCGGCATTCAGCGCGTGAAAGCGCTCGCCGATCCAGCCGATCTTGCGGTCGTATTCGCGCTCGTCGTAGGCGTCCTGGTTCTCGTAGTACACGCGGTGCGGGTTCGCGAGATTCAGCAGGTTGCAGGTCGCAACGAAGAGGGTGGCGTAGTTGGGCGGTATGTACTGCATGGCTTCGGATTGTGTCGGGCCCGCATGCCGCGCGGCGCGACGCCTTTGGTATTAACGGGAGAAAACACGATCAATGGCGCTTTGTTGCGCAGCTGACAAAAGGCGCGAGAAATGTGCAGAATTTGCGTTCTTGCAACGTTTGTGTCGACACTTGTAAAACGACAATCCAGCGCTGCATCAAATTCCGAACGGGAGGAAATAGACATGAAGATTCGATCGACCTGCGCCATCTTGCTGGCGTGCATCGCACTTGCCGCCTGCCGGTCCGCCCCTTTGTACGAGCCGAGCCGGCGCGCGCTGGTTGCGGCGGAAGAAGACGAGGAGCGCACTGTCGTCGGCCAGCCGGTGCCCGGCACGGCCTTCGCCCAACTGCGGCCCAGCATGAGCTACGCCGAAGTCATCAGGATCGCGGGCAAGCCCAACGCCGAGACCGTCAGGAACACGGGCAAAGCCTGGATTCCCACCTACAACGGCACCGACCGCTGGCGTCACTACCTGGCCTACAAGGGGCAGGGCGTGCTCGTCTTCGCCGGCACGGCGGGCGGAGAAATCGCCGAGATTTCGCGCACCAGGAATTACACGCCGGACGTGCTGATCCAGATCGTGCACAACCCGGCCGACAGCGGAAAGCTCTGAGCGACCCGGAAAAAACAAAGGGCACCGAGGTGCCCTTGTTCAATTGCGAGGCAGGTGTTCTACCCGCGGTTCCGCTTAACGGCCGAACGAGCGGCCGCCGCCGCCACCGCCGGAGCGGTTGCCGCCACCGCCGCCGCCGTAGCCGCCACCACCCGAGCGGCCACCGCCGCCCGAACGGTTGCCGCCGTAGCCGCCACCACCGCCACCGCCGCCTGAACGGCCGCCGCGACCGCGGCCGCCACCCATGTGGTCGACGCTCGTGCGCAACGGATCCGGCTGGCCGTCGCCACCCGCGACCGCTTCGGCGCGCAGGTGCGCAACCTGGTTGGCTTGCGTCGGGCTGTGGCTGTTGCCGTGATGGCGCGGTTGGCGCTCGTCATGCGGCAGGTGATTCTGTTGATGATGCTGGGGCGCGTGGTGCGGTGCGCGCGCCGGGCCTTGCGGTCCGCGGCCTTGTGCCGGGCGAGCGCCCTGGCCGCGCGGGCCTTGGCCTTGGCCGCCGCCATTGGCGTTGCGGCCTTGACCGCCGCCACCTTGGCCGCCGCCGCGGCGTTGACCGCCGCCGTTGCCGCCACCACCACCGGCGCGTTCGCCGCCACCCTGGCCGGCCTTGTTCTCGCGGATGCGTTGCAGCATTTCGGTGCGGGCGGCCTTGGCGGCTGCCTGCATCACATCGCGGCTTGGCGGACGGCCTGCGCCGCCCCAGATCGTCTGGCGGCCCATGGCGATGGGCTCGGCGCGTTCGCCGTCTTCAGGGCCGAAGCCTTCGATGAACTGCACCGGAATCGTCTGCTTGGTGAAGCGTTCGATTTCCTGCATGAAGCCTTCTTCGTCCAGGCAGACAAAGCTCACGGCCTCGCCGCTCGAACCGGCGCGGCCGGTGCGGCCGATGCGGTGCACGTAGTCTTCGCTGACGTTCGGGATTTCGTAGTTGACGACGTGCGGCAGCTCGTCGATGTCGATGCCGCGGGCCGCAATGTCGGTGGCCACCAGCGCGCGGATGTCGCCGCTCTTGAAGCCGGCCAGCGCCTGCGTGCGTGCGCTCTGGCTCTTGTTGCCGTGCAGCGCCATCGCCTCGATGCCGTTCTTGGTCAGGAACTCGGCCACGCTGTTGGCGCCGAACTTGGTGCGCGTGAACACGAGCACCTGGCTCCACTTGTTCTCGTTGATGATGTGCGCGAGCAGCGCCTTCTTCTTGCCGCGGCCCACAGGGTGGATCACCTGGGTGATGCGCTGCACGGTGGTGTTGCGCGGCGTGACCTGGATGCTTTGCGGGTTCTTGAGCAGCGTGGCGGCCAAGTCGCGGATTTCGTCGCTGAAGGTGGCCGAGAACAGCAGGCTCTGCTTTTCCCGGGGCACCAGCGCGAGAATTTTCTTCACATCGTGGATGAAGCCCATGTCGAGCATGCGGTCGGCTTCGTCGAGGATCAGCATCTGCACCTGGCTCAGGTCGAGCATGCCTTGCTGCTGCAGGTCGAGCAGGCGGCCGGGGGTGGCCACGAGAATGTCGACGCCCTTCTTGAGCTTGCTGATTTGCGGGTTCATGCCCACACCGCCGAAGATCACGGTGGAGTCGAGCTCGAGGTACTTGCCGTAGGTGCGGACCGACTCTTCGACCTGGGCCGCGAGTTCGCGCGTGGGGGTGAGCACCAGGGCACGAATGCCGATGCCGCCGAACTTGTTGGTGGCGCTGGCGCCCATGCTGAGCTTGTGCAGCATCGGCAGCGTGAAGGCGGCCGTCTTGCCGGTGCCGGTCTGGGCGCCGCCCAGAAGGTCGTGGCCTTCGAGAACCGCGGGAATGGCTTGCGCCTGGATGGGGGTGGGGGTGTCGTAACCGTGCTCGTGCACAGCCTTCAAGATGGCGGGGGCCAGCTTCAGTTCGTCAAAATTCATTGGAAACAATAAGCGCCATACACGGCGCAGTGGCATCGGCCCGCTAGGCGTCTTTTGGTAACGCCGAGCCAGTCAAGGCAGATGAAGGTCAGGGGTGGGAGCCGGAAAGTCCGCCCTCGCAAAAGGGTTGGAAAGGTCTTTCTTCGTCCCCGGCAGAGAGCCGGTGTTGCGGGCAACTGGACCCGGCAACGGTGCTTATTGTCGCATGAGTCGATAATCTATGGTTTGCCGCGTCCGAAAGCTTCTTCTGGCGCCCGCACTTTTCCCCCAATTTCCGCTACCCAAGGTAACTATCCACAGATGGCCCAATACGTCTATTCGATGAACCGTGTCAGCAAGACCGTGCCGCCCAAGCGGCAACTCTTGAAAGACATTTCGCTCTCCTTCTTCCCCGGCGCCAAGATCGGCGTGCTCGGCCTGAACGGCTCGGGCAAGTCCACGCTGCTCAAGATCATGGCGGGCGTGGACAAGGAGTTCGAGGGCGAGGCGCTGCCCATGCCGGGCATGACGATCGGCTATCTGGAGCAGGAACCCAAGCTCAACCCCGAGCACACCGTGCGCGAATCGGTCGAGGAGTCCATGGGCGCGGTGTTTGCCGCCAAGGCGCGCCTCGAAGAGGTGTACATCGCCTATGGTGCCGAAGACGCCGACTTCGACGCGCTGGCGGCCGAGCAGGCCCAGCTCGAAGCCATCATTGCCACCGCCGGCACCGATTCCGAGCATCAGCTGGAAATCGCCGCCGATGCCCTCCGCCTTCCGCCGTGGGACGCGAAGATCGGCCTGCTGTCAGGCGGCGAAAAGCGGCGCGTGGCGCTGTGCCGCCTCTTGCTGTCCAAGCCCGACATGCTGCTGCTCGACGAGCCGACCAACCACTTGGACGCCGAATCGGTGGAGTGGCTCGAAGTGTTCTTGCAGCGCTTCACGGGCACCGTGGTGGCTATTACCCACGATCGCTACTTCCTCGACAACGCAGCCGAGTGGATCCTGGAAATGGACCGCGGCCGCGGCATTCCGTGGAAGGGCAACTACAGCACCTGGCTCGAGCAGAAGGGCGAACGCCTGGCGCAGGAGCAGAAGAGCGAAGAAGCCCACGCCAAGGCCCTGAAGAAGGAACTCGAGTGGTCGCGCCAGAACCCGAAGGCACGCCAGGCCAAGAGCAAATCCCGCCTGGCCCGCTTCGAAGAGCTGAGCGACATGGAATACCAGAAGCGCAACGAGACGCAGGAAATCTTCATTCCTGTGGCCGAGCGGCTGGGCCAGCAGGTGTTCGAGTTCCACAACGTCAGCAAGTCCTTCGGCGACCGCATGCTGATCGACAACCTGAGCTTCACCGTGCCGCCGGGCGCCATCGTCGGCATCATCGGCCCGAACGGCGCCGGCAAGTCGACGCTCTTCAAGCTGCTCGCGGGCAAGGAGAAGCCGGATTCGGGCGAGGTCATCATCGGCCAGACCGTGAAGATGGCCTTCGTCGACCAGCACCGCGACGAGCTGGCGTCCGAAAAGACCGTGTGGGAAGACATCTCGAATGGCCTGGACATCATCAATGTCGGCAAGTTCCAGATGGCGAGCCGCGCGTACGCGGGCCGCTTCAACTTCAATGGCGCCGACCAGCAGAAGAAGGTCGGTACGCTGTCGGGCGGTGAACGCGGACGCCTGCACCTGGCCAAGACGCTGATCGCGGGCGGCAACGTACTGCTGCTTGACGAACCGTCGAACGACCTGGACGTGGAAACCCTGCGCGCCCTGGAAGATGCACTGCTCGAGTTCGCCGGCACCGTGATGGTCATCAGCCACGATCGCTGGTTCCTCGACCGCATCGCCACGCACATCCTCGCGGCCGAAGGCGACAGCCAGTGGACCTTCTTCAACGGCAACTACCAGGAGTACGAAGCCGACAAGAAGAAGCGCCTTGGCGAAGAAGGCGCCAAGCCCAAGCGCATGCGCTACAAGGCACTCAAGTAACGCTGCCGCGGTGCTTACCAAATGAAACCGCCTTCGGGCGGTTTTTCTTTGCGCCCGGTCGGTCGCGGTGTCACCATGGTGCGGTCCATTCTGTCGAAAGAGGCCGGTCATGACGATGTCGACACGCATCCTCTGGTTCACCGCACCGATATGGCTGGCCGGTTGCGGCGGAGGGGGCGGCGGGGGCGGCAACTTTTCGCTTGCCGCGTTGGGTCCGCCGGCCGCGGTCACGACCCCATCCCCGGCACCGGCGCCCCAACCCGTCTCCGGCGCCGCGCCTGCACCGCCTTCCGGCCCGCTCCGCGTGACGGAACTGGCCACCGACTTGTCGAACCCCTGGAGCGTGGCTTTTCTGCCGGATGGCCGAATGCTCGTCACTCAGCGCGGGGGTCAACTGCGGCTGCGCAACGCCGATGGCACGCCTGTCAATGGTGGGGCCGACACAGTGTGTTGTGCACCGGTGGTCGATACCGACGGCCAAGGCGGCCTGCTCGATGTGGCGCTCGATCCGGCCTTTGCCAGCAACGGCCGCATCTATCTGAGCTTCGCCGAGCGCGACAGTGCGAACGCCGCGCTCAACGGCACGGCCGTGGCACGCGCCCAACTCGATACCGCCAATCGCACACTGAGCAACGTCACGGTGATCTACCGGCAGGCTCCCAAGGTGAGCGGCAGCAGTGGGCACTACGGCTCACGCCTGGCATTCGACCGCCTGGGCTATCTGTTCGTGACCATGGGCGACCGCCAGATCGACACGCAGCGCGGATTCGCGCAAGACCTGTCGCGCGGCAACGGCAAGGTGGCACGCCTTACGACGGAGGGCGCCCCGGCGCCCGGCAATCCCAACTTCGGCGTCGCTGGCGCGCAGCCGGAGCTGTGGAGTTACGGCCACCGCAACCCGCAGGGCGCCGCGATGCGGCCGGGCACGGATCAGCTCTGGACCAGCGAGCACGGACCGCAGGGCGGCGACGAGATCAACCTCACACAGGCCGGCCGCAACTATGGTTGGCCGGTGATCAGCTATGGCCAGGAGTACGGAACCCTCACCCAGGTGGGCGAGGGCACCAGTAAGGCGGGCATGGAGCAGCCTGCGACCTGGTGGGAAAAGATCGACGGTTCGGTCTGGACCCCAGGCACGCAGAAGTCGTCGATCGCGCCGAGCGGAATGGCCTTCTACACCGCGACGAACATCCCGGAGTGGCAGGGCAACCTGTTCGTAGGGGCATTGGCCGGTACCGCGCTCTGGCGGCTCACGCTGAGCGGCGACACTGTCATCGGCCGCGAGCGCCTGCTCGCAGACCGCGGCGAGCGCGTGCGCGATGTTCGCCAGGGCCGGGACGGCTGGCTCTATGTGCTGACCGATAACGGCAAGCTGCTGCGCCTTCAGCGCTGACGGCGCGGCCGGCGCTTTTCAGACAGATCAAGCTGTGCCCGCGACGCGGGTCGCAACCTGGAGCGCGCTCCAAGTCAAGCGCTTTCTATGGATTCCTTTGGCGGCGGTGTCCGGGGCGCGAAGTCGCCCGGCTGCGGCCAGCGCAACTGCACGCGCCGCTGCACCGTGTGGATATTGTTGCGCAGCGCATAGAGTTCGTCGGCGTAGGAAAGCGGCACGGCCACCTTGTTCACCACGCGGTCGAGCTCTTCGAGCTCGCTCAGCAATTCCTCGCGCCCGCCTTGCTGCGCATCGATCTTGGCTTCGATGTCGCGCAGCCGCGCATACCAGCGGAACACGCGCCGCCGCACGCGGAACTGATAGAGCGGCGGCACCACGCGGCTCAGCGGAAGCATCAGCACCAGCAGGCCGCCAAGCACCAGCCACATGCGCTCGATCAGGTTGCTGGCCCAGAACGGAAGATAGCGCTGCCAGAACGGCGGCGTGCCGTTGATGGCGCGGTCGCCCTCGGGGCTCACGGGCAGTTCGCTGGTGCGGGTGTTGGGGAAGTCGCGCGCGCGGTTGAACCAGCCCGCATCGCTGTGCAAGCCCTGGGCGGCCTGCGCAAAAAGCTGCCGCAGCGCCGAGTGCGTTTCGTCGCGCGAAAGCATCGACGTGGTGGCCGCGAGCAGCGTGACATCCGAGGGCGGAAGGTCTTTCGACAGGTCGACCACGCCGCGCGGCAGCGTCACCGCTGAAAGAAAGGGAAAGCGCCGCGAGTAGGCGTCGGCCTGGCCGAAGTCCATCAGCTTGATGTCGGGTGCGCGCAGCAGGCGCTGCACCTGCGGCGACTGCGGCGCCGAAGCCAGCACGATAACGTCGAGCAGGCCGGCCTGCAGCGCTTCGGCCGCGGCCGCCTGTTCAAGGTTCGACAGCTGCAGCGCGTCGGCCTCCAGGTGGTTGGCCTTGAAGAGCCTGTCCATGATCTCCGGCAGGCCGCTGCCGGGCATGTCGACGTTCACGCGCAAGCCGCGCAGCTGCGTGAGCGAGGTCAGCGTGGCTGTCTTGCGGTCGATCTTCTGCGCGGTGTCGGCGCGATAGAAGAGCCATATCGGTTCGAAGAACAGGCTGCCGAGGGATGTGAGCCCGGCTTCCTCGTCGGCCACCGGGTCGGCGCTGCCGCCGCGCACAAAGCCCACGTCGGCGCCGCCGGTTCGCAGCAGCTGCAGGTTCTCGGTCGATCCCGTGGTGGCCTTGAGCTCCACCTCGATGCCGCTGCTCTTGAGCACCTCGGCATAGCGTTTGCCGAACTGCGCGTACGCGCTGCCGGTGGGGCCGGTGGCCAGCGTCACGTGCTTGGGCGGCTGCGGCTGCAGCCACCAGTAGGCGGCAATCAGCACGCCGATCACAAGGAACACGACAGGACCGGCAGAGGCGATCAGGTCGCGTATCGACAGCAGGATCAGCTTCAGCGTCTTGGGCATGGCCATGAGGAGTTCAACCTTTCGTAGCTGCGAGGTCGCCCGCGCAGGGAACATGCAAATCGCCAGCGGTGACGGCGCGCGCCGCAAGAACGGCACGCAAGGTGGCGCGCGCCACCGCCTCGGCCGCCATGGTGCCGAGCACGGTCATGCCGGGCCTGGATTCGGCGCCGGCGCCTTCGAGCGGAACACGGCCGGTGGCCAGCGCAAAAAGTGTGTCGCCGTCGCTCATGGTGTGCACCGGGTTGATGGCGCGCGCGAGGCCGTCGTGCGCCACGCTGGCAAGGCGGTTGGCCTGCACCTTGGTCAGCACCGCATCGGTCGCGATCACGCCGACCGTGGTGTTGGTGCCCGCGAGCAGCGGCTTGGGGAGGTCGCCGCGCAAGAGCGCGCGGCGTGTGTCGAGCAGGGCAAGGCCGTCTTCGGTGCGCGCGCCGGCCACCGGCTGTGCGGTGTCGGGGTCGATCACGTCGCCCAGCGCATTGACCGCGACGAGCGCGCCGACCGTCACGCCGCCCACGGTGACCGAGGCCGTGCCGATGCCGCCCTTCATCGCGCGGTGCACGCCGAAGAGCTTGCCCACGAGCGCGCCACTGCCGGCGCCCACGTTGCCTTCTTCCGGCGCATCTCGGGTGGCCGCCTCGCAGGCTGCATAGCCGGCCGCCGCATCAGGGCGGATGCGCGCATCACCCATGGGCAGGTCGAACAGCACGGCGGCCGGCACGATGGGCAGGGTGCCAAAGCGCACGTCCATGCCGATGTTGCGTTCCTCGAGCCAGCGCATTGCGCCGTCGGCGGCAGCCAGGCCCCAGGCGCTGCCGCCCGCCAGCATGATGCCGTGCACCTGCTGCACCAGGTTGCCAGGCGAGAGCAGGTCGGTCTCGCGCGTGCCCGGTGCGGCGCCGCGCACGTCGACGCCGGCCACCGCGCCGTCGCGGGCAAGAATCACCGTGCAGCCGGTGGGCCGGCGCGTGTCGGAGAAGTGGCCCACTTCGATGCCGGAGACATCGGTGATGGCGCCTGAAGACGAAGAAAGAGAAGCGGGTGCGGATGACGAAGCAGGCATGGCGGCCGATTATGGGACCGCGCCCTCTACGATAGGCGCCATGACAGTTGCAAGAAGTTTCTCCGCAGACGGTGCTGTGCGCCACGCAGTCGTGATTGGTGCGGGCGCCGTGGGCAGCGCAACCGCCATCGAGGCACTGCGCGCGGGCCTGCGCGTGACGGTGGTGGAGCCCGGCGAACCCGGCGGCCCGCATGCCACGAGCTATGGCAACGCGGGCTGGTTGTCCTCGCATTCGGTGGTGCCGCCCGCGCTGCCGGGTGCATGGCGCAAGGTGCCGGGCTGGCTGGCCGATCCGCTCGGCCCGCTGGCGCTGCGTTGGCGCTACCTGCCGCGCGCGTTGCCGTGGCTGCTGCGCTACTTGGCTTCCGGTTGGACCGAGGCACGCGTGCAGCGCACCGCCGACGCGCTGCGCACGCTGCTCGCCGATGCACCGGCACTGCATGCCCGGCTTGCCGCCGAGGCCGGCGTGCCGCAGCTCATCGAACAGCGCGGGCTGTTGCATGCGTACCGTTCACGCGAAGAGTTCGAGGGCGACGCGCTCGGCTGGCGCGTGCGCGGGCGCACCGGCGTGCAATGGGAAGAATGGCTGGAGCCCACGCTGAGAGAGCGCGAGCCCGACCTGGACGCCCGCTACACGCTCGGCATCTTCGTGCCCGAGGCCGGGCATTGCCGCAATCCGGGCGCCTACGTGGCCGCGCTCGCGCAGCATGCGCTCGAGGCCGGTGCGCAACGCGTGGCAACGCGCGCGACGGGTTTTCGTATCGAAGGAGGCCGGCTGCGCGCGGTGCTGACCGAGGCCGGTGAAATCGCCTGCGATGCCGCCGCCATCTGCGCCGGCGCGCGCTCAGGTCCGCTGGCTGCGGCGGCCGGTTCCCCGGTGCCTCTGGAATCGGAGCGCGGCTATCACGTCGTTGTCGAAGGCGCCGCAGTGGGGCCGCGCACGCCGACCATGGTGGCCGACGGCAAACTCATCGCGCACTGGATGGATGGCGGGCTGCGCGCCGCAGGGCAGGTCGAGATCGGCGGGCTCGAAGCCGCGCCCGACTGGCGCCGCGCCGAGATCCTGCACCGGCACCTGCAATCGATGTTCCCCGCGCTCGGCGACCGGGCAGCGGAATCGGTCTCGGTGAAGCACTGGCTCGGCCACAGGCCCAGCCTGCCCGATGGCCTGCCATGCATCGGCGCCTCAAAGGCCAGTGCGGATGTGGTGCTGGCTTTCGGGCATGGGCACGTCGGCCTGTGCGGGTCCGCGCGCACCGGAAAGCTCGCGGCGCAATTGCTTGCGGGCACAACGCCCGAGTCGCCGCTCGCTCCATTCGACCCTGGCCGCTTCAGCTGAACGTCGCGTTCCCCCGGCGCGGGGTCGTCTCAGCGGTAGCTCTGGTAGACGCGACTGCCGCCATCGCCGAGCACCAGCAGCACGTCGTACGGATCGCGCCGGTCCCCGTAGGCGGCGCCGTCCATGCCGGGCGAGCCGACCGGCATGCCCGGTACGGCAAGGCCGACGGCCTTGGGTTTTTCCTTCAACAGCCTGTGCACCTCACGCGCCGGGACGTGGCCTTCGAGCGCATAGCCGCCGACGAGGCCGGTGTGGCACGAGCCCAGCTTGGCCGGAATGCCGAGCCGCGTGCGTGCGGCATCGTTGCCGTTGTCGTGTACGCGGGTTGCGAAGCCGTTCGCGTTGAGGTGCTTCACCCAGTCCTGGCAGCAGCCGCAGTTCGGGTCTTTCCAGATCTCGACCATCGGTGCGGCGGCCAATGCGGCCAGCGGCCATGCCGTCGTCGATGCGAGCGCCAGCACCGGGGCGGCGCGCAGAAGCAGGGTTCGTCTTTGCATGTGGGTTCTCCTCAAGACACGAGTTGCGCACGGGCCTTGTCGACCCATACCTGCAGGTTGTCGAGCAGGTCTTTCTGGCTGAAGGAACAACTCTCTTCGCTGAACAGCGCGCTCGATTCCAGCCGGTCGAGCAGGTTCAGCAGCACTTCGCCGTAGCGCGGCGGCAGGGCTGCCAGCAGTTCGCTGCTTGCGCGCGCTTCGTTCGAGAGTGCGGTGACCGATTCGCCGCGCCCGTTGCGCAGTGCGTCGATGCGCGTGCGGATGGCGTCGAGTTGCGTTGCGGCGCTCATGTGCCGGCCTTTCCGGGCGGCGGCAGCGAGAGGCCGCGCTCGCGCATCAGGTCGCGCAGCACGTCAGGGTAGTCGGTAATGATGCCGTCCACGCCCCAGTCCATGAGCCGCAGCATGTCGGCGCGCTGGTTCACGGTCCAGGGCAGCACCTTGAAGCCGAGCTTTTGCGCTTCCTTGATGGCGGCCGGCGTCAGATCGGCATAGGCCGGGGACCAGGCCACGGGCGCGCCGGGGGTACCGGCGGCGGCCTTGACCAGTTGCGGTGTCGAAGCGAAGTCGGCCGCGTTGAAGCCCGCTGTCCAGCGGCTGTCCTTGAGCGTGCGCGGAGAGCTCAGGTAAGCCCGCGGCAATTGAGGCGCAAGCTGGCCGACCAGCGCCAGCGTGCGCCAGTCGAAGCTCTGCACCGTCACCCGGCCGCCCATCTGCGCCTTGTCGATTTCTGCGAGCAGGGCGCGCACCATCGGCTCGGGCGCGGCGGTGTCGTCGGGCTTGGTCGGGTCGATCTTGGTTTCGATGTTGAAGCGGACCGTGGCCGCACTCGCGCCGCGTGCGCGCACATGGTCGAACAAGGCCGCCAGTGTGGGAATGCGCTCGCCGTCGCGCGGCTGTTGCAGCGCGAACTGCTTGCCGTAGTTGCTCGCGGGGTTCAGCCGGCCCACGTCGTAGCCCTGAAGCTGCGCCAGCGTGAGCGAACGAACAGCCGGGCCTGTCTTCGATGCAAGCCATGCGCCGTTCGCGTCGCGCGTGTGGTCGGCATTGAGCGCGGTGTCGTGCGAGATGACGACCACGCCGTCGGCCGTGAGCCCGATGTCGAGTTCGAGCGTGGTCACGCCCAGGTCGATGGCCCTGGAGAACGCCGCCAGGGTGTTCTCGGGCGCAAGGCCGCGCCCGCCCCGGTGGGCCTGCAGGTCGAAGTGCTGCTTGGCCGTGGGGAGAATCGCCGCGCAGCCCGCAACGAGCAATGCGGCGGCAAGCAGTGGGTATTTCATTTCAGCTGCACCTTGATGCCGTCGTCCTGCACGGTGATGTCGCCGATCTCGTAGGTCTTGCGTCCGACCGTGAGCTCGTCCGCGGTAAAGCTGCGCAGCACCTGGCCCTGCAACAGCTCTTGCGCCACCACCGCGCCCATCTTCTGCAGCCGCTCGGCATCGCGCCCCTCCACACCCTGCAGCTCGAGCCGCTCGGCCTTGGGCTGGTCGAGCCGCAGCGCGCGCGTGGCGGCGTCGTAGCGCAGCGCGCTGCTGACCGAGACCACGCCCTGCACGGGCGATGTGGCCAGCAGGGGGCTCGCAATGGTCAGCGTGGCCGTGATGGCCGCGCGGTTGCCGCGTGCGTCAAGGCCCAACTGCGGATCGCGCAGGCCGACCATGAAAATTTCGGCATAGCGCTCGGCCACCGGAAAGCGCTTGGCGATCTGCGTTTGCAGCTCATCGCGCGTTGCGGTGTATTCGCTGGTAAAGAAGTTGAAGCCGGCCAGTGCCGAGAGCGGCGACTGCAGGGCCGCGGCGCCCAGGAGCGCGTGCAGCATCCAGCGGCGGGAGTGGGGGGGCAAGGTGCGAATTTGCATACTTCTGGGAGCTTGCCACATCCTGCATGGTTCCGTTCCGCGCGCTGCTACACGAAAAGGCAATTTTCCTACGCCTGGGGAATGCCCGGGGCGCAACCTTTGCGCTTCGGCGGAACAGAAGACGAACGATGCAGGGCACCACGCGAATAGGAATTTCTGGCTGGCGCTATGCGCCATGGCGGGGTCGTTTCTACCCGAAGGGGCTGGCGCAGCGCCTCGAACTCGACTTTGCCTCGCGCATGCTCCCTACCATCGAGATCAACGGCTCGTTCTATTCGCTGCAGCGCCCCGTGTCGTACCAGGCGTGGCACGACGCGACGCCCGACGATTTTGTTTTTGCAGTGAAGGGGCCGCGCTACATCACGCACAACCTTCGCCTCAAGGAGCCGCGTACCGCGCTGGCCAACTTCTTTGCGTCGGGCGTGTTTGCGCTGCGCGGCAAGCTGGGGCCGATTCTGTGGCAGTTGCCGCCGTCCTTCGCCTACAACGCCGATCGGCTCGAGGAGTTTCTGGCGCTCTTGCCGCGGGACGGCCGGTCTGCCCTTGCGCTGGCACGGCAACACAACGAAAAGCTGGACGACGACCGCGCGTTTCTGAAGGTGCCCGCAAAGCTGCAGATCCGCCATGCCATGGAGGTGCGGCATGCGAGCTTCGAGACCCCGGGCTTCATTGCAATGCTGCGCCGCCACGGCGTTGCGCTGGTGGTTGCCGACACCGCGGGGCGCTGGCCCCTGCTCGAAGACCTTTGCGCCGATTTCGTCTACATGCGGCTGCACGGCGACAAGGAGCTCTACGCGAGTGGCTACAGCGACGAGGCGCTCGATCGCTGGGCCGAGCGCATCGATGCCTGGCGCAACGGGCGGCAGGTCAAGGACGCAAGGCTGGCCGAACCCTCGCGCCTGCTGTCACGCAAGAAGGGGCGCGATGTGTACTGCTACTTCGACAACGACGTGAAGGTGCATGCACCGTACGATGCCGCGCACCTGGCAGCCCGGCTCGGCCTGGAGACCGGCATCGGGCCCGACGACAACTTCGATCCGCCGCCCGGAATGGCCGTGGGCAAGCGTACGAAGGCGCGGGCCCGCAAGTAGCGACAGCTTTCCGCCTCAGTCGCCTCAGTCGCCTTAGTCGTGCAACGACGAGAGAAACTGCTTCAGCTCGGCCGTCTGCGGATTGCCGAACAGTTCCGCCGGCGGCCCCATCTCATGCACGCGGCCCTGGTGCATGAAGATCAAGCGGTCGCTCACCTTGCGTGCAAAGCTCATCTCGTGCGTGACCATCAGGAGCGTCATGCCCTCGTCGGCCAGCGACTCCACCACGCGCAGCACGTCGCCGACCAGTTCGGGGTCGAGCGCGGAGGTGATCTCGTCGCACAGCAACACCGCCGGCTCCATCGCCAGCGCGCGTGCAATGGCCACGCGCTGCTGCTGGCCGCCGGAAAGCTGGTCGGGCATGGCGTCGAATTTTTCGCCAAGGCCCACGCGGTCGAGCAGCTTGCGCGCTTGCGAGGCGGCTTCCAGGCTGCTGCGCTTCTTCACCAGCGTGGGCGCGAGCATCACGTTCTTGCCGACGGTGAGGTGCGGAAAAAGGTTGAAGCTCTGGAAGATCATGCCCACGCGCTGGCGCAGCTCGCGCATGGCCATGGCGCTCTCGTGCAGCAGGGGCTTGCCGTCGACCGTGAGCGAGCCTTCCTGGAACACTTCGAGCCCGTTGATGCAGCGCAGCAGAGTGCTCTTGCCCGAGCCGCTCTTGCCGATGATGGCGATGACCTCGCCGCGCTTCACTTCGAGGTCGATGCCCTTGAGCACCTCGTTGGCACCGTACGATTTGCGCAGCGCGGTCACGCGCACGATGGGTGCGGCGGAAGTCTGGGGTTCAAGCACGGCGGCCATGGGATTTCCTCTCGAGGTTCTTGGCGTACAGGCTTACCGGGAAGCACAGCACAAAGTAAAGCAGCGCCACGCAGCTGAACACCACAAAGGGCTGGAAGGTGGCGTTCGAAATCATGCTGCCGGCCTTGGTGAGTTCGACAAAGCCGATCACCGAGGCGAGTGCCGTGCCCTTGATGACCTGCACCAGAAAGCCGACTGTCGGCGCAATGGCGATCTTCACCGCCTGCGGCAGGATCACGTGGCGCATCTGCTCGGCAAAGCTCAGCGCCAGGCTGCCTGAAGCCTCCCATTGGCCCTTGGGAATGGAGGCCACGCAGCCACGCCATATTTCGGTAAGAAAGGCGCTGGTGTAGAGGGTGAGCGCCACGCTCGCCGCGGTCCATGCCGACACATCGACGCCGAACAACGCAATGCCGAAGTAGGCAAGAAACAGCTGCATCAGCAGCGGCGTGCCCTGGAAAAGCTGCACGTACAAGCCGACGGCCCGGTTCATGACGCTGCCGCCGCGCAAACGCAGGAACAGCAACAGGCCGCCGACCAGCCCGCCGCCGATGAAGGCGATGAGCGACAACACCACGGTCCAGCGCAGTGCCATGAGCAGGTTGCGCAGGATGTCCCAGAGAGAAAAATCGACCATGTGTTCTCCCTCTTTTTTCAGCGGCCGAAGAAGAACTTCGGCCCGGCCCAGTTGAGCAGCCTGCGCAGCCCAACGGCGAGCGCCAGGTACACCAGCGTGGCGACAATGAACGCCTCGAACGCGCGGAAGTTGCGGCTCTGGATGAGGTTGGCCGCGTAGCTCAGCTCTTCGGTGGAAATCTGTCCGCACACCGCGGAGCCCAGCATCACGATGATGATCTGGCTCACCATGGCGGGCCATACCTTCTTGAGTGCCGGCGGCAAGATGACGCGGGTGAACACCTGCACCTTGTTGAGCGCCAGGCTCACGGCCGCTTCGATCTGCCCCTTGGGCGTCGCCTCGATGCCGGCGCGAATGATTTCGGTGGCGTAGGCGCCGAGGTTCAGCACCATCGCAATGATCGACGCCGCCTCCGGCGTGAGCTTGACGCCCGCAGCCGGCAGCCCGAAGAAGATGAAGAACAGCTGCACGATGAAGGGCGTGTTGCGGATCAGCTCCACATAGCTGCCGACAAGCCAGCGAAGCCACGCGGGCCCGCTGGCGCGCGCCCAGGCGCAGGCCACGCCCACGGCCATGCCGATGAGGGTGGCAATGGCCGTGAGGCCCACCGTCCAGGCCACCCCTTTGGCAAGCAGCCGCCAGTCGACAAGAACTGCACCGAAGTCGAATTCCATGGCCGCGCCTTCTTCTTTGCTTGTCGGGGTTCAGCGGTGGTCGGTCAGACCGGCAGGTCGCCGGCGGCCTTGCCCAGCCACTTCTTCGACATGGTGTCCAGCGTGCCGTCCTTCTTGGCCGCGGCAATGATCTCGTTGACCTTGGCCTTCAATGCGGTTTCGCCCTTGGCAATGCCGATGAAGCAGGGGCTGTCTTTCAGCAGCAGCTTGAATTCGGCGCTCACCTTCGGGTTCTTGGCGAGCATGTCGCCCGCCACCGCGGCGCTGGTCGCAAGGGTTTGCGTCTGGCCGGCCACGAAGGCGGCGATGGTCGCGTTGTTGTCTTCGAAGCGGCGGTAGTCGACGTTGGGCGGCGCCACCTTGTTCAGTTCCTGGTCTTCCATCGCACCGCGCGTCACGGCCACGGTCTTGCCGGCCATGTCGGCAAAGCTGGTGAGCTTCATGCTCTTGGCCGCATACACGGCCTGGAAGAAGGGGGCGTAGGCGGAAGAGAACTCGATGACCTTCTCGCGCTCGGCGTTCTTGCCCAGCGTGGAAATCACCAGGTCGGCCTTGCGCGTCTGCAAGTAAGGAATGCGGTTGGCGCTGGTCACGGGCACCAGCTCGACCTTCACGCCCAGCTTGCCGGCAATGAGCTCGGCCATTTCAACGTCGAGGCCCTGCGGCTTCATGTTCTTGTCGACCGAGCCGTACGGCGGGTAGTCGGTCGGCACGGCGATCTTGATGGTCTTGGCCTTCAGCACGTTGTCGAGCGCGTTCTGGGCTTGGGCGGTGCCGGCTGCGGCCAGCATGGCAACGGAAGCAAGCGCGAGCGTGAGGTGGCGTTTGGACGAAGAGAAAGTCATAGCAGGGCTCCTAGGTAAGTCGAAGAATCGGTGTCGTTGGGAGAAGACGCGGCCGCCTTGCGCCGCTTGGGCCTGGCCGCGGTGTTCTGTTGCAGTGGCGCCAGCGCGTCGCGAAGTTGCGCGAGCGGATCCGTAGGCGCCTGCACGCGCAATGCGGACTGCACGGTGCCGATGTGCGCAGCCATCAGGGCTTCGGCGCCGGCGTGGTCGCCTCGTTCGAGTGCGGCAACGATCTGCACGTGGTCTTCGCAAGACTGCACTGCGTCGTGCGTGCTCTGATAGAGCATGGCGATCAACGTGGTGCGCGCGGTGAAGTCGCGCAGCGTGTCTGCCAGCAGCGTGTTGCCCAGGCATTCGGCCAAGCACACATGAAAGTCGCCCAAGAGAAAGCTTCGGTTCCCGACGTCGCTTTCCTTCAGCGCCGCCTTTTCACGCTGAAGGTGCGCCTTCAACTGGCGCAGCGCGGTCTTGTCGATCTTGCCGGTGCTGCCCGTACTGCGAATCAGGCCAAGCTCGATGACGCGGCGCGCCTCGAAGGCTTCGCGCGCTTCTTCCTGCGAAGGTTCAATGACGAACCAGCCACGCCGCGCGCTCACCGTCACGATGCCGCGCGCCGCCAGGCGGGTGAGGGCTTCGCGCACGATGGTGCGGCTGCAGTCGAAGAGCATGGCCAGCTGCTGCTCGCCCAGGCGCGAACCGGGGGCGAGCTTCTGCGCCATCACCGCTTCGACGATGCGTGCACTGATTTCGGATGCGGATGTAGACATTGGCCTGCATACCAGCAGCTTTTGTGCCAACTGGTATGCAAGATATGTGCACCGAAATGGGTTTGCGCTGCATGCCGGTGGTGCGTGGCGCTTGGTTCAAGGTACTCGTTTCGGGGCGCTTGTTTGGGGCGCCGCTGTTCAGGGCGGCGCTCCCGCCGACGGGGTACCTTTCTCCGCGAATGTCCCCCGGCCTGCGGCCTCCTCCTTTATTTCGCTGCGCAAGGCACCCCGCCAGCGGGAGCGTGATTCAGAGCAGTCGTTGATCAGCGGTACACCCAGAGCGTGTCCCAGTGCACAGGGCATCGGGTACTCCCCGCAGCGAAATAAAGGAGGAGCCGAAGGCGGGGGACATTCGCGGAGGGGAGTACCCGGTGGCCTTTGCACACGCCCCGAACGACAGCACCAAAAACCGCCAGCCAATCAATCCATCCGAGCGCCCGAAGCCTTCACCGCCTTGTCCCAGCGCGGCGTCTCGGTGGCAAGAAAGCGCGCGAAGTCCTCGCTGCCCAGGTAGGCCGGGTCCGCCCCTTGGCTCACCATGCGGTCGCGAACCTCGGGGCTGGTCAGTACCTGCTTGAATGCATCGCTCAACCTAGCGACCACGTCCTTGGGTGTGTCCTTCGGGGCGAAGAAGCCGTAGAAGCCCACCACCTCGAAGCCCTTGATTCCCGATTCGATGACCGTCGGTACATCGGGCAGGGCGGGGTTGCGCTCGCGGCTGGTTACGGCCAGGGCGCGAACCTTGCCCTGCTTGTGATAGTTGGCGGCCTGCGGAATCGACTCGGCCATGAACTGCACCTGACCGCCCATCAGGTCGGTAAACGCCGGGGCGCTGCCGCGGTAGGGGATGTGCACCATGAAGATGCCTGTCGCCGTCTTGAACATCTCTGGCACCAGGTGGCTGATGCCGCCATTGCCGGCCGAACCGTAGTTGACCTGGCCGGGCCGCGCCTTGGCGTAGTCGACGAACTGCTTGAGGTTCTGCACCGGCAGCTTGGGCGTGACCAGCAGGGCCAGCGGCTGCATTGCGGTGCGCGCAATGGGCACGAAGTCGCGCTGCGTGTTGTAGGGCAGCTTGCTGTAGAGCGCGCCGTTGATCACCGCGACGCCGGTGTTGGCCAGCATGAGCGTGTAGCCGTCGGCCGGGCTCTTGGCGACAGCATCGGCGCCCACCGAGCCGCCCGCGCCAGGCTTGTAGTCGACGATCAGCGGCTGGCCGAGCACGGCCTGCAGCTTGTCGGTCAGCAGGCGCGCGTGCTGGTCCAGAGGGCCGCCGGCCGGAAAGCCGATGACCACCTTGATCGGCTTGTCTGGATAGGCGGCCAGGGCGGCCGCGCCGAACGACGCGATGGCAAAAGCCGCCAGGATGGCGGCGCGGACGGGGTGAGCCATGGATCGTCTCCTCTTTTTAGTGGAGACGATCATAAGCAGCAGTGCTAGCCTGCCAGCGTGGCCTTCAGCGTGATCTCCGGCACGCTGGCCAGCGCCTTCGACAGCGGGCAGCCCGCCTTGGCGGCGGCTGCGATCTGCTGGAACTTGGCTTCGTCCAGGTTCGGCACGGTGGCGTCCAGCTCGAGCGCGATGCGGTCGATCTTGAAGCCTTCGCCGTCCTTCGCCAGCCGCACCGCGGCCCTGGTGTCTACCTTGGTGGCGGTGAAGCCTTCTTTCTCGAGCGCGAAGGCAAAGGCCATCGTGAAGCAAGCCGCATGGGCCGCGCCGACGATCTCCTCGGGGTTGGTGCCGCGCTTGTCGTCCTCGAAGCGGCTCGCGAAGCCGTAGGGGTAGTCCTTGAGGGCGCCGGTCTCGGTGCTGATCTGGCCCTTGCCGGTCTTGCCGGCGCCTTCCCAGTGAACGCTTGCGTGCTTGTCTGCTGCCATGAGAGTTCCTTCTTTGCGGTGGGTGGATGGAGGGACCGACAGGTATCGCCTGAAAAGCCCGCCGTGTCTGTAGTCGCACGGCGCGTGCGCGGTATGTCCAAAGTGAGAAGAATGAGCGTCACCAAGGTGACGCTCCGGGGGGCTTCCCCGATGGGAGCCGCGGCCGGGGCGGCTTAGGCTGCGGGCTGCCTTTTTTCTTTCTCTCTTCGTCCGCCCGCCTTGACCATGCAACAACGCCCGCATCACAAGTTCTGGCCCAAGCGCCTTCCGCATTCGATCACCGTTCCCGCCACCTCGCTGTGGCACAACCTCGCGACCTCGGCCGCACGCTATCCCGACAAGGCCGCGCTGGTGTTCTTCGGCCGCGTGATGAACTACCGCGAATTCGCCGAGCAGGTCGAACGCCTGGCAGGCACGCTGCATGCCCTGGGCGTGAAGCGCGGCGACCGGGTGGTGCTCAATATGCAGAACTGCCCGCAGCTGGTGATCGCGCATTTCGCGATCCTGCGCGCCAACGCCGTGGTGGTGCCCGTCAACCCGATGAACCGGGCCGAAGAGCTCAAGCACTACATCGTCGACCCCGATGCGAAGGTGGCCATCACCACCGGCGACCTGGCCGGCGAGCTGGCCAAGGCCAGCAACGCGCTGCCGCCCGAGCAGCAGCTCGACCACCTCATAGTGACCCAGTTCACCGATGCCTTCGACGCCGATGCAACCGGCGACGATGCGCCCGCGCCGGCATGGAAAGAATGGCTCACCACCCGCCACCCGCTGCCCGAACTGGCGCAAGGCAAGGCCATGGCCTGGACCGATGCGCTGGCGGCGGGACACGCGGCGCCCGAGCATGTGGTGGGCGCCAACGACATGGCACTGCTGCCCTACACCAGCGGCACCACCGGCCTTCCCAAGGGGTGCGTGCACCACCATTCGAGCCTCATGCACAACGCGGTGGCCGGCCAGCTCTGGGGCCAGGCCACGTCCGAAGCGGTGGTGCTGGCCGTGGTGCCCATGTTCCACATTACCGGCGTGGTGAGCATGATGCACACCTCCATCCTCGCGGCGGGCACGCTGGTCATCATGCCGCGCTGGGACCGCGAGGTGGCCGGGCGGCTCATCTCGCGCTGGAAGGTCACGAGTTGGACCAATATCCCCACCATGGTGATCGATCTCATGGCCAGCCCCAACTTTGCGAGCTACGACCTGTCGAGCATCACGCACGTCGGCGGAGGGGGCGCCGCCATGCCGCAGGCCGTGGCGCAGCGCCTCTTCGAGCAATACGGCCTCAAGTACCAGGAGGGCTATGGCCTTACCGAGACCGCGGCGCCCTCGCACACCAATCCGTCGGACCACCCCAAGCAGCAGTGCCTGGGCATTCCCTTCATGAGCACCGACGCGCGCGTGGTCGACCCCGACACGCTGGCCGAAATGCCCGTCGGCGAATCGGGCGAGATCATCATCCGCGGCCCCGAGGTGTTCCAGGGCTACTGGAAACGGCCGGACGCGACGAAGGCCGCTTTCGTCGAATTCGAGGGCAAGCGCTTCTTCCGCTCGGGCGACATGGGCCGCATGGACGAGGACGGTTACTTCTTCATCACCGACCGGCTCAAGCGCATGATCAACGCGAGCGGCTTCAAGGTGTGGCCCGCCGAAGTCGAGCTGCTGATGTTCCGCCACCCCGCCATCCAGGAGGCCTGCGTCATCTCGACCAAGGACAGCTACCGCGGCGAATCGGTCAAGGCCGTGGTGGTGCTGCGCGCCACGCACAAGAACACCACCGAGCAGGAAATCATCGACTGGTGCCGCGAGAACATGGCCGTCTACAAGATTCCGCGCAAGGTGCAGTTCGTCGACGCACTGCCAAAGAGCGGCAGCGGCAAGGTGATGTGGCGGCTGCTGCAGGAAGACGAGAACGAGACTGCCGCGTAACAGCGGGTTCGTGGGCGAGGGCCGGGGCAGTTCGCAACGAGAATCCGTGGCTTTCTCCGCCACGTTCCTTCTCTCTCTCTCTCTCTCTCTCTCTGCTCCATGCGTTTGCGTTCTCTCGCCGCCGTCTGCCTCGCGCTCCTTCCGCTGCTTTCGCCCCAGTTGTCGCACGCGGCTTCGCCGCGAACCTGCCTCGTTGTGGGCATCAGCGACGGCGACACGCTCACCGCCCGCTGCGGGCGCTTCGGCTCCTACGAGGAAGTGAAGGTGCGCATTGCCGCCATCGATGCGCCGGAACGAGCCCAGCCCTACGGACAGCGCAGCCGGCAGGCATTGAGCCGCCTGTGCTACTTCGAGCAGGCCGTGATCACCGAACGCGACACCGACCGCTATGGCCGCACGGTGGCCGACGTGAACTGCGACGGGCAGGACGCCGGAACGCGGATGGTGGCCGAAGGATGGGCCTGGGTGTACGACTTCAACGGCATCGCCACGCGGCGCGGCGGCGGTTTGTTCAAGCTGCAGGAAAGCGCGCGTGAGCAGCGCCTGGGCCTGTGGGCCGGTGTCAAGCCGACCGCGCCGTGGGAGTGGCGGCGCCGTCAGCGCGAGAACGCATCGTCGAACGACTCTCTGTTCTGAGCCGTTCGAGAGACAGACCGCCGAAACAGCGCCTCAGCAGGCGCCCCCATAAAAGCAGCGCAGCGAGGGCACAAAAACACCCGCGAGAAAGCTGATGGCGCACACCACCAGCATCAGTAGCGCAAACATGCGAATGCCCTCGGCGCTCCAGCGCGGCGCAAAGATGCTGATCAGAAAGCCCGAGGCAAAGGTGCCTTCGAGCCATGCCGCGCCGCCCCAGCGCAAGACCCACAGCCAGAACACCGCGTCGAGCGCATGCACGGCAATCCACAGGGTCAATGACATGTCGGGCAGGCCCTCGGAGCTTTGCGGCTAAGACTCGCTCTTGCCCTGCACGTCCGCCACCACGCGCGCATTGCGCTGGAAGCTCCAGTACGCGCTGGCCCAGTCCATCATCACGACGATGCGGTTGCGAAAGCCGATGAGGAAATACGCGTGCGCAAACAGCCAGAACAGCCATGCGAGCCGTCCGCTGAAGCGCAGCGGACCAAAGGGTGTGCCCAGGTCGACCACTGCCGAGTTGCGGCCGATGGTCGCCAGGTTGCCGTAGTCGCGGTAGCGAAAGGCCACCGTGGGCGTGCCGGCGATGCGGCGAAGAATGTTCGAGGCGGCGGCGCGGCCCATCTGCTTGGCACCGGGCGACACGCCCGGCACGGGCTTGGGCGGCTTGCCGGGCGCGTAGCTCATGGCGGCCGCAAGGTCGCCGACCACGCTGATTTCGGGGTGGCCGGCCAGGCTCAGGTCGGGCTCGACCTTGATGCGGCCTGCGCGGTCGCATTCGGCGCCGGTCGCTTCGCCAAGCATGCGGCCCAGCGGCGAGGCGGCAACGCCCGCTGCCCACACCACGCAACTGCTCTCGATGCGGTAGCTGGTGGCCGGCGCGCCGTCTGCGCCGCCGCCGCCTGACTGCACCTCGAGCCCGTTGGCGTCGATGGCGGTCACGCGCGCATTGAGCCGCACTTCCACGCCGAGTTTTTCAAGCTGCTCGAGCGCCTTCTGGCTCAGGCTTTCGGGCATGGCCTGCAGCACGCGCGGGCCGCCTTCGACCAGCAGCACCTGCGCGCTGCCCGGATCGATGTGGCGGAACTCGCCGGAAAGGGTGTGCTTGGCAATTTCGGCCAGGGTGCCGGCCATTTCGACGCCGGTCGGCCCGGCGCCGATCACCACGAAGGTCAGCAGCGCGCGGCGGCGCTGCGGGTCGGTAGCGGTCTCGGCCGCCTCGAAAGACATCAGCACGCGCCGGCGGATCTCGAACGCATCGGCCAGCGTCTTGAGGCCCGGCGCGAGGGGCGCCCATTCGTCGTGGCCGAAATAGCTGTGGGTGGCGCCGGCCGCGACGATCAGGTGGTCGTAGCTCACCCGGCTGCCGTTGGTCAGCTGAACCGCGCGGCCCGCCGCGTCGATGGCGCTCACTTCGCCCAGCAGCGTGGTGATGCGTGGCTGCTTGCGGAACAGGGCGCGCACCGGCGCCGCGATCGACGGCGCGGCCAGCCCGGCGGTCGCCACCTGGTAAAGCAGGGGCTGGAACAGGTGGTGATTGGTTTTTTCGATCACCGTCACGTCCACGTCGGCGCTGTCGAGCCTGCGGGCCGCTTCGAGCCCGCCGAATCCGCAACCGACGATGACGACGTGGGGGCGGGCGGAGGCGTTGTTCGTTTGCATCGAACGGATGATACGCAGCCGCCCTGCACGCCGGCGCGTCTTGTGCCAAAGTGGCTGCCCCCACCGATTTGACGCCCCCGCCGCAAGAGAGCCAGGGCGAGAACTTGTCCTACGTGCTGCGGCAATACGAATCGGCTACAACGAGCGGCTGACCCGACTGGAGACTCCATGACGCTTTCCCGGCCGATCACCCAGGCGGCGAGCGCATTGCGCGACAAGTTCCGCGAAGTGCGAGCTGCCAGCCTGGCGCTCGCCGCGCCGCTGTCCGCCGAAGACCAGTGCATCCAGTCGATGCCTGATGCAAGCCCCACCAAGTGGCATCTTGCGCACACCACGTGGTTCTTCGAGACCGTGCTGCTCCAGCCTCACGCCGCGGGCTACCGGCCCTTCGACGTGCGCTTTCACTACCTTTTCAACTCGTACTACGAGGCGCTCGGCCCGCGCCACCCGCGGCCGCAGCGCGGGCTGCTCACGCGCCCCTCGGTGGACGAGGTGCATGCCTATCGCAGCCATGTCGACGAGGCGGTGCTCGCCTTGCTCGACCGCGACTTCGGCGAGCAGGACTGGGCCGCCATGGAGCCCATCGTCACGCTGGGCCTCAACCACGAGCAGCAGCACCAGGAGCTGCTGCTCACCGACATTCTTCATGCGCTGTCATGCAACCCGCTGCTGCCCGCCTACAAGCCCGCGGCGGGCCCCGCGTTGCGGCTGGCCGCGGTGCCGCCAGCAATGCGCTGGCTGCCGCAGACCGGCGGGGTGGTTCAGGTCGGCCATGAGGGGCCGCAGCTGGGTTTTGCCTTCGACAACGAAACGCCGCGCCACGCAGCTCTGCTGCAGCCCTATGCCATTGCCGACCGGCTGGTGAATTGCGGCGACTACGCCCAGTTCATTGCCGACGGCGGCTACAAGCGGCCCGAGCTCTGGCTGTCCGACGGCTGGGCCGCGGTGCAGGCGCAGGGCTGGCAGCATCCGGCCTACTGGCTCGCGCCCGACGATCCGCGGCTCGGCCCGCAGCAGCACCAAAGCGGCTGGCAAGTGTTCGGCCTGCACGGCGTTCGGTCCATGGAAGCCGATGCACCGGTCTCGCAGCTGAGTTTTTATGAAGCCGCCGCGTATGCCGAATGGGCCGGCGCGCGGCTGCCCACCGAGTTCGAATGGGAGGCCGCCTTCGACGCGCCCGGCATCTCGCAGATGACCGGCCACGTCTGGCAGTGGACGCGTTCGTCGTACGACCCGTATCCCGGTTTCAGGCCCATGCCCGGCATTGCCGCCGAATACAACGGCAAGTTCATGGTGGGTCAACTGGTGTTGCGCGGTGGCAGCGTGGCCACCCCGGCCGGGCACACGCGGCCCAGCTACCGCAACTTTTTTCCGCCGGCGGCGCGCTGGCAGTTCTCGGGGCTAAGGCTCGCGAAAGACGTCTGAATCATGCGCAATCCAACATCCTCGTCCTCCTTCTCGTTCGCCGCCGCACAGCAGCAGCGCAAGCCTGCGGCGCCGGCCACCGCCGCAGCGGCAACGAGTGAGCCGCCGCTCTGCGAATTCGGCCGCGCGATGCTGGCGGGCCTTGCGCGCAAGCCGCGCAGCATTTCGCCCAAGTTTTTTTACGACGCGGCCGGCTCGCAGCTGTTCGACCGCATCTGCGAATTGCCCGAGTACTACCCCACGCGAACCGAGTTGCGCATCCTCGGCGAATGCGCCGGCGAGATTGCCGAGCAGATCGGCCCCGGTGCCGAAATCGTGGAGTTCGGTGCCGGCTCCCTGACCAAGGTGCGGCTGCTGCTGGATGCGCTGGAGGCGCCCAAGCGCTATTTGCCCATCGACATTTCGGGCGAACACCTGCAGGCCGCCGCCGCGCGGCTGAAGGCCGACTACCCCGAACTGGTGGTGCAGCCGATTGCGGCGGACTACACCATGCCGTTGGTGCTGCCTGCGCCGATGCCCGGCGCGGGCAAGCGCGTGGGGTTTTTTCCGGGGTCGACGATCGGGAATTTCGAGCCTGAGGAGGCGCTGGCGTTTCTGCAGCTTGCCGCGCGGATGCTGCGAGGGGGCGGGCTGCTGATCGGCGTCGACCTGGTGAAGGACCCGGCTCGGTTGCATGCTGCTTACAACGATGCGCAAGGGGTGACGGCTGCGTTCAACTTGAATTTGCTGCGGCGCGCCAATGCCGAGCTCGATGCCGATTTTGATCTGGATGGCTTTGCGCATTCGGCGTTCTACAACGCGCCGAGACAGCGGATCGAGATGCACCTGGTGAGCCGTCGGGCTCAGGCTGTTTCACTGCACGGTGAGCGGTTCGGGTTCGAGGAAGGGGAGACGATTCATACCGAGTACTCGCATAAGTTCACTGTGGATGGGCTGCGGGCGCTGGCTGTGAAGGCGGGGTTCCGGCCGTTGGCGGTTTGGACGGATCCTGAGAGGCTGTTTAGTGTGCATTGGTTGGGGGCGTGATTCTTTTGTTTTTTTGAGTTCCGAGGCCGGGTCTCGCCCCGGCGGGCGACCTACTTTTCTTTGCTTCGCCAAAGAAACGTAGGCAAAAGAAAGGCGACCCCACTGTCTGCGACCCTCCGCTTCGCTGCGGGCAACCTGCGGTGCTCGTGTTTCGCGGGGTCTCGCAGAACTCGCTTCGCTCAAACAGCTGCGAGCCCTGATCCGCAAAACCCTCCGCTCCTCGGCGCATACAGAGGGGCTTGGAAACCGAACGGGCCTTTGCTTCGCTCGGCCAAGCCATTGCGGCGCTGCGCGCCACATGGTTGGGCGCCCGCTGGGCGAGGCCCGGTCCCGGGAAACAAACAACGCCAAAGGGCACAATATCCCTTCCCCGTGGAGAGCAACACATGAAAGCAACCTGGAACGGCGTCACCATCGCCGAAAGCGACGACACCGTGCTCGTCGAAGGTAACCACTATTTTCCGATGAGCTCGCTCAACCGCGACCACGTCACCTTCAGCAACCACAAGACCACCTGCCCCTGGAAGGGCACGGCCAGCTACTACTCGCTGCTGGTCAACGGCGAGCTCCATACGGACGCCGCCTGGTACTACGCAGACCCCAAGCCCGAAGCCGAAGAAATCCGTGATCGCGTCGCGTTCTGGAAGGACGTGAAGGTCACCGCGTCGTGACCAACGCTGCATTCGCACCGCCGTTCATCCAGCCGGCCGAGCTGCTGCCTGCGCTGCGCGAACAGGGCTATGCGGTGCTCAGCCCTCAAGGCGTGAGCGAGTGGCTCGGCGTGCCGCTCGACGAACTCGAAGCGCTGCACGCCGACTGGAACAATCTTCCACCGGACGAATACCTGAAGGACGGCGGCCGCTACCGCACGCGGCGCCATGCGTGCTTCACCGTCGAGGGCGAGGCGATTGCGCAGGTGCCGCACCGTGCGCACTGGCAGCCGGTGGAATACAACGCGCTGCACGGCGGCATGCAGCGCTGGTTTGCGCCCATGCACGAGGCCACGGTGGCGCAGCCGGTATGGCAGCGCCTGCTGCAGCGCCTGGGCGAAGCGGCAAGCGGCATGCGCAATACCGCGGCGCAACCGTGGTTCGTCGAGGCGCACCAGTTCCGCATCGACACCGCAGGCGGCATCGGCCGGCCCACGCCTGAAGGCGCGCACCGCGACGGTGTCGACCTGGTGGCGGTGGCGCTGGTGGGACGCAGTGGAATCAAGGGCGGCGAAACGCGCGTGTTCGAAGCCAACGGAAGGCGCGGCGAGCGGTTCACCATGACCGAGCCGTGGACGCTGCTGCTGCTCGACGATGCGCGCGTGATCCACGAGTCCACGCCGATCCAGCCGACCGAAGAGGGGGCCGCCGGCTGGCGCGACACCCTCGTGGTTACCTGCCGCGCTCAGGGTTTCCAGGGGGATTGACCCCGCTGGCTTGAGTCCTACAGTCACGCCCCGGCCTAGGGGTTAAATTGGAGGCCCGGTTCGGTTGCGAGCCGCGCCTGTCTGCGAACGAACGAAAGTGAGGTCCGCCATGTTCAATCACATCCTGGTTCCGATCGACGGCTCCGAAACTTCCATGCTCGCGGTCAGCAAGGCCAGCGGCCTTGCTCTGGCGTTCGGAAGCCGCATCACGTTGATCCACGTGATCGACAACTATCCCTTCATCGGCGTGGGTGCGGACTACGCGCTCGGCCAGAACGAATACCTGGCCGCGGCCACCGCAAGCGCCAATGCAGCACTCGCGCGCGGCGTGGCCGCGCTGGCGGCCGAAGGCCTGCACAGCGACCAGCGCGTGATCGACGGCCACGTGGTGCACGAAGGCATCGTCGACACCGCCATTGCCATTGCGGCCGACCTGATCGTGATGGGCTCGCATGGCCGCAGCGGCATCGAGAAGCTGCTGCTCGGCAGCGTGACCCAGCGTGTGCTCCAGGACGCACCCATGCCGGTGCTCGTGGTCAAGGGCGGGCTGTAGAAAAAAGAGAAGAAAAAGAAAGAAGAAGAGGAGCGAAGTCCGGCTGGCTCTGAAAGCGAAGCATCTGCTGCGTCGCTGGGTGCACGAAGCCCAGCTCGCTCGCATGCAGCAGCAGGCGCGGGGCGCGCGCCTGGACCTCGGCACTGCCATAGAGCGCATCGCCCAAGATCGGATGGCCGATCGACAGCAGGTGCACGCGCAGCTGATGCGAGCGGCCCGTGAGCGGCTCCAGCAGCACATGCGTGGCCGCAGTTTCTTCATTGATTGTTGAGGAAAGCGCCCGCCACCGCGTGAGGCTGGGCTTGCCCGTGGGATCCACCTTCTGCAGCGGGCGCCGCGGCCAGTCGGCCATCAACGGTGCATCGATGACCGACCATTCATCGCGCACCGGCATGGCACCGTCGACGATGGCTTCGTAGCGCTTGTGCATCACCCGGTTGGCAAACGCATCGCCGAGCGCGCGCTGCATGGCGGCCCCGCGAGCCATCAGCACCAGCCCGCTGGTCGCCATGTCGAGCCGGTGAACGATCAGCGCGTCGGGCCACCGCCGCATGGCGCGCGCGCTCAGGCAGTCCTGCTTGTCCTCGCCGCGCCCGGGCACACAAAGCAGGCCCGCAGGCTTGTTCAGCACCAGCAGGTGGGCGTCTTCGTGGACGAGGTCGATAGCAAGGTCGGTGTCGGGCATGGATGCGGCAGAGTGTAGAGAGAAGGCCGGCAGCAGGGGGGCAGGGCGGAGAGCCCGCCCTCATGCGAGGCTCATGAAGCCTCGGCTATCCTCGAACGGATGTCCGGCCCCGCCTCTCCTGCCTCTCCTTCTCCCATTTCCGCCGCCGTTCCCGCGCCCCCGAGCTTTTCCCAACTCAGGCGCGAGCGTCCGTTTATGCAGTTGTGGGTGGCGCGGCTTTTCGGCACCGCGGCGTCGCAGATGCTGCTGGTGGCCATCGGCTGGCACATGTACGAGCTCACCGGCAGCGCGTGGGATCTCGGCCTGGTCGGCCTCTATCAGTTCGTTCCCGCGCTAGTGCTGGCGCTGCTGGCCGGCCACGTGGTCGACCGCCGCCATCGCGGCCGCATCGTTGCGGCCTGCTTTGCGGTGCAGGGGGTGGTGGCGCTGGTGCTGCTGCTCGCGGTGGCGCAGCGCTTCGATACGCGCGGCCTGCTGCTGGGCTTGTCGCTGGTGCTCGGCGCGGTGCGCGCCTTCCAGATGCCGGCCCAGCAGGCGCTGACGCCGCTGCTGGTGCCGCCCACCATGCTGCCGCGGGCCATGGCTTTCAGCTCGGCCGGCATGCAGGGCGCGATCATCGGCGGGCCGGCGCTCGGCGGCCTGTTGTTCGTGGCGGGCATGGCGGTGGTGTACGGCGCAAGCGTGCTGTGCTTTGCCATTGCCTGCGTGCTGGTGCTGCGGCTGCGCTATGCCCATACCCCGGCGGCGCGCGAGCCGGTCACGCTGGCCACGGTGTTCGCGGGGGTCAATTTCATCTGGAGGCGCAAGCCCGTGCTCGGCGCCGTGTCGCTCGATCTTTTCGCGGTGCTGCTGGGTGGCGCCGTGGCGCTGCTGCCCATCTACGCCAAGGACATCCTGCACACGGGGCCGTGGGGCCTCGGGCTGCTGCGCAGCGCGCCCGCCGCGGGTGCGCTGGTGATGTCGATTGCGCTCACGCGCCGGCCCATCGAGCGCCATATCGGCCGCACCCTGCTGATCGCCGTCGGGCTCTTCGGGATGTGCATGGTGGTGTTCGGCATCTCGCGCAGCTTCGTCGTTTCGCTGATTGCGCTGGCGGTGTCCGGCGGGGCCGACATGGTCAACGTGGTGATCCGGCAGACGCTCGTGCAGCTCGAAACGCCCGACGCCATGCGAGGCCGGGTGAGCGCGGTCAATTCGATCTTCATCGGCGCCAGCAACCAGCTGGGCGAGTTCGAATCCGGCGCCACGGCTGCGCTGCTGGGGCCGGTGGGCTCGGTGGTGCTGGGCGGCGTGGGAACCATGATGGTGGCGCTGGGCTGGTTCAAGCTGTTCCCATCGCTCGCGCAGCGCGACCGTCTGGTGGTCGCGGCGCCGGCTCAGGCCGTCAAGCAAGGCTGAACAGGTCGGCTCTCAGAACAGCGAGAACGCCTTGGGCGCATCGATCGAAAGATCGCTCTGCGCCTCGGCCACGCAGGGCAGTATCCAGCCCTCGGCCTTTTCCTCGGCGCTCATGCCGGGCCATTCGACGGTGTGGCGTATCGAGCCCGACAGCAGCTGGCAGATGCAGGTGCGGCAGGTGCCGTTGCGGCAGGAGCTCGGCATTTCGATGCCGGCCGACTCGGCCGCCTTCAGGAGCGTGGTGCCGGTCTCGGCCTCGAAACCAAGGCCCGATGGTTCGAGCCGAACCCTCATCGCTGCGGGGATTGTTGTTGCTGCTGCTCGCGGCGCTGTTCGCGCAGCATGAAGAGATAAAGGCTTTCGACCTTCTCGCGCGCCCACGGCGTCTTGCGCAGGAACTTGAGGCTGGAGCCCACGCTCGGCTCGAAGGTGAAGCAGCGGATGGGAACGAGATGGCCGAGCTGTTCCCAGCCGTAGTAGTCGGCCAGCGCCGTGACGATGGCTTCCAGCGTGAGCCCGTGCAACGGGTTCCGCGGCTGGGCCGGCTTGGCGGGCGCTGGCTTTTCGTCGGTCACTTGTTCTTGAGCTTGCCGCGCGGAATAACCGCGGTGGTGATCGTGCGGACCGGCTCGATCCCGCCAGTGCCCGCGGGCTTGGGCGGCGAAGTGTCCTTCTTCGGTTTCTTGGCTTCCTTGTTCGCGCGTTGTTGACCCTTGGCCATATCTACCTCCTGTTGATGTGTGTCTGGTGCGTGTGCAACAAGCAGTTTAGCGGTGCGGCGACAATACGCGGTTCCATTTGATTTTCCGCATTCATGTCAGATTACGAAGTTCGCCCCGCCACGATGCGCGACGCCAAGGCCGTCGCCGAAGTCCACACCCTGGCCGCCCAGGCTGCCTACCAGGGCATCCTGCCCGAGGAAGAGCTGCGCACGCTGGCCCCCGCCACCCGCGAGGCCAAGTGGCGCGAAGCCATCGAGTTCAGCGAGCCGCAGGTGCAGGTGGCGGTGCTGGGCGGCGAAATCGTCGGCTTCGTCGGCTTCGACCGCTCGCGCGATCCCAAGACGCCTTCCACCGCAGGCGAGATCTGGGCTCTTTATGTCAAACCCGAGCATTGGGGCAAGGGCCTCGGCGTGGCGCTTTGGGACGCCGCCCGCGAGGGCCTTGAGGAAGAAGGCTGCACCACCGTGACCGCGTGGGTGCCGATTCGCAACGACCGCGCCATGCGCTTTTTCGAGCTTGCCGGTTTCAAGCGCGAAATGAAGACCGCCAAGACCACGGCGCTCGGCACGGTGCGCGTCGAAGAAATCCGCCTCAAGCGCAACGTCGTCTGACGCGCCTGCCGCGTACGGGTATTGCCGGCGAGGGCCGCGGTTGCGGCTAAGCTCGCCGATTCTTTTTTTTTACACCGACCATTGCCATGGCCACCAGCCTGCTTCTGCTGCTCGACGACATCGCCACCGTTCTGGACGACGTCTCGATCCTCACCAAGGTAGCCGCCAAGAAAACGGCCGGCGTTCTGGGCGACGACCTCGCGCTCAATGCGCAGCAGGTTTCGGGCGTCAAGGCCGACCGCGAGCTGCCGGTGGTCTGGGCGGTGTGCAAGGGCTCGTTCATCAACAAGCTCATCCTGGTGCCCGCGGCGCTGGCCATCGGCACCTGGTTGCCCTGGCTCGTCACGCCGCTGCTGATGATCGGCGGTGCGTTCCTGTGCTTCGAGGGCTGCGAGAAGCTGGCCCACAAGTTCCTGCACAAGAAGGAGCACGAGGCCGACACGGCGCGCCACGAGCGGGCGGTGGCCGACGAGACCATCGACGTGGTTGCCGTCGAAAAGGACAAGATCAAGGGTGCGGTGCGCACCGACTTCATTCTTTCGGCGGAAATCATCGCCATCACGCTGGGCACCGTTCAGGGCCAGCCCTTCGTCACGCAGTTCACCGTGCTCGCGGGCATTGCGCTCATCATGACCGTCGGCGTCTACGGCCTGGTGGCCGGCATCGTCAAGCTCGACGACGCGGGCCTCTACCTGAGCCAGCAGGCCAGCAAGGCCGCGCAGGCCCTGGGCCGCGGCATCCTGGTTGCGGCGCCCTGGCTCATGAAGGGGCTGTCGATTGCGGGCACCGCCGCCATGTTCCTCGTGGGCGGCGGCATCCTGGTGCACGGCGTTCCCGCGTTCGGCCACGCAGTCGAACACTGGGCCGAAGCCACCGGCGGTGTGTTCGGCGCACTCGGATCGATGGGCGTGAACGCGGGTGTCGGCCTTGTTGCCGGCGCCGTGGTGCTTGCGGTGGTCGAGCTCATCAAGAAGCTCCGCCGCTGAGCGCGGCGCGGCATTTTTACTAACGCCGCGCCTTGGCGCGCTGCACCAGGTCGACCACGATCAGCGCCACGCCCAGTGCAAGGGCGAACCAGCCGACCGCCGACGCGCCCGCCACCATCTCGAACCACCGCGTGCCTTGCAGGAAGCGCGGCCCCAGCAGCACGGCGGCGCCGATCAGTACGCAAAGAATGCCGCGTTCGAGCGTGCGGAGTTGTCTTGAAGCCATGGTGTCGTGGAGTCGCTGGTGAAGATCGGCAGGTGCGCCATTGTCGCAAGACGAATGCGCTGCAGAATCGAACGGCAAAAACCCAAGGAACCGCATGACCATCGAGATCGCCAAGGAAGCACCGCAACAGGCCATCGCGTCGATCGAACGCTACTTCCGCGAGAACATGGAAGAGCCGATCGGCAACATCGCCGCCGGCGCGCTGCTCGGTTTCTTTCTCGAGGAAGTCGGGCCCATCGTCTACAACAAGGCGGTGGCCGACGTGCAGGAGCGCCTGCAGGCTCGCATCTCGGAGGTCGACCTCGAAGTGCATGAAGACGAGTTCCAGTACTGGCGCAAGTTCGACCGGCAGAAAAAGGGCAAGTGACCGGGGCGTCTGGAGCGAGCGAATGCGCCAGCGGGCGTTGTGCAGGGGCGACGCGGGCGTGGCCCGCAGGGGGCCGGCTTTCCATGAACATACACATGGTTACGCCGTCACTGCAAAATGGGAACCCATGCAATACAACCGCGCGCCCATCTTCTCCAGGTCTTCGCTGCTGCGCAGCTTCGCTGCCGTGCCGCTTGCGCTGGCCGCAACCCTTGCCGCCGCACAGCCTGATCCTTCGGGTTTTCCGCTGGAAGCCGTGGGCTATCTCAACGAGGAACTGCCCCGCATGGAGGCCGCCATCGCGGCCCGCGACCGCAGCTTCTTCCACGGCGCCACCGCCCGCGTGGTGCAGTTCTCCGAGCGCTGGGGCTTCAAGGCCCAGGCCAACCCCGACCTGGCGAAGTACCCGATGTGCACCGAGGCCGTGATGGACTACGCGGTGGTCGGCATGTGCAAGCTCAACCCCTCGGGCGACGTGTGCGAGCCCGGGCTGGCACCGCGCTTCGAAGCCAACGTGCAGCGCTGCCGCGAGCTTGCCGCGCGAAAATAACGTTCCCGTCTTTCGACGCAGAAGAACATCCCCGCACGCCATGCGGGGCGGAGACACGCATGGACTACACCCGCTACCAGACCCTTGCCATCACGCGCCGCGGCATCCACGATGCGGTGCTCGACATCCAGATGCGCGCGGCCAACGGCAAGCTGCCGACGGCCGGCCATGACGGCCACCGGGAGCTTGCGGAAATCTGGCGCGACGTGGCGGCCGACGACACGGTGCGCTGCGCGGTGCTGCGGGGCGAAGGGCTCGGCTTTTCCGGCGGCGGCGACCTGGCCATGGTGCAGGACATGACCACCGACGACGCGGTGCGCCAGCGTGTGTGGAAAGAAGCGCGCGACCTCGTCTACAACATCATCAACTGCGACAAGCCGATCGTGAGCGCCATGCACGGCCCGGCCGTGGGCGCCGGGTTGGTGGCGGGGCTGCTGGCCGATATTTCCATTGCGAGCAAGGGCGCGAAGATCGTCGACGGCCATACGCGCCTGGGCGTGGCGGCGGGCGACCATGCGGCCATCGTCTGGCCGCTCTTGTGCGGCATGGCCAAAGCCAAGTACCACCTGCTGCTGTGCGAGCCGGTGAGCGGCGAGGAGGCCGAGCGCATCGGCCTGGTGTCGCTCGCGGTGGACGAAGCCGACCTGCTGCCGCGCGCCTACGAAGTGGCCGACCGGCTGGCGGCCGGCAGCCAGAGCGCGATTCGCCTCACCAAGTACGCGCTCAACAACTGGCTGCGCCAGGCCGGGCCGACGTTCGACGCTTCGCTGGCGCTCGAATTCATGGGCTTTGCCGGCGCCGACGTGCGCGAGGGCGTGGCCTCGCTGCGCGAACGGCGGGCGCCGAACTTCGGCTGATCAGGCGGGCGGGTAGGCGACGCCGGCCGCGCCCGATACCCACGGCGAGTACTTCCGCATCGCGCGCTCGAACAGTTGCGACCCGGTCCAACCCGCGAGCCAGCTGCGCAGCTGCGGCCAGGGCTGGCTTTCGAACCATGAGGGATCGACCATTGCGAACTGCCGCACAAAGGGCATGACCGCGGCATCGGCCAACGTGGCCCGCGTGCCGAAAAGCTGGGAACCGGCGGCAAGCCTTGCCTCGAGCTGCGAAAGAAACCGGGAGCCGCTTTCGCATGCGTTCTCCGGCAATTCGCTGAACCGCCCCGGGTATTTGTAGCGGTCGAGCTGCGGCTTGAAGTCGTTGTCGCAGGTGGCGATGAGCGCGAGCATGTCGTCGAGCGTGCCCGCCTCGGGTTCGAGCCAGCGCAGCGGGTCGTTGCGGCGCAGGGCCCACAGCATGATGTCGAGACTTTGCTCCAGCACCGCCGCCTCGGGCAGCACCAGCACGGGCACCGTGCCCTTGGGCGACGCGGCGAGCATCTCGGCGGGCTTGTTCTTTAAGACCACTTCGCGCAGTTCGCACGGCTCGCCGCTGGCGGCCAGCGCCAGGCGGGCGCGCATTGCGTACGGGCAACGGCGAAAGCTGTAGAGAACGGGGAGGCTCAAGTGCTGCATCTGACGCAAGAGTCTATGCGAGGCCGAGCGGAGAATTGCCGCATGGGTTAAATGCAACATGGTTGCATTGCTTCATATAATGCAATTCTGTTGCATATAAAGCCACGCTCATGAACCAACGCCTCCCCGTTACCGTGCTGTCCGGCTTTCTCGGCGCCGGCAAGACCACGCTGCTCAACCACATCCTGCACAACCGCGAGGGGCGGCGCGTGGCGGTCATCGTCAACGACATGAGCGAGGTCAACATCGACGCAGCGCTGGTGCGGGGCGGCGGCGCCCAGCTTTCGCGCACCGACGAGAAGCTGGTCGAGATGAGCAACGGCTGCATCTGCTGCACGCTGCGCGAAGACCTGCTCATCGAGGTGGGCCGGCTCGCGAAGGAAGGGCGCTTCGACCAACTCGTGATCGAATCGACCGGCATCTCGGAGCCGCTGCCGGTGGCCGAGACCTTCACCTTTGCCGGCGAAGACGGCAAGAGCCTGGCCGACGTGGCGCGGCTGGACACCATGGTGACGGTGGTCGACGCTTTCAACTTCCTGCGCGACTACGGCTCGCCCGACAGCCTGGGCGAGCGCGGCCAGTCGCTCGGCGATGAAGACACGCGCACCGTGGTCGACCTGCTGATCGAGCAGATAGAGTTCTGCGACGTGCTGGTGGTCAACAAGACCGACCTCGTCACCGCTGAAGAGCGCGGCCGCCTGATGGCCATTCTGCGCAGCCTCAACCCACGTGCGCGCATCGAGACGTCGGAGTTCGGCCGCGTTGCGCTCGACCGCGTGCTGGACACGGGCCTGTTTGATTTCGAGCAGGCCGAGCAGGCACCCGGCTGGCTGGCCGAACTCCGCGGCGAGCATTCGCCCGAGAGCGACACCTACGGGATTCGCAGCTTCGTTTACCGCGCGCGGCTGCCGTTTCATCCGCAGCGCTTCTGGGACCTGGTGCAAGGCGAGTGGGAGGGCGTGGTGCGCTCCAAGGGGTTCTTCTGGCTCGCAAGCCGGGCCACGCGCGCGGGCTCCTGGTCGCAAGCCGGCGGCGCCTGCCGCTATGGCGTGGCCGGCCTGTGGTGGGCCGCGGTGCCGCGCGAACACTGGCCTGCCGATGAAGAAGCGTTGGAGATCATCCGCAAGAACTGGGATCCGGCCACCGGCGATGCGCGGCAGGAGCTGGTGCTGATCGGCATTGGAATGGACGAAGCCGACCTGCGCGCGCGGCTCGATGCCTGCCTGCTGACCGAGAGCGAAATGCGCTACGGCGCTTCGTGGTGGGCCAACCTTCCGGACCCTTTTCCGTCCTGGAACGTGTAGCCGCCCTGCAGAGCTCAGCCCCTGCAATCCCCGCAGGTGCCGTGCAGCGTGAGCGCGGTATGGCGCGTGTCGATGCCTTGCTTGCGCAGCTCGCGGCCCAGCCGGCTCATCACCTTGGGCAGTTCCGGGTCCGAAGGCAGCGCCAGCACCTTGTGGCACTGGTCGCACTCGAAGATGTTGCCCGAAGCGGCTTCCACATGGCGTGCAAAGCGGTTGATGCGGTCCGCGCCCACGCGGCGGTCGCACAGGCCGGCTTCGACGAGGCGGTCGAGCACGCGGTAGATCGTCACGCGGTCGGGCGGGGCTCCGGTGGCGCCGGTGTAGGCGGCAACCACGTCGTCGTGCGTCAGGGGCTGCGGGGCGCGTTCCAGCAGGTCCAGCACGGTTTGTGCGGCGCGCGTCACGCGCAGGCCGCTGCTGCGCAGCAGGGCTTCGCTGCCTGATGCCGCGGCGGCGGCGGCGACGGCGGCGGCAGCGGCAGGGGAGGGCTTGGGGTGTGGGCTCATGGGTTTTGCGTGAACCGCCATTGTGTTGCATTCCGTGAGACCGCGCCCCGGCCGGCCCGAATGCGCTAAGGTCTGGTTTTTGGCGTCTCTGAATACCTTCTACCGACCATGTCCCGCTCCCCGATCGAAATCGAAACCGCTCCCCATCCCACCGCCACGGTGATCGTGATGCACGGCCTTGGCGCCGATGGAAACGACTTCGTGCCGATTGCCAACGAACTCGACCTGTCGAGCGTGGGCCCAGTGCGCTTCGTGTTCCCGAATGCGCCGGTGATCCCGGTCACCATCAACGGCGGCTACCAGATGCCGGCGTGGTACGACATTGCGGTGGCCGACCTGGCCGCGCGCGAAGACGAGGCGGGCCTTCGCCGCTCGCAGGCCGCCATCGAGGCGCTCATTGCCAACGAGAAAGCCCGCGGCATCAAGGCCGAGCGCATCGTGGTGGCCGGTTTCTCCCAAGGCTGCGCCATGGCGCTGATGACGGGCCTGCGCCATACGGAGCGGCTGGCGGGCATCGTCGGCCTCTCGGGCTACCTGCCCATTGCGGCTACCACCGCGGCGGAGCGCCACGCGGCCAACCACGAAACCCCGGTTTTCCTGGCCCATGGCCGGCAAGACCCGGTGGTGCCGTTCGACAGGGCGCTGATGTCGCGCGACGCGCTCACCGCCCTGGGCTACAGCGTGGAGTGGCATGAATACCCGATGGCGCATTCGGTCTGCATGGAAGAAATTGCCGACCTGAACCGGTTTTTGCTGCGCGTGCTGGCGGCATAACGCGGCGCCCTGCGACTGGCTCCAGCCTCCCATCCGGCCACTCCGAAAGCGCAAGCCCCATGAACTCTGCTAGCAAAACGATAGCGGTGGCCAGCATAGCGGAAGGAGGGATTCCCTGCACGAGCAGTGCCCGCGCGGGCGTGCTACCTTCCAGCCCCTCAGAAGATCGACGGGTATAACAATATGAGCAGCAGATTGCAGGAGAGGTTGGGTGCGCTCTCAACCGCGAGGTTGAAGGGGATGCGGCGCGGCATCGAGAAAGAAAGCCTGCGCGCCCTGCCGGACGGCAAACTCGCGCTCACACCGCATCCGATTGCGCTCGGATCGGCGCTCACCCATCCGCACATCACCACCGACTTCAGCGAATCGCAGCTCGAGCTCATTACGGGCGTGCATGCCAATGTGGAGTCGGCGCTCGACGAGCTGACCCGCGTGCACCAGTTCACCTACCGCGTGCTCGACTCGCTCGGCGACGAGCGCCTGTGGGTGTCGAGCATGCCCTGCGGCCTGCCGACGGACGAAACCATTCCCATCGGGCGCTACGGCTCCTCCAACGTGGGGCGCGCCAAGAGCGTCTACCGCATGGGCCTGAGTCACCGCTACGGGCGGCGCATGCAGACCATTTCGGGCATTCACTACAACTGGTCGCTGCCCGATGTGTCCAGCGAACAGTATTTCGCGCTCATTCGCAATTTCCGGCGCCACGCCTTCCTGCTGCTCTACCTGTTCGGCGCTTCGCCGGCGCTGTGTTCGAGCTTTGTCGCGGGCCGCCCGCACGAGCTCCAGCCGCTGGGCGACGGCAGCATGTTCATGCCGCATGGCACCTCGCTGCGCATGGGGCGCCTGGGCTACCAGAGCGACGCGCAGGCCTCGCTGGCCGTGAGCTACAACAGCCTCGAAGGTTATGGCGCCTCGCTGCAGGACGCACTCACGCGCCCCTGGCCGGCCTACGAAGCCATTGGCATCCGCAACCTGGGCGGCGACTACAACCAGCTTGCCACCAGCCTGCTGCAGATCGAGAACGAGTTCTACGGCACCATCCGCCCCAAGCGCGTGATCAACCCGGGCGAGCGCCCGCTGCATGCGCTGCGCGAGCGCGGCGTCGAATACGTCGAGGTGCGGCTGATGGACCTCGACCCCTTCGAGCCGGTGGGCATCAACGCGCAGACGATGCGCTTCATCGATGTGTTCCTGCTGCAGTGCCTGCTGAGCGACAGCCCGGCCGACACCCCGCAGGAAATTGCCGAGCTGGCCCACAACCAGCACCTCACCGCCGCGCGCGGGCGCGAGCCGGGCCTGCACCTGCTGCGGGGCGGGCGCGAAGTGGCGCTGGCCGACTGGGGCATCGAACTGGTGGAGCAGTGCCTGCCCATTGCCGCCGCGCTCGATGCCGCGAACGGCGGCACGCACCATGCCGACGCGGTGCAGGCGGCGCTTGCCGCCCTGCAAAACTCGGACAGCCTGCCTTCGGCTCGCGTTCTGGCGGCGGTGGAGCAACGCCACGGCAACTCGTTCATCGGCTTCATTCGCGCGCAGTCCGAGCAGACTCGCGCGGCGCTTCTGGCCCTGCCGTTCCCGCCCGAGCAGCAGGCCGAGTTCGAGCGCATGACCGAGGAGTCGATCCAGGAGCAAAGGCGCATCGAGGCCGCCGACACCATGCCCTTCGAGATCTACCGCGAGCAGTACGTGTCGCCGGCTCGCCTGGGGCTTGGCCGTGGGCGGATGGCCGTCGCGGCCTGACCCGGCTGGCTGTCCTACGCGTCTCACCAGGGTGCAGCCCGCCTGACGACAGGCGCGGGCGCCCATGGCCTACAGGCATTGGCCTGCATGACTCACCGCGCGCGCCGCCGCGCCGGAGACCATGGGCAGCATGCACCCCGCAAGCAACAGATTCGTATTCCGGCCCGTGGCTCGGCCGGAGATCCCGGCATGAGCTTCAAGGCCTATCTTGTCGAGGACAGCGCCCTCATCCGTGAAAACCTCGTCGGCTTTCTGCACGACGTGGCCGATGCGGACGTGGTCGCCTGCGCCAGCAGCGAGGAAGAGGCGGTGCGCTGGCTGCGCCAGCATCGCGACGAGTGGGACCTGACCATCGTCGATCTTTTCCTGGAGCGCGGCAACGGCCTCGGCGTGGTGAGGGCCTGCCGCGACCGCATGGCCGGCCAGAAAGTCGTGGTGCTGAGCAACTACGCCACCTCCGACATGCGCCAGCGCTCCGCCCAACTGGGCGCCGATGCCTTCTTCGACAAATCGGCCGAGCTCGACCAGCTGGTGGCCTACTGCGAAACGCTGCGTCACGCGCGTGACTGAGCGCGCACGCGGCCGCTCGCGCCGGCGTGCTTTTCTGGGGTAAAACGCCACGCGGCCGCCAGCGGCGGCCATCGGCTACACCCCCATTCCCCACGGAAAGAAAGCAAGAGAGCAAGAGATGACCCAAAGCACCATCGACTTCAAGGGCCGAGTGGCCATCGTGACCGGCGCGGGCGGCGGCCTCGGCCGGCAGCATGCGCTGGCCCTGGCGGCGCGCGGGGCCAAGGTGCTGGTCAACGACCTGGGCGGCGCGGCGGACGGTTCCGGCGGCTCGGTGAGCGCCGCGCAAGCCGTGGTGGACGAGATCAAGGCCGCGGGCGGCGAGGCCATGGCCAACGGCGCCTCGGTGACCGACTTCGACGCGGTGCAGGCGATGGTGCAGCAGGCCGTCGATGCCTGGGGCCGGGTCGACATCCTGGTCAACAACGCCGGCATCCTGCGCGACAAGAGCTTTGCCAAGATGGGCCTTGCCGATTTCAAGCTGGTGGTCGACGTGCACCTGATGGGCGCGGTGAACTGCACCAAGGCCGTCTGGGCGCTCATGAACGAGCAGAAATACGGCCGCATCGTGATGACCACCTCGTCTTCCGGGCTCTACGGCAACTTCGGCCAGAGCAACTACGGCGCCGCCAAGCTCGCGCTGGTGGGGCTCATGCAAACGCTGAGCATCGAAGGCGCCAAGAACGACATCCGCGTCAATTGCCTGGCGCCCACCGCGGCCACGCGGATGACCGAGGGCCTGATGCCGAAGGAAGTGCTCGACGCCCTCAAGCCCGAGGCGGTGGTGCCCGCCATGCTGGTGCTGGCCTCCGCCGACGCGCCGAACCGCACCATTCTTTGCGCTGGCGCAGGCACCTTCGAGGCCGCGCACATCACCCTTACGCAGGGCGCCTGGCTGGGCATTGGCGCGGACACGCCCGAGCAACTGGCCGCGCGGCTTGCCGAGGTGACCTCGCGCGAGGGCGAGATCGTGCCCCAGAGCGGTTCGGCCCAGGGCAGCAACGAAGTGGGCAAGGCCATGGCCCACGCGGGCAAGGGCTGACGCGAAACCTGTTCATGGCGCTTGACCTAGAGTGCACTCGAGCATTTCCAATGAATTCACCGGGCACTTCCGGTTCATTCATTCCAAGAGGAAATGCAGCCATGAACACGACGACAGACAACAAGGCGCTGGTGCAGCGCATCCATGCCGCGCTGGACGAGGGCAACGGCCAGCTCTTCATCGACAGCCTGGCCGACGATGCCGCCTGGACGCTCGAAGGCACCACGCCATGGTCGCGCACCTATGCGGGCAAGGCGGCCATCCGCGAAGAGCTGATCAAGCCGCTGTTCGCGCAGTTCGCGGGCCCTTACCGGAGCAAGACCGAGCGCATCATTGCCGAAGACGACCGGGTGGTGGTGCTGTTCAGCGGCGACGTGCCCACCAAGGCCGGCAAGCGCTACAACAACCGCTATTGCTACGTCTATCGACTCGAAGGAGGCAAGGTGAAAGAACTGACCGAGTACTTCGACACCGCACTGGTGCAGGAGGCGCTGCAGGCGCCGTCCGCCGCCGCCCATGCCGGCTGACGGCGGCACCCCGTTCCACATCGGCGAGCTTGCCACGCGCACCGGCCGCACGGTGCACGCAATTCGCTGGTACGAGGCGCAAGGCCTCGTGCCCGGCGTTTCGCGCGACGAAGGCGGCCGGCGCCTCTATGGCGAGCTGCACGTGGGCTGGCTCGACCTGATGGACCGGCTGCGCCGCACCGGCATGACCATTGCCGAGATGCGGGAGTACACCGCGCTCGCGCTGCAGGGCAAGACCACGCTGCCGCAGCGGCGCGACCTGCTCGCGGCGCATCGCGCGCGCGTGACCGAGACCATTGCCGAGTGGAAGCGCGCCTTGTCGCTGGTCGACCGCAAGATCGACTTCTACGACGAGTGGATGCAGACCGGCCACCGCCCGCCGTTGATTCCCGTCGAGACACCCGGCCCCAAGGCTCCCGCGCGGAAGCCCCGCACCCGGCGGTAAGCGCAGGCGCTTGCCGGAGCTATTCCGCGATAAAGCCCGCGTCCTTGCGGATGGAGTCGCGGTCGCGGTGGTTGTTCAACCGGCCCAGCGTGTTGTCGAGCAGGCGCTTGAGCTTTTCGGCCGCGCCCCTGAAGGCTTCGTCCAGGGTGGTGGCGTATTGCGTCACGGCCAGCGGCTGGTGGTGTGCAAGCCGTGCTTCCATCACGCAGCACTTGTTGCCCGCACCGGCCTTGTCATGGTTTTCGTCGCTCAGATGCACTTCGACGCGCGTCACGTCGTCGACGAAGCGGCTCAGCTGTTGCTTGATCTCCGTATCGGCCCAGCGCTCCAGCGCGTCCTTGTTGTTGACACCGTTGCTCGTGTTGACCTGAATCTGCATGCCGTGTTCCTGCTGATGGATGAACGAGCCCCTACTGTGCGCCCTAAACAGGCCGGGCGCGCGTAGGCGTGTTCCCCACCTTGGGGCAGGCATGGGATCAACTCTGGATATAGGTCGTGAGCTGCGCGATGGTCACTTCGTGGTCGGCAATGATGTCGTCCATCAAGTCCTGGATGGAGATCATTCCCACCACCTTGTCGCCGTCGACCACCGGCAGGTGGCGGAACTTGCGCTGGCTCATGAGCGCCATGCAGGCGCGCGTGCGGGTTTGCGGGGTCACGGTCATCACGTCGGGCGTCATGATCTCCGAGACCTTCATCTCCTTGGAGTTCTTGCCCTGCAGCGCCACCTTGCGGGTGTAGTCGCGCTCGGAGAGAAAGCCCACCAGCTTCTCGCCGTCCATCACCATGAGCGCGCCCACTTCGAAATGCGCCAGCGTGGCCAGCGCATCGAACACGCTGGCGTCCGGCGAGGTGCGCCAAGCCGCGGAGTCGTGGCGCTTGAGCAGTTCGGAGACGGGTTTCATCGCGGTAACTCCATCAAAAGTTTCAATTCGACCGACGCGCCGATGCGCCGCGTTCAGTCAAATGATAGGGGCGGAACCGCCCCCCGCGATGCAAAACATCTAGTGGATTGCACGTGGCTCGCCGAGACGCGCGCCAACGCGAACTAAGGTGTTGGTGCCAGCACGCGGCTGAGTGCCACCGGGTCGCCCACCACCGACTTGACCAGGCCCTTCTCGTCGAAGTTGACCTGGTACTCGGACCAGCTGTCGCGCCAGTAGCGCCACATGGGTGCGTCGAGGCTGGGGTTCTCGGCCGCAACGGGGTAGCCGATGGCCATCAGCACCTGCTCGCGCGTCATGCCGGGCATCACCTTCACGGCAAGAATGGCATTGCGGATCGCGGGCGGAAAGGCCGCCATCTTGTGCCTGGGGTCTTCGGTCACCACGTAACGCCTGGCAAAGTCGATCAGCGTGATGTTGCGGCTGTAGTCGTTCTTGATGCGCTGCGGCTTGCCGGCCAGGTCGGCGCTGAACCAGCGCATGTCGTAGGCCGTGATGCGGGCCGGCGTGCCCACGGCCACGATGCTGGTGCCTTGCTCGTCATAGTTGATGTCGCTGATGGAGCTGCCATAGGTGCGCATGTTGCAGCACAGGTAGCCGTCGATCATCGGGCCCTGCGGCGGCGTGGGGCGCTGGGCATGGGCAACTGTTGCGACTGTCGCGGAACCAACGGTGGCTGCCAGCAGGGCGGCAGCGGCAAGGCGCTTGAGCATGGATTTCCCTCGGGTAATTATTTGAAAGCGGCTGCGGGTGCAGCGCGCGGATTCTAGGGGCGCGGCACGCCGCAGCACAGGCAAAATGGCCGTCTGCAGCTATGGAAAACGTAGCGGTGTGATCTGCCGCACGTTCCCCGTCGACAATGCGCACCCGGCCTTCGGGCCTGCCCCTCCCCAGACAGAGCGAAAAGAAAGAGCATCCATCGATGGCGATCCAGTGGTTCCCCGGGCACATGTACACGACCCAGAAGGCCATCACCGAGCGGGTGAAGGACATCGACGTGGTCATCGAGCTGCTCGATGCGCGGCTGCCGGGCTCCAGCGCCAACCCGATGCTGGCCGAACTCACGGCCGGGCGGCCGTCGCTGAAGGTGCTCAACAAGCAGGACCTGGCCGACCCTGCGCGCACCGCGCTCTGGCTCGCGCACTACAACGCGCTGCCGGCCACGCGCGCCATTGCACTCGACGCGAGCCAGACGACGCCGGCGCAGGCCATCGTGCGTGCCTGCCACGAGCTTTCGCCCAACCGCGGCGGCATGGCCAAGCCGATGCGCGTGCTGATCTGCGGCATTCCCAATGTGGGCAAGTCCACGCTCATCAACACGCTGACCGGCAGCCGCAAGGCCAAGACCGGCGACGAGGCCGGCATTACCAAGCTGGAGCAGCGCATCACGCTGGCCGACGACTTCTACCTGTGGGACACGCCCGGCATGCTGTGGCCGCGCATCGTGGTGCCCAAGAGCGGCTACAACCTGGCCGCCAGCGGTGCCGTGGGGCGCAATGCCTTCGACGAGGAAGAAGTGGCGCTGGAGCTGCTCAACTACCTGAAGACGCATTACGCGGAGGGAATCACCGCGCGCTTCAAGCTGGCCGAGCATGACGCCGCCGCCATCGCCGCCATGAAGGACGAGGAACTGCTCGACCTCATCGGCCGCAAGCGCGGCGCGCTGCTGGGCAAGGGCCGCGTCAACCTGCAGAAAGCCGCCGAAATCGTGATGCACGAGTTTCGCGCCGGCAATCTCGGGCGCATCACGCTCGAAACACCCGAAGAGTTTGCGCGGTGGCTCGCCGAGGGGCAGCGTATCGACGCCGAGCGGCAGGCAAAGAAAGCGGCGCGCGGCAAGAAGCGCAAGCCGGGTGCCGACCCCGCCGAAGGCCAGGCACCCGAGCCGCACTGAACAGGGCGCGCTCAGCGCATCTGCAGCCGGGCGTCCTTCGGGTAGCTGATGGTGTAGTCGGCCGCCACGCGTGCGGTCTTACCAGGGTCCAGATCGAAGCTCCACATCGCGAGGCCGGGCTGCTTGTTCCAGGCCAGCTCACCGGGCTGCGGCGAGAACTGCGCGGCCACGCGTACCTGCTCGTCGACCGACACCGGCGCGGCCTCGAGCACCTGCACCGCGATGGGCGTGCGGTGGCGGTTTTCGACCACATAGGCGCGCTGCACCTTGCGCTCGGCGCGCGAGCCGACGAAGCCGCCCGTGCCCTGGCTGTCTTGCTCGGGCTCGGGTTGCACGCGCACGAGTTCGTCGCGGCCGAAGGAGAGCGTGAGCTTCGCGTCGCTGGGCGCGTTCCAGCGGCCGCTGCCGACGAAGTTGCCGTCGCGGTACAGCTGCAGCGCCCCGGCTGGCCACACGCCTGACGGTTGCGCGAGTTCGGCGACCAGGAAGGCGCTGGCGTCGACGCGAGGACTGGTGCGGGCGGCCAGCTTTGCCGTGTCTTCATGCTGGCCCAGCGCCAGCGTTACGCGCTGGCCGTTGGAGGGCACGTCGATGCTTTGCGGCACGGCGAATTCGGTGGCAAAGCTGTTGTCGAACACGGCCACGTCGAAAAGCGGCTCCGCAGCTTCAGCCATTGCGCGCTTCCGGTCGAAGGATGCAGCGGGCGCCGGCGCTGCCATCATGGCTACCGGGCTCGCCGGCGCACGCTGCGGCGGCTCGATGCCGATGCGCCATGCGCTCGGGGTGCGGCCGGTGGTTTCGCGCCGCGGCTGGCCGGTGGAAAGCACCAGCTTCACGCCGCGCCAGTCTTCGCCCGTGGCTTGCGCCACCAGGGCCTGCCGCTCGATGCGCACCTTGCGCGTGGCCGTGTCGAGCAGCGCGCGGTAGGTGGGCGTCCAGCCGGGGCCGTTGACCTGGTAACTCAGCTTCACATCGGCATCGGCGCTGGCGGCCAGCGTCACGGTGACCGCCATCACCTGGGCACCGTCGCCTTGCGAGCGCTTGCGTTCGGCAAGCAGCGGGTTGAGTTGGCGGTCGATGTCGGTCTGCTTGCGCTGGATCTGGTGCTGCTTCAGCAGCGAGTCTTGCCCGGTGCGGCGCATCGCATCGGTCATTGCGGCAAGGTTGCGCGCGTCCATCGGCGCGCGTGCGCCCTGTGCCGATTCGCCTCCGCCGCCAGAGAGGCCCTTGAGATAGCCCGTCACCATGCCGAGGGCCTCGTTTTCCGCCTGCAGGGCGGCCTTCTGGTCTTCCAGTTCGCGGATGCGGCCGTCGAGCGCGCTGGTGGCGCAGCGCGCCGAGAGTTCGCGCGCCTCGCTGAGCACCGAAGTCTCGCCCACGCGCACCGATGCGCCGGCCGACACCTGCAGGCTCTGCACGTCGAGCCCGGCGGGCAGGCAGGCGAAGGTGACCGATCGACTGCCGGCTGCAACCCGCGCCACGCGTTCCACCGTGGCGCTGCCGGGATAGACCTTGACTTGCGTGATGCGCGACGCATCCGCGCCCCCGGTGGACGCCACGGCCTGCGCATACGCGCCGGTGTTGAGAATCAGCCAGGCCGCGGCAACGACGGTGGCGCGCAGGTTGGCACGGAAGAAGGAAGAAGAAGAGATTGCTTTCATCGGAGCCTCGGTAGTGGTTCGTTCCTCCACTCATACGGCGGGGCTCGCCGACCGGGGTTAAAGCCGCAAAAAAAAGTGCGCTGTCGCCAACGCAACTGCGCGGGCCTTGCGGGTCGCGGGCGCGACGGCGCGCAGCGGAGCCGCTTCGTAGAGTGGCTTTTCCGTTTTCGACGCTTCATCCTTCTTCTCTGAAAGACAGCCATGCTCGACACCATTCAGGCCATCAACAAGACCGCCGCCTTCAATCGCTGGGCCGGCTTCGAAGTGACCCGGGCCGCCGCCGGCGAAGCCGAACTGCGCATGGAATGGCGCGAGGAGGACATGGGCCAGTACGCCGGGTTTCTGCACGCGGGGCTCATCGGCGCAATGCTCGACACGGCCTGCGGCTTTGCGGCGTCGACCGTGGCGGGCCGGGTGCTGGCATCGCACTTTTCGGTGAACTGCCTCTCGCCCGCGCTGGGCCGCGCCTTCATTGCGAGGGGCAAGGTCGTGAAGGCAGGCCGCAAGCAGGTGTTCACCACCGCCGAGCTCTACGGTCAGGGCGAAGGCGACAGTCTCAAGCTCGTGGCGACCGGGAGTGCCATCCTGGTTCCGGTGGACGGGGCTCTGCCGGTGAAGTAATTTCTGACTTGCCAGCGATGCGCCGGAGCTTGAGCCCGAACAGCGGCCGCAGCCAGTTGAAGCGGCGGATCAGCCCGTCGGTGAGTGCCCAGCAGCCGGCGATGGTCAGCGCGACCAGCAGCGTTGGCTCCAGCACCGGGCCCAGGGCAAAAGGGGCCAGCAACGCAATGCCCGCGATGATCAGCGTCTGGTGCAGCACGTACCACGGGTACACCGACTCGTTGGCCCAGCGTAGCCACGGCCAAGGCCTGTTCAGGTAGCGGTGGCCGTGGCCCAGGATGGTGGCGACCGCCAGCCACAGGTAGAGCATGCGCAGTGTGTCCATCACCACGCCCGAAGGCGGGCCTTTCGCGCCGAGCCGCAGCACGATGAAAGCCGCAATCGCCGCCGCGGCCAGCGCGAGCGACACGCGGCGCACGCGCGCCAGCTCGCGCCACACGCCGGTGTCCGCGCCCATCCAGTAGCCGTACAAAAACACGGTGAAGAAGATGCTGTGCAGGTAGAAGTCGCGAATCAGGTTGTGCGTCGGCGGAAAGTGCCGGGCCAGCAGCATCGTCCAGAGCAATAAAGGAAGCGCCGGCAGCCACAGCAGCTTCCAGCCGCGCAGCCCGTTGAAGCTGCGGCGCATCCACTGGCCCGCGCGCGAGCGCCACAGCGGCAGCGTCAGCGCGATGAGCGCCGTGTACGTGAACAGATAGGGCAGGTACCAAAGATGGTTCCAGGTAATGCCGAACTCCGCGCCGGCGAACGCCTGCTTGGGCCATGGGTCGTTCATGGGCAGGTAGCGCAGCAAGAAGGCGCCGAAGCCCGGCGCCACCAGTCCGCTGGCCACGCCTTCGGCATAGGCCTGGTAGGGCACGATCACCGCCATGCCGAAGACCAGCGGCAGCAGTAACCGGGCGCCGCGGCTGCGCAGCAACTGCCAGGTGCCTTGATTGCGGCTCAAAAAACCCAGCGATACGCCCGAGATCAGGAACACCAGGTCCATGCGCCAGAGGTTGAGCACGCGCATCGGCCACTGCAGCCATTCGCCCGCATGCGGGCTCTTCAGGTGCCAGGGCCAGTCGGCCACGTAGTACATCGCCACGTGGTACAGGATGACGAGCAGGAAGGCCAGCGCGCGCAGCGCATCGATGTCGTGCCGGCGATCGGCTGCGGGTGCAGGCATCGAAACTCCTCGGATGACGCAACAGAGAAGCCGCCATGGTCGTGTCCAGCCGCCGCCGGCAGCGCACCAAAGGGACGGATCGCGCCTTGTTTGTGACGAGCGGTGCCCACCAGGGACGAAATTCGCCCGCCGGTGCGCGGATCATCGCGAGAATCCCGGGCATGGGAGCCTCCCGAAAGAACCTGTACGAGCGCTACGAGCCCATCCGCCGCTGGGTGGAAGTGGGCTTCTGGGTCGTCTTCATGGCGCTGCAGGCGGTCTTCAACACCACCGTGGCGCTGATCGATGCGCGTGACCGCGCGGTGCCCCGCGCCGCCTGGGAGATCGTGACCTGGGAGGTGTCCAGCCACTTGGTGCTGCTGGCGCTGGTGCCGGCGGTGGTCGCCGTCCAGCGCAGGCTGTCGCCGCTCGCGCGCACGCACCTGCTGCGCTACCTGGCCTGGCACCTGGCTGCCAGCGTCGTCTTCAGCCTGGTGCACGTGGCCGCGATGTTCGCGCTGCGGGCCATGGTCTATTCGGCCATGGGCGAGCGCTACGACTTCGCGGGCTGGACGGGGCGCTGGGGCTACGAATACCTGAAGGACGTGCGCGCGTACCTGTCGATGGTGTTCGGCATCTGGGTCTACGGCGTCTTCATGCTGCGACTGCAGGGCGAGGCGCGCGTGCTCGACCCGCCCGAGGCGGCGCCCGCCGAGCCTGACGTGCATCAACCGGCGCCGCCTGCGCAGCCCTCGCGGCCCGAGCGCTTTCTGGTGCGCAAGCTGCGGCGCGAATTTCTGATTGCCGCCGACGACATCGACTGGCTCCAGGCCGAAGGCAACTACGTCGGCCTGCACGTCAACGGCCACGACTACCTGCTGCGCGCCACGCTCACCGACTTTCTGACCCAGCTCGACCCCGCCCGATTCGTGCGCGTGCACCGCAGCCACGCGGTCAACCTGGGGCGCATCAAGGAGATAGAGCCGCTCGACGGTGGCGACGCCCGGCTGCACATGCACGATGGATCCACCGTGCCGTGCAGCCGGCGTTACCGCGATGTGCTGCGTGCGGGCTTGAGCTGAGCGGCGATAGCTTGTTCGTGCGTCCTGTTCCGGTGCAGCTTCTGCACTGGGAACGCTCATTCAGCGCGTTTGCGCACCATGAAAGAGCCCTCAGGCACCATTTTTGCTTCCTTGGGGCGCTGCCCCGAGCAATTCGGGTGCAATGCACCAATTCAAATCAAAAACTGCAAGAAGCTCCCATGGACGCACTCAAACAGGGCGCAGATGCGCTGTTCATCCTTCTCGGCGCCATCATGGTCTTTGCCATGCATGCCGGCTTTGCCTTTCTGGAATTGGGCACCGTGCGCAAGAAGAACCAGGTCAATGCGCTGGTCAAGATCCTGGTCGATTTCTCGGTCTCGACAGTCGTGTACTTCCTCGTCGGCTATGGCGTGGCCTATGGCACCCACTTCTTTGTGGGCGCGACCGAGCTGGCGGCCAAGAGCGGCTACGAGCTGGTGAAGTTCTTCTTTCTGCTGACCTTTGCCGCGGCCATTCCGGCCATTATTTCGGGCGGCATTGCCGAGCGCGCCAAGTTCTGGCCGCAGCTCATTGCCACGGCGGTCATCGTCGGCCTTGTCTATCCGCTGTACGAGGGCATTGCGTGGAACAAGGCATTCGGCATCCAGGAGTGGATTGCCTCGGCCACCGGCCACGAGTTTCATGACTTTGCCGGGTCGGTGGTGGTGCACGCGGTGGGCGGCTGGCTCGCGTTGCCCGCCGTGCTGCTGCTGGGCGCGCGCCGCAACCGCTACCGGGGCGACGGATCGCTGAGCGCGCATCCGCCCTCGAACATTCCTTTTCTGGCGCTCGGCGCGTGGATCCTGTGCGCGGGCTGGTTCGGCTTCAACGTGATGAGCGCGCAGACCATCGACAAGATTTCCGGGCTCGTGGCCGTCAATTCGCTCATGGCCATGGTGGGCGGCACGCTGGTGGCGCTGGCCATGGGCAAGAACGACCCTGGCTTTGTGTACAACGGCCCGCTCGCCGGGCTGGTGGCCGTGTGCGCCGGCTCCGACCTGATGCATCCGCTGGGCGCGCTGGTGGTGGGTGGCGTGGCCGGCGGCATCTTCGTCTTCATGTTCACGCTCACGCAGAACAAGTGGAAGATCGACGACGTGCTCGGCGTATGGCCGCTGCACGGCCTGTGCGGCACCTGGGGCGGCATTGCGGCCGGCATCTTCGGCACGCAGGCGCTGGGCGGTATCGGCGGGGTGAACGTGTGGGCGCAGCTCATCGGCACCTTGATGGGCGTGGCGTGGGCTGCTCTTGCGGGCGCGGCGGTGTACGGCGTGCTCAAGGCCGCGATGGGCCTGCGGCTCACGCAGGAAGAGGAATACGACGGCGCGGACCTGTCGATCCATCACATTTCGGCAACGCCGGAGCGCGAGGTGAACTGGTAAGCGAAGCCGGGCTGAAGCGTATTTTCGGCAAATACGCTTCAAATATGAAGCGTATTTGCCTAGAATGCGCTTCATGTGGATCTGGCAAGCCAAAAAATGGCCGCGCTTTGAAGTCGACGCGCAGGCACTGCAACCGGCGCTGTCGGCTGCGCGCCTTGCACAGGGGCGCATGCTGGGCGTGGCGGGCAACCTTCAACTCGTCGACCTGAGCGAACTCCAACTTGGCGAGTGGACGCAAGAAGCCATCTCTACCGCCCAGATCGAGGGCGAAACACTCCAGGTCAATTCGGTGCGCGCTTCGGCGGCCCGGCGGCTTGGGCTCACGCCAACCGATCGCATGCCAAGAGATGCGCGTACGGAAGCCACGCTCGACATTGTTGAAGCAGCCGTTGCGCGTTGGGATGAGCCACTTTCAGAAGAGCGACTTCTCGATTGGCACGCTGCGCTTTTCCCGAACGGACGAAGCGGCATCACACGCATCGTGACGGGTGGCTACCGTGTCCACGCAGACCCCATGCAGATCGTCACCCCGCGCATCGGCAAGCCGGATACGGTGCACTATGAAGCGCCGCCTTCACGCGATGTGCCGGCTCAGATGAGAGCGTTGCTCGAATGGTTCGAGCACAGTCGGGAGCAGCCCGCAATGGACGGCATCGTGCGCAGCGCCATCGCGCACTTGTGGTTCGAAACCATCCATCCATTCGAAGATGGCAATGGCCGGATCGGCCGCGCTCTGAGCGACTTGGCGCTGGCGCAGGATCTCCGCAGTAGCCAGCGTCTCTTCAGCATGTCTCAGCAGCTATGGCTCGACCGCGCGGGTTACTACAACCAATTGCAGGCCGCCAGTGCCCAGGAAAGCATGGATGTCACACCGTGGGTGCGCTGGTTTGTCGGCTGTGTTGAAAAGGCGTGCCTCGCAACGCTGGCCCAGATCCAGGCTGCGGGCGCCAAGGCTGGCTTCTGGGCACTTCTGGACACTGCGCATCCGCAACTCACGCCGAGCCAGCGCAAGGTGTTGAACAAGCTCTATGACGCCGGGCCCGACGGATTTCTTGGTGGCATGAGCACGGAGAAATATGTGGCTATCGCAGGTGTGTCGCGCGCCACTGCCTATCGGGAGCTGACCGAAATGGTGGCATCGGGCTTGCTCGAAAGAACAGGGCAGGGCAAAGCAACCCGGTACGCACTTGTTCGCCCGATGTAGCTGGGCTAGCACAGGAGCAAAAAAGCGCCGCCTGTAGCAAACTCGCCCGACCCCTCCGCTTGAATATTCACACAGCCAATGACCCAAACGCCCCCCGCCTTCGAAGTTCTCCCCCGCGACATCTCCGCCTACCGCAAGGGCAACATCGGTATCGACTACGTGCACCGCTTCGAATCCGGCAAGCCCGGGCCGCACGTGCTGATCAACGCGCTCACGCACGGCAACGAAATCTGCGGCATGACTGCCGCCACGCACCTGCTCGACACCAACGTGCGCCCCAAGATCGGCACGCTCACCGTGAGCTTTGCCAACGTGGAGGCGTACGAGTCGTTCAACGAGGCGCTGCCCTCCGACAGCCGCCAGCTGGTGCATAACCTCAACCGCATCTGGTCGCCCGAATGGCTTGACGGCCCCGAAGACAGCCCCGAGTTGCGCCGCGCCCGCGTGCTGCGCCCGGTGGTGAGCGCGGCCGACCACATCCTGGACATTCACTCCACCAGCCAGCCTGTGGTTCCGTTCTGGGTGTACCCGGCCTATGAGCGCAATGCCGAAGCGGCACTCGCCCTCGGCCGCCCCCCGGTGCACCTGGTCATGCCCGACGGCCTGGGCTCCGGCACGCCGCTGATCCAGCATGGCCGCCACGGCCAGCCCGATGGCAAGGGCGTGGCGCTGGTCGCCGAATGCGGCCAGCACTTCCTGCGCTCAGCGTCAGAGCTGGCCATCGCCATTTCGCTCGACTTTCTGGCGCACTTCGGCCTCATCGACAAAGACCCGGCTGTGCCCGCGCCCGGCCCGCAGCGCCGCTTCGAGCTGCTGCAAACGCACATCATCAAGTCGGAAGAGTTTGCGTTCGTGCGCCCGCTGATCGGCTTCGAGACCTTTGCCAAGGGCGAGCTGATTGCCACCAACGGCCCGGACGAGATTCGCGCGCCATGCGATGAGTGCACGATCTTCATGCCCGCGCAGCACGTGATCGTGGGGCGCGAGGCGGTGTATCTGACGAAGCCGATCTGAGGCAGTTACGCGGCGGACGTTTTCGACTTCGGAATCGTCCTGCCGCGGCACTTGGGGAAGTTGGCGCAGCCCCAGAAGCTGCCTTCGCTCTTGGTCGACGATCTCTCCACCATCTTGGTGCCGCAGCTTGCGCAAGTAGGCCGCCAATATTCGCCTTCGTAGGCCACGGCAAGCAATGCAGCTTGCTGCTCGGGCGTGCGCTGGCCGATCAATTCGAGCAGGGCGGCGCCATCTTGCGCATGGATGCCATTGGCCTTGGCAAACGCCTTGGCGTCGGCAGAGAAAGCCCCGCTCGTGACGTAAGTGCCGCTCTTCATCTGATGCGAGGCCATCACGCCGAAGAACTCCCGCATTTCCTTCACCCCCACCACTTTGCCTTGCCAGTGCTTGCATTGAACGATGCGCGGCACGTCGCTGTGTTTGGATTGGAGCCAGATGTCGACGCCGCCGTCCGCACCGTGCGATTGGCTGCGCGTAGTAAATCCTGCTTGCGCATAGAGCGCTTCGCACAGGGCCTCGAAGCGGCGCCATTCGATGGCTGCGAGTACGGCTGGGCTCCAGCGTTGCGTGTGCTGCGGCGCGGGTTCTGCGGGAGAGCGGCTTGGCTGGGAAGGCATTGACGCAAATACAGGCTCGCGTTTTGCGGCGCCAGAAGGTGGTGGTGTGGGCTGCGTCACCTTGGCAATAGTTGGCTGTTGTGCAGCGCGCTTCACCTCAGGGAGCGCCGCCTTGCGTGCGACGAAGTAATGCAGTGCCAGCAGCACCGCTCCGAGCGCCAGCGCTGCCCAGCCGGCCGGTCGAAGTGCGGGGCCGACGGTCCCGATGATCGAGCCCTGCATGAAGCTCGGTCCCACCAGCAGCAGAACGCCGACGATGATCACCGTCCAGCCCTTGCCCGCCAGTTCTTTTCGTGCGCGCTCCCGGCGTCGCTCGGCTCTTGTTTGCTTGGCCATTGCCCACCCCTGTTTTTGAGTGGCGCGAGTTTATGAGGAGAGCGGAATTCCGGCCTCAGGGTGAGTACTCAAGCCGCAATGAATAGCGCCGGATCCACCATCGCCCGGTTCAGCATCACCGACCAGTGCAGATGCGGCCCCGTCACCCGCCCCGTGGCTCCCACGGCCGCAAGTTGCTCGCCGGTCTTCAGCACATCGCCCACCTTCACGTCGACGCGGCTCAGGTGGCAATACATCGTCAGCAGGCCGCCGCCGTGGTCGAGCCATACGGTGCCGCCGTTGAAAAAGTAGTCACCCGTATCGATCACCCGCCCCGGCAGCGGCGCCAGCACGGGCGTGCCGGTGCCGGCCGCGATGTCCATGCCGCTGTGCGGATTGCGCGACTGGCCGTTGAACACGCGGCGCAGGCCGAACGAACTGGAGCGGCGGCCCGGCACGGGGACGCGCATCTGCAGCGAGGCATCGGGCCGCAGATCGGTGAACGTGGCCATCACGGTCGCCAAGTGCGCGCGTTCGCGCTCGTAGCGCGCCTCGTCTTCTGGCGAGAGATCGACGGTGCGCGGCGGCACGGTCAGGCGCTGCTCGCGGTATTGCTTGGGCTCCACGGTGTAGGCGATCTGTTTTTCTGCACCGCTTTCGGGGCGAACAAAGATGGTTGCGTCGCCTGGCGTGGCCGCAAGCGGAATGCCCACCAGCGCCGTCCACTCGATGGCGTCGCCCAGCACAAGCAATGGGACATCGCCTGAAAAGGCGGCCGGTCGCTTGGCACTCGGGCCGAGCGACAGGCGTGCGACGCCGCCGGGCACCTGAGACGCGTGCGGCCAGACGTCGGGGCGCTGTTGCTTTGGCTTCGCAGGGGGCGCGGCGCTGACATGCGTTGCAACAGGCAGCGCCAGCAGGCCCAGCGTGCCGAGCAATGCGCGGCGGCGATTCAGCAGAGTGGGCGAGAGGAGATCGGAGAAATGGGAGCTGTTGCTGCGCATAAGAGATCGAATGAATGAAAGGTGTGCCGTGGCGCCGCTGCGCTACTCCGCCCAGGCGCCGGGCGCCAGTCCGTCCAGCGTGTGCGGCCCGATGGCAGCGCGAATCAGGCGCAGGGTGGGGAGCCCCACGGCAGCGGTCATGCGCCGCACCTGGCGGTTGCGGCCTTCGCTGATCGCCAGCTCCAGCCATGCGGTGGGAATGCTCTTGCGTTCCCTGATGGGCGGCTGCCGCACCCACACATCGGGCGGTGGATCGAGCAGACGCGCGCGGGCTGGCCGCGTGAGGCCATCGTTGAGTTGCACGCCTTCGCGCAGCGCGGCCAGCGCCTCCTCGGTGGGCACGCCTTCCACCTGCACCCAATAGGTTTTCTCCATCTTGAAGCGCGGATCGGCAATGCGCGCCTGGAGTTGGCCGTCATCGGTGAGAAGCAGCAGGCCTTCGCTGTCGGCATCGAGGCGGCCGGCGACGTAGACGCCGGGAATGTCGATGAAGTCTTTCAGCCCGCGCCAGCGACCCTCTGGCGTGAACTGGCTGAGCACGCCATAGGGCTTGTTGAAGCGGATGAGGCGAGACGGAATTACTTGCCCCAGCTGTCCCGCATGCCCGCGGCGCGATTGAACACCGGCTTGCCGTCGGCACTCGCCTTGGTGTCGCGCACGAAGTACCCATGTCGCTCGAACTGGATGCCGACGCCGGGCTCGGCCTTTGCCAACGAAGGCTCTACATAGGCCGTGCAAGCTTCGAGGCTGGCCTTGTTCAGCTCGTCCATCAGCTCGCCGCTGCCCGGGTTGGCCGCCGCAAACAGCCGCTCATACAAGCGCACTTCGGCCTGCACGGCGTCCGCTGCAGCCACCCAGGTGATGTTGCCCTTCACCTTGATGGCGTCGGCGCCGGGTGTGCCGCTCTTGGTGTCGGGCACCAGCGTGGCCTGCACTTCAATGAGCTTGCCGCTCGCGTCCTTGGTGCCGCCGGTGCATTCGATGACATGGCCGTATTTGAGCCGCACCTTGTTGCCGGGGAACAGGCGGAAGAAGCCCTTGGGCTGCACTTCCTCGTAGTCGGTGCGTTCGATCCACACCTCGCGGCCGAGCTTGAACTCGCGCTTGCCCATTTCGGGGTGATGCGGGTGCACGGGAGCCGAGCAGTCGTCGAGTACCTCGTCGCCACCCATGAGTTCGCCCCAGTTGGTAATGACCAGCTTCACGGGGTCGAGCACGGCCATGGCGCGCGGCGCGATGGGGTCGAGGGTGTCGCGCAGCGCGGCTTCGAGGCTGGCGTAGTCGATCCAGCCGCCGGACTTGGTGGTGCCGCTGCGTTCGCAGAACAGCCGCAGTGCCTCGGGCGTGTAGCCGCGGCGGCGCAGGCCCGCTAGGGTGGGCATGCGGGGGTCGTCCCAGCCGTCGACGTGCTTTTCTTCGACCAACTGGCGCAGCTTGCGCTTGCTGGTGAGCACGTGGGTGACGTTCAGGCGCGCAAATTCATACTGGCGCGGATGCGGGCTCGCGATGAGGCCGCCTTCGGCCAGGCGGTCGAGCAGCCAGTCGTAGAAGGGGCGCTGGTCTTCGAACTCCAGCGTGCAGATGGAGTGGGTGATCTGCTCCAGCGCGTCTTCGATTGGGTGCGCAAAGGTGTACATCGGGTAGATGCACCACGTATCGCCGGTGTTGTGGTGCGTTGCGCGCCGTATGCGGTACAGCGCGGGGTCGCGCATGTTGATGTTGGGGCTCGCCATGTCGATCTTGGCGCGCAGGATGGCGGCGCCGTCGGGCAATTGGCCGTCACGCATGGCGCGAAAGCGGGCGAGGTTTTCTTCCACGCTGCGGCTGCGGAAGGGGCTGTCGGTGCCGGGCGTGTTGAAGTCGCCGCGGTTGGCGCGGATTTCCTCGGCGCTTTGCTCGTCCACATAGGCCAGGCCGGCGCCAATCAGGTATTCGGCAGCGCGGTACATGAAGTCGAAGTAGTCGCTCGCAAAATACTCGTGCGGCTGCAGGGTGCCCGGGGCGCTGGGGCGGTCTGCCAGGTAGGTTTCGTAACCGAGCCACTTGACCGCGTCGCGGATGGAATCGACGTATTCCTGCTCTTCCTTCTCCGGGTTGGTGTCGTCGAAGCGCAGGTGGCACACGCCGCCGTATTCCTTGGCCAGCTCGAAGTTGAGCCAGATGCTCTTGGCATGGCCGATGTGCAGGTAGCCATTGGGCTCGGGTGGAAAGCGCATGCGAACCTTCGCCGGGTCGGGCATGCCTTGGGCGTGATGGGCGGCGTCGCCGGGCGAGCCACCCCACTTGCGGCCAGAATAGGCACCCTGCGCAAGGTCGTTTTCGATCACGTGGCGCAAGAAATTACTCGGTGCAGCGGCCGTTTTCGCGCTGTCTTTGTCGGTCGGGGAGGTCATTGCGGCATTCTAGAGGGCACCCCCTCCCGGTTACTTTTGGCAACGTTCTTCACATTACGGCGGGCAACCGCTTTGCATTTGGCGCGTTCAATACCTACATGGGCGGAAACGCCCCAACCAGGAGTTCAAAGATCATGAGCCTCACACGTTCAACCTTCTTCAAATGGGCCGCCGCGGGTGTCGTGGCAGCCGGCGCTTTGTTTGCGGCCACTTCGGCCAGTGCCCGCGGCGACGTGAGCTGGTCTGTGGGCGTGGGCCTTCCGGGCGTGTCCGTGGGCGTTGGCGCTCCGGCCTACTACCCGGCCCCGGTTTATGCAGCCCCGGCGCCTGTGTATTACGCGCCGCCGCCTCCGGTGTACTACCGTCCGCCGCCGCCGGTGTATTACCGCCCGGCACCGGTGTACTACGCTCCCCCGGCGTATTACGCACCGCGTGGCTACTACCGCGGTCATGGGCACGGCCACGGCCATCGCCACTGGCGTTAAGCCATAGCGCCTTCAAGGCGCGATTCGCAAAGTCAAAAAAAGCCGGCTCCCTTGAAGGGGAGTCGGCTTTTTTATGCGCGTTCGACTGTCGATTTCACATGGCGCGAAAGAGGTGGCCGTAAAGCCGGCTGACAGGAATTTTTTCGGGCCGGCCCCTCAGGTCCAGGTGCAGCTTGCCGGCCTCGTCGCGGTGCACGGCCTCGATGGCCGCACTGCGCACCACCACCGCGCGGTGCACCTGCCAGAAGACCTCGGGGTCGAGCTGGGTCAGCAGCTGCTTCAGCGGCGTGCGGATCAGGTATTCATGCCTGGCGGTCAGCACGCGGATGTACTTGTCGGCCGCCTCGAAGTACAGCACTTCGTCGATTGGAACCATGCGCACGGTGCTTCCACCGGCTTCGCTGGCGGCAATCATCTTCAGCGGGGTGGCGGAGGCGGGCGGCGGCGATCCGCCGTTACCCGCAGCGGCAAGCACCTGGCGCCACTGCGCAAGGGTTCTCTCCAGGGCCTCGTCGGCAACGGCCGAAGCCGGGTTGGCCTGTTGCTGCGCCGCCAACGCCTGCCGGAGCCGCAGCACGGTCTTGCGCAGGCGCTCGGGCTGCACCGGCTTGAGCACATAGTCGATGGCCTGGGTCTCGAAGGCGCGGGCGGCATATTCGTCGTAGGCCGTCACGAAGACGAGTTGCGGCATGGGCGCCTCGTCGGTGGGCCAGCGGTCGGCCAGTTCGGCCGCGGCACCCAGGCCGTCGAGGCCCGGCATGCGAATGTCGAAGAACAGCACCTGGGGTAGCAGCCGCAGCGCCTCGCGCACGGCGCTGCGGCCATCGCCCGCGGTGGCAAGCACCTGCAGCTCGGGCCACGCTGCGGCCAGTTCGGCCTTGAGGGCGTGGGCGAGCAGGGGCTCGTCTTCGGCAATGAGGGCGGTGGGTTTCATGCGGCTGTGGGCAAGGGAAAACTGAGCGTGGTGCGGGTTCCGCCCGCGGGCGCGGCGGCCAGGCTCATGCGGCCCTGGTCGCCGTACATGGTGGCAAGCCGTTCGCGCACCTGTTCGAGCCCGAAGCCGCTGCCTTCGCCGCCTTCGTCACCGTCGATCGGCGAGGGCCGGGCCACGTCGAGGCCGACACCGGTGTCGCTCACTTCGATGACCAGGCGGCCCGCGTCCTGCCACGCGCGCACAACGATCTTGCCGCCCTCCACCTTGGGCTCGAGCCCGTGGCGAATGCTGTTTTCAACCAGCGGCTGCAAGAGCAGCGGCGGCACCGGCGTGTCGCGCAAATCTTCGGGCAGATCGAGCGTGTAGCGCAGGCGGGCGCCCATTCGAACCGACATCAGCTCGAGGTAATCGGCCAGCCGTTCGAACTCGGCCGACAGCGGATGCGCAAGAGCGCGCGAGCCGCTGAGCGTCATGCGCAGGTAGTTGTTGAGGCGGTCGAGCATGGCCACGGCGCGCGGCGGGTCGGCCGTGATCAGCACGCGCAGGTTGGCCAGCGTGTTGAAGAGCATGTGCGGCTCGAGTTGCGTTTCGAGCAGCTTGAGCCGCGCTTCCGTGGCGTTGCGCTGCGCCACATTGAGCTGGCCCTGCATGTGCCGGCTCTTGCCAAGGCTGTAGAAGAAGTAAGAGATGCCGGCGGTGGCTGCCAGCGTGATGGCGATGGTGGAAACCATCTTCGCCTGGCCCAGCTTGTAGAACGCGAACAGCGGACGGCCGCTCCATGCATCGCCGATGGCCTGGCCGGCGAAAAAGCCGATGGTGACGCTCACCGCCACCAGCACGACGCCGCGAACACCGCGCGGCCAGCGGATGGGCTCTTGCCCGCTCAGCAGCAGCCGGCCCACGTCGATGAGCAACCAGCTGATGAGCCCGATGGACAGCGAATAGACGAGCTGTTCGCTCCAGGGGCCGCCGCCCGATGCGGCGATGGCCGCCGCGATCACGCAGCAGCAGGCCGCGGTGATGAGGCCATGCCGCAGCAGGTCGCGCAGGTTTTCTGCCAGAGAGACGACCCGTGGAGCGGGAGCAGGCGTCAAGAATTGCCTCCATGCAGCGCGCGTCGTTCGCGCTCCACCAGCCGGTCATAAAAACTGCCGCCCGGCGCAATGAACCAGATGACCGCGCCGTGGATCAGCAGGCCCAGGCCCCAGCCCATGAGCGGATAGATCGCCCAGGTGTGCCCGCGCGATGCGGAAAGCGCCACCAGCCCGAGGTTGACCAGCACGTAGACCAGGGCATGGATGTACCAGCCCATCTTGGCGCCGGCACGGCGGCGGGCGAGTTTTTCGACGTCGCGGGAGGACGGGTTGGCTTGTGTGGTGTTCATGACGGTTCTCCAAAAAACGAATGGGTCGAATGGTCTGGGGCAGTCGATGAATCGGCTGGCGATCTTAGGCCGCACGGGCCTGCACGGCCATGGCGTCGGTGCGGAGGGCCAGCTTCCAGAGCCGCACGGCGCGCGCCGCGAAGATGCCGCTGAAGGCGCCGTACAGCATCGGGATTGCAGCGGCAAAGCTGGCCTGCTGGCGCAGTTCAGGGTGCATGGCGAGGGACACGCCCACCGCGGACTTGGTGAAGAAGATGCCCATCATCAGCACCAGCGGCACGGCGCTCCCGGCCACATGAAACTTGCGAGCGTCGCGGTCATAGCGCGTGGTGGCGGGCAGGGGCTGCTGAAGCACCACCAGCACCAGCGCGGCGGCGGCCACGGCCCAGCCGAGCAGGGCACCCGGCGAATCGCCGAAGGCCGAGATCACGCCCGCCAGCGAAAGGCCGGTCATGGCAACGGGCATCACCGTCACCTTGGCCAGGCTGACTTGGCCGGTCAGCAACTGCCTGCAGCCAAGCCACAGGAGCAGCGCAAAAACGGCAAAGACCCACTTCGGGGTATGAAGAATGATCTGCAGCAGCATGGCGTTTCTCCTGGGTGAAAAGATGATTCGATGGGCCGGACTGTGCCGGCGCATGCGAGCCCGGGCCATGGGTCTGCGACGAAATGCGGGCCGGGCGCGCGGAATGCCGCCCAGGGGCGCGAAACGCGCCGTTTTCCGAAGCTTTACCGATGCTTTACGGTTCATAAGACAGGAGCGCTACGATCCAGCGCTCCACTAGCGGCCGTACTTGCGCATTGCCACACCACACATGGAATCACCGAACTCCGAGCCTTCTTCCGGCGATTCGCCTGCTGTTCAACCGGTACACCCCGCCTCGTCCCCGCCGCCCCGGCCGCCTTCGCGCCGCCGGCTCTGGCTTGGCAGCCTGATTGCGCTGCTGTTATTGCTGCTGCTGGGAGGCGGCGCCTGGTACCTCATCAACCGCAAGACCAGCTCCGCCGGCGGGCCGGGCTTCGGCGGCGCCACCGTTACCGTTGGCAATGCGCTGGCGCGCGAGATCGAGCTGCCGGTGACCATCGACGCGCTCGGCACGGTCACGCCGCTCGCAACCATCACGCTGAGGGCGCAAGTGGGCGGGGTGCTCACCGAGGTGCTGTTCACCGAAGGGCAAACCGTTGCCAAGAACCAGCTGCTCGCGCGCATCGACCCAAGGCCCTACGAGCAGGCGCTCATGCAGGCACGCGGCACGCGCCAGCGCGACGAGGCGCAGCTCGAGGCCGCGCGCGTCACCCTGGCGCGCTACCGCACGCTGCTGACGCAAGACTCCATCGCCCGGCAAGACGTGGACACCCAGGCCGCGCTGGTCCGGCAGCTCGAAGGCACGGTCACCACCGACCTGGCCGCCGAAGCCGCCGCCAAGCTGAACCTCGACTACACCCGCATCACCGCGCCAGTGGCCGGCCGCATCGGCCTGCGCGCGGTGGACGCGGGCAACACCGTCACAGCCAATGCAACGACGGGCATTGCGGTCATCACGCAGATGAACCCGATCGACGTGCAGTTCTCGGTGCCGCAAGATCGCGTGCCCGACATCCAGACGCAGCTTGCCAAGGGCGAGCCGCTGCCGGTTACCGCGTTCGACCGCACCCGCGCGGCAACGCTCGACACGGGCACCTTCTCCACGCTCGACAACGTGGTCGACACCACCACCGGCACGGTCAAGGCCAAGGCCCGCTTCGGCAATGCGCAGACCACGCTGTTCCCGAGCCAGTTCGTCAACGTGCAGATGCTGCTGCGCAAGGTGCGCGCGGTGGTGGTACCGGTCACGGCGGTGCGCACCGGCCCCAATGGCGACTACGTGTATGTCATCAACCAGGACCGCACCGTCTCGATGCGCCAGGTGAAGCGCGGCGAGGCGAATGTCGATGTGGTCGCCATCACTTCAGGCCTGCAGGCCGGCGAGAACGTGGTGACCGAAGGCGGCGACCGCATCAAGGACGGCGCCGTTGTTCAGCTGCAGGGCGAGCGCCCGGCCATGGGCCCGCGCGGCGGCGCCTCGGGGCCCCGCGGTGCGGCATCGGGCCCGCGCGGAGAGCGCGGCGAAGGCGGTGGAGAGCGGCGGCGCCAGCGCCCGCCGCAATGAAGAGCATCGGCATCAACCCACGGAACAAGCGAGCGCGTTCGCGATGAGCCCCTCACGCCCTTTTATCGATCGGCCGGTGGCCACGGCGCTGCTGATGGTGGCCATTGTGCTGGCCGGCTTCGTGGGCCTGCGGCTGCTGCCGCTGGCCGCGCTGCCGCAGGTCGACTACCCGACCATCCAGGTGCAGACCCTCTACCCCGGCGCCAGCCCCGAGGTGATGAGCCGCACCGTCACCGCGCCGCTGGAGCGCCAGTTCGGCCAGATGGCCGGGCTCAACCGCATGAGCTCCGTGAGCTCGGCGGGCGTGTCGATCGTCACGCTTCAGTTCGCGCTCGACCAGACGCTGGACGTGGCCGAGCAGCAGGTGCAGGCGGCCATCAACGCCGGCGGCTCGCTGCTGCCGGCCGACTTGCCGGCGCCGCCCGTGTATGCCAAGGTGAACCCGGCGGACGCGCCCATTCTCACGCTGGCCGTGAGCTCCGAAACCATGCCGCTCACCGAGGTGCAGAACCTCGTGAACACGCGGCTCGCGCAGAAGATCAGCCAGGTGAGCGGCGTGGGGCTGGTGTCGCTTTCGGGCGGGCAGCGGCCGGCGGTGCGTATCCAGGCGGACACCAACGCGCTGGCTTCGGTGGGCATTGGCCTGGACACGCTGCGCAGCGCCATCACCGCGGCCAATGCCAACAGCGCCAAGGGCAGCTTCGACGGACCGCGCAGGGCATACACCATCAACGCCAACGACCAGCTCGTGACGGCGGACGACTACAAGAATCTCATCGTCGCCTGGAAGAACGGCGCGCCGGTGCGCATGACCGACGTGGCGCGCGTGGTCGACGGCGCCGAGAACACGCAGCTGGGCGCCTGGGCCGCCTTGCGCGTGGGCGAGCGGGACCCCGTGCTGTACCCGGCCATCATCTTGAACGTGCAGCGCCAGCCCGGCGCCAACGTGATCGGCACGGTCGACGCCATCAAGAAGCAACTGCCCGAGCTCGAGGCCTCGCTGCCGGGCTCGCTGAAGGTGGAGGTGCTGAGCGACCGCACCACCGGCATCCGCGCGTCGGTCTCGCACGTGCAGCTCGAGCTCGGGCTGGCCGTGGTGATGGTGGTGCTGGTGATCTTCTTCTTCTTGCACAGCGTGCGCGCGACCATCATTGCAAGCCTTGCGGTGCCAATTTCGCTCATCGGCACCTGCGGGCTGATGTACCTGCTGGGCTACAGCCTCAACAACCTGAGCCTGATGGCGCTGACCATTGCCACGGGCTTCGTGGTCGACGATGCGATCGTGATGATCGAAAACATCGCGCGCTACCTGGAAGAGGGCGACCCGCCGTTCAAGGCCGCGCTCAAGGGCGCCACGCAAATCGGCTTCACCATCATCTCGCTCACCGTGTCGCTCATCGCGGTGCTGATTCCACTGCTGTTCATGGGCGACGTGGTGGGCCGGCTGTTCCGCGAGTTTGCCGTCACGCTGGCCATCACCATCCTGATTTCCGCCGTGGTGTCGCTCACGCTGGTGCCGATGATGTCGGCGCGCTGGCTCAAGCCGCAAGCCGAAGAGGGCGGGCGCTTCGGTGCCAGCGTGCAGCGCTTTTTCGACCGCGTGATCGCCCGCTACGACGTGTGGCTGCAATGGGTGCTGCGCCACCAGCCGCTGACGCTCGTGGTGGCGGTGGCCACGCTGGCGCTCACGGTGCTGCTCTACATGGTGATTCCGAAGGGGCTCTTTCCCACGCAGGACACCGGCCAGCTGCAGGCGCGCATCGAAGCCGCGCAAGACGTGTCGTACACCCGCATGGCCGAGCTGCAGCAGCAGGCCGCCAATGCCATCCTGGCCGACCCGGAGGTGGCCAGCGTGAGCTCCGTGGTGGGGGTGGACGCGGCCAACAACACGGCGCTGAACACCGGCAGCATGCTCATCAACATGAAGGCCGACCGGGGCAACCAGGAAGCCACCATGCAGCGCCTGCGCGAGAGGGTGCGCTCGGTGGCCGGCGTCACGCTGTACCTGCAGCCCACGCAAGACCTGACCATCGACGCCGAAACCGGCCCGACCGAATTCCGCGTATCGCTCGAAGGGGTGGACACCAATACGGTCGACACCTGGGCCCAAAAGCTCGTGGAGCGCTTGCGCTCCGAGCCGCTGGTGCGCAATGCCACCACCAATGCGGGCGCCAAGGGACTGGCCGCCTATGTCGACATCGACCGCAACACGGCGTCGCGCCTCTCCGTCACGGCCAGTTCGGTGGACGACACGCTCTACAGCGCATTCGGCCAGCGCATTGTCTCGACCATCTTCACCGAGACCAACCAGTACCGAGTGATCCTCGAAGCACAGCGCGAAGCGCTGGCCTCGCCGCAGCTCTTGGGCAACCTGCAGTTGCGCACCGGCAGCGGCGCGCCGACCACGCTGTCGTCGATTGCCACGGTGCGCGAGCAGTCCGCGCCGCTGCAGGTGACGCACGTGGCGCAGTACCCTGCGGCCACGGTGGGCTTCGACACGGCCGAGAACGTGGCGCTCGGGAAATCGGTGGCGGCCATTCGCGCGGCGGCAAAGGAAATCGGCATGCCGGCGAGCATGACGATGAGCTTCCTGGGTGCGGCGGGGGCCTACGAAAAGTCGCTCTCCAACCAGCTGTGGCTCATTCTGGCGGCGGTGGTGTGCGTGTACATCGTGCTGGGCGTGCTGTATGAGAGCTACATCCACCCGCTGACGATTCTCTCGACGCTGCCTTCGGCCGGCGTGGGCGCGTTGCTTGCGCTCATGGTCACGGGCAACGACCTGGGCGTGATCGGCATCATCGGCATCATCTTGCTGATCGGCATCGTGAAGAAGAACGCAATCATGATGATCGACTTTGCCATTGACGCCGAGCGTCGCGAGGGCAAGTCGCCGCAGGAGGCCATTCACCAGGCGGCTCTGCTGCGCTTCCGGCCCATTCTGATGACGACGCTGGCGGCGCTTTTTGCAGCGCTGCCGTTGATGTTCGGCTGGGGCGAGGGCGCAGAGCTGCGCCGGCCGCTGGGCCTGGCCATCTTCGGCGGCCTGGTGGTGAGCCAGGTGCTCACGCTGTTCACCACGCCGGTGGTGTACCTGGCCTTTGACCGCATGGGCCGCCGATTCGGGCGCAAGCGGGAGGCTGTGGCCGAATGAACCTCTCCAGGCCTTTCGTCGAACGCCCGATCGCCACGGTCTTGTTGACCGTCGGCATCGCGCTGGCCGGGATTGCGGCGTTCTTCGTGCTGCCTGTGTCGCCGCTGCCGCAGGTCGACTTTCCGACCATTTCGGTGACCGCCAGTCTCGCGGGTGCGAGCCCGAGCACCATGGCGTCGAGCGTTGCCACGCCGCTGGAGCGGCGGTTGGGCGTAATTGCTGGCGTGAACGAGCTCACCTCGACCAGCTCGAACGGCTCGACCCGCATCAGCCTGCAGTTCGACCTGAAGCGCAACATCGACAGCGCCGCGCGCGAGGTGCAGGCGGCCATCAACGCGGCGCGGGCCGACCTGCCTGCCACGCTGCGCAGCAACCCGACCTACCGCAAGCGCAACCCGACGGCTGCTCCCATCGCGATTCTTGCGCTCACCTCCAAGACGCGCACGCCGGGGCAGATCTACGAGGCCGTGTCCAACATCGTGAGCCAGAAGCTCTCGCAGGTGGAAGGCGTGGGCGAGGTCGAGATCGGCGGAGGCTCGCTGCCGGCCGTGCGGGTGGAGCTCGAACCCTTCTCGCTCAACCGCTTCGGCATCAGCAGCGAAGACGTGCGCGCCGCCATCCAGGCCAACAACGCCAACCGGCCCAAGGGCGCGATCGAGAACGATGACCGCCGACTGCAGATCTACACGCCCTCGCCGGGCCGCCACGCGGTGGAATACCGCGACATGGTCATTGCCTGGCGCAACGGCGCGGCCGTACGGCTGGGCGACGTGGCGCGGGTGATCGACAGCGTGGAGAACACGCGCACGCTGGGCCTCTTCAACGGGCAGCCGGCGGTGATCGTGCTGGTGACGCAGGAGCCCGGCGCCAACATCATCGAAACCGTGGATGGCGTGCGCGAACTGCTGCCCGAGCTGCGCGCGCAGCTGCCGCAGGACATCGAGGTGCAGGTGGCTTCCGACCGCACCAACTCCATCCGCGCCTCGCTGCGCGAGATCGAGGCCACGCTCATGATCTCCATTGCGCTGGTGGTGCTGGTGGTCGGCCTCTTTTTGCGCAAGGCGCGCGCCACCATCATCCCTGCGGTGGCCACGGTGGTGTCGTTGCTCGGCACCTTCGGGGTGATGCACCTGCTGGGCTACAGCCTCAACAACCTGAGCCTGATGGCGCTCACCGTGGCAACGGGCTTCGTGGTGGACGACGCCATCGTGGTGCTCGAAAACACCAGCCGCCACATCGAGGCCGGCATGGGCCGCGTGGAGGCTGCGCTGCGCGGTGCGCGCGAGGTGGGCTTTACCGTGCTGTCGATCAGCCTCTCGCTGGTGGCGGTGTTCATTCCGCTGCTGTTCATGGACGGGCAGATCGGCCGGCTGTTCCGCGAATTCGCGGTCACGCTGTCGGTGTCAGTGCTGATCTCGCTGGTCATATCGCTCACCACCACGCCCATGCTCTGCGCCATGCTGCTCAAGCCCGAGGAGCCCAATGCCAAGCCGCCGGGGCGCTTGGCGCGCATGTCGGAAGGCGTGTACCAGTGGAGCCTGCGCACCTATGCCCACAGCCTCGACTGGGCGCTCGCGAGCAAGGCCGTGGTCATGGTGGTGCTGCTGGCCGTGGTCGGCCTGAACTTCTACCTGTTTGCCGCCATTCCCAAGGGCTACTTCCCCGAGCAGGACAACGGACAGCTGAATGCGGGCCTGCGCGCGGACCAGAGCATTTCATCGGTGGCACTGAGCGAAAAGCTGCGCCAGGCGGTCGACATCATTCACAAGGACCCGGCGGTCGATTCCGTGGTGGGCTTTGCGGGCGGCAGCCGCTCGGGTGGCGGTTTCATGTTCGTCAATCTCAAGCCGCTGTCGCAGCGCACCGAAAAGACCGCGGCGGTCGTCAACCGGCTGCGGCCGCAGCTCAACCAGCTGACCGGCCTGCGCGTTTTCCTGAGCCCGGTGCAAGACCTGCGCATGGGCGGGCGTTCGAGCAATTCGACCTACCAGTACACGCTGAAGGGCGACAACCTTGCCGACCTGCGCACCTGGACTGCGAAGCTGGCCGACCGGCTGCGCCAGGAAACCGCGCTCACCGACGTGGACAGCGACCAGGCCGACAACGGGGTGGAAACCTTCGTCGACGTGGACCGCGACAGCGCCGCGCGGCTGGGCGTGACCTCGAGCGCGGTCGACAACGCGCTCTACAACGCCTACGGCCAGCGCTCGGTTGCCACCATCTACGACGAGCTCAACCAGTATTCCGTCATCATGGAATGGGCCCCGCGCTACCAGCGCGCGCCCGTGGTGCTGAAGGACCTGTACGTGCCTTCGACGCTCACCACCAGCACCACCGCGAGCGGCGCCACCACCGTGAGCTCGCTGGCCAACACCACCGACGCGAGCACCGGCACATCGACCACCACGTCGGCCAACCCGGGGCTGCGTACCGCTTCCACCGGCCAGGCGCTGGCGGCCAACACCACGCTCATGGTGCCGCTCTCGGCCATTGCCAAGGTGAGCGAGCGGGCGGTGCCCAGCTCCATCGACCACCAGGACACCGAGCTCGCGAGCACCGTCTCGTTCAACCTGGGCGAGGGCGTCACGCTGCAGGATGCGCGGCGCATCGTCGCGCAGGCCGAGGCGGACATTGCCATGCCTGTGAATGTGCGCGGCAGCTTCCAGGGCACGGCGCTGGCGGCGCAGCAATCGCAGGGGCAGCAGCTGGCGCTCATCGTGGCGGCCATCGTGGTCATCTACATCGTGCTGGGCGTGCTTTATGAAAGCCTGATCCACCCGATCACCGTGCTCACCACGCTGCCTTCTGCGGGCGTGGGCGCGGTGCTGGCGCTGCTGCTGTTCCGCATGGAGTTTTCGATCATTGCGCTGATCGGGCTCTTTCTACTGATCGGCATCGTGAAGAAGAACGCGATCCTGATCATCGACTTTGCGCTCGAGGCCGAGCGTGCGCGCGGCATTTCGGCCGTGGAAGCGGTGCGCGAGGCCTGCCTGCTGCGCTTCCGGCCGATTCTCATGACCACGCTGGCCGCCGCGCTCGGCGCACTGCCGCTGGCCATCGGCTTCGGCCAGGGCTCCGAGCTGCGCCAGCCGCTGGGCGTCGCGATCATCGGCGGCCTGGTGGCGAGCCAACTGCTTACGCTGCTGACAACGCCTGTGGTCTATGTGCTGCTCGACAAGCTTCGCCGGCGCTCCGGCAACGAGCGCCACCTGAGCCGCGCCGCAAGCTCGCCGACATGAACAGAAGAATGAACGAACCTGCCATGAAACAACGACCACGCATTCGCTCGCATCTGCCCGGCAGGCTGTCCGCACTCGTGTTGGCCGCCATGGTGGCCGGCTGCGCCGTAGGCCCGACGTACCAGGTGCCAAGCTCGGCCGCTCCTGTCGAATGGAAAGAGCAGAAGGCCGCCGAAGGCTGGCTGCCCGCCGCGCCGGCCGACGCGCTCGACCGCGGCGAATGGTGGAAGCTTTTCGGCGATGCGACGCTCGACGAGCTGGCTGCCCGCGTGCAGGTGTCGAACCAGAACATTGCCGCGGCCGTGGCCAACTACGCGCAGGCCCAGGCACTGGTGCGCGGAGAGCGCGCCGCGCTGTTCCCGACGGTGTCGCTCGACGGCAGCGGCAGGCGGAGCGGCAACGCCGGCAGCACCAGCAACGCAAGCAGCACTTTTGCCGCAACGCTGGGTGTCGACTGGGCGCCCGATGTGTGGGGCCGGCTGCGGCAGGCCGTGAGCAGCGCGCAGGCCAGTGCAGAGGCCAGCGAGGCCGATCTTGCTTCGGCGCGACTCTCGGCCATTGGCGACCTGGCCACCAACTACTTCTCGCTGCGCGAAACCGATGCCGAGATCGTGCTGCTCGACCAGACCATCGAGGGCTACCAGCGTGCCTTCGAGATCACGAACAACCGCTACAAGGCCGGCATTGCCGCGCAGACCGACGTGCTGCAGGCACAGACCCAGCTCGTGAGCGCCCAGGCTGAGCGTGTGGGCCTGCAGCGCACCCGCGCCACGCTGGAGCACGCCATCGCCATGCTGGTGGGCGTGGCGCCGGCCGACTTCAGCCTGCCCGCGGCGCAGTGGACGCCCACGGTACCGGGGATTCCGACCGGCGTGCCATCGACGCTGCTGCAGCGCCGGCCCGACATCGCGGCGGCCGAGCGCGCGGTGGCGGCCGCCAATGCGCAGATCGGCATTGCGCGCTCGGCGTACTTTCCCAACTTTGGGCTCAGCGCCTCGGTGGGCGGCAACGCAAGCCGCGTGAAAGACCTGTTCAATGCATCCAACACGCTGTGGGCGCTCGGCCTTTCGGTGGCGCAGGTGGTGTTCGACGCAGGCGCCATCGGTGCGAGCGTCGATTCGGCCAAGGCGGGCCACGAAGCCAGCGTGGCGCGTTACCGGCAGACGGTGCTCACCGCTTTCCAGGCCGTGGAAGACCAGCTGACCGCCGGTGCCGCACTGGCGCAGCAGGAAGGCCTGCGGCGCGAAGCCTCGGCCGCGGCCGACAAGACCGAGCAGCAGTTGCTCAACCGCTATCGCGCCGGCCAGGTCAGCTACACCGAGGTGGTCACTGCGCAGGCAGCCGCGTTGAACGCACGCCGCACGCTGGTGCAGCTGCTTGTAAATCGCCAGACCGCCGCAGTGGCGCTCATCCAAGCCCTCGGCGGCGGCTGGCAGGCAGGGGCAACGTAGTCAACGTGCCTTCAGTGCGCGTGACGGTCCATCGACCCGCCCAGGTAGTCCTTGTCGGTCACAAGCACCCAGAGCGCAAGCACCAGGATGGCCGCGGACACGAGCACCGCGTTGACCATTGCGTTCTCGACGGTGGCAAAGCCGAGTACCCAGGGGGATACGGCCAGCCAGATGGCGAGCGCGCCTTCGGTCCACTCTTCCCAGGCACGGGGAACCAGGGTCGCCCCCAGCGCCACGGCGCCCAGTGCGATACCGGTCGCTACCGTGCTCCACATCGCGAAGGTCACGTCCTGGAAACCCAGGACCCAGGGCGAGACGATCAGCCACACACCCAGAACGATGTTGACCGGGTCTTGCCAGTGTTTCACTTGCTTCATGGTCATTACCTCCTGTCGCAACACAAAGCTGCGACAGCTGTTTGACCGGGCGGTTCTGGCCGGGTTCCGCAATGCGGCACCGCAGCATGCGATTGGTTGGCCATACCTATTTTTTTAGCTACCGCGCGCCACCGGCGGCACGAGGTACGCGCCTGATTCGAACAACTGCGCCTCCGCCTGGTCGATGCGCCGGATCACCGGCTTGCCCGCGCGGCTCGCGAGCAGTTCGACCAGTGCCTCTGTCACGGCCACGCCGGCCGCCACCGAGGGAAAGAACGAGGGGCTGTTGATCGTGAAGAGCAGCGTTTCGTCCGCCAGCAGCGAAAGCGGCGAAGCCACGCTGTCGGTAATGGCAACGATGCGGCAGCCCGCCGCCTTGGCCGCCTCCGTCACCTGCAGCGCCTCGCGCGAGTAGGGCATGAAGCTGGCCACCACAAGCGCATCGCCCTTGGCAAAGGCGCGCTGCTGCATTTCGAGCGAGCCGCCCTGGCCGTCGACCAGGTGCACGCTGGCGCGGAAGAGCCGGTACACGTAGACGAACGAGAACGCGATCGGAAAGCAGGCCCTGAACCCCGCCGCGTGCACCGCGGGCGCCTTCTCGATCAATGCGCAGGCCTTTTGCAGCGCCTGCTCGCTCTGCTGGTGCGTGGCCTCCAGGTTGCGGCGCTGCACTTCGAACATCTCGCCCGTGAGGCTCCTGTCCTGCGCGCGGCCGATGAGCTGCTTGGCGCGCCCGCCGTAAGTTTCGGTGCCCAGGCCCATGTCGCCGGCAAAGGCTTCCTTCAGCTGCGGCCAGCCCGCATAGCCCAGGTGCTGCGCAAAGCGCACCAGCGTGGCGGGCGTGCTTTGCGCGCGCGTGCCCACGTTGCGCATCGAGGTGGTCACCACTTCGTTCGGATGGTCGAGCACATAGCGCGCCACCTGCTGCAAGGCGGGGCTCAGTTCGTTGAAACGCTGGCGGATCTGGTCTCTGGCGCCCATGGCGGTGTCTCTTTGGCAGCTGCTGTTGGAACGAATGTACCGGACATGGAACGACGGAACGGTTGACGGAACAAATGTTCCAAACAATAATCCGTCGAAACGTTAGTTCCAAACGCGAATCCGCCATCTTGCTGCCACCCGCCACCATGACGCACGTCTTTCATCGCCACCTTCGCCACAGCCCGCCGGTTGCCGCGGGCTCCAAGGGCATGTTCATCCGCGACGCCGAAGGGCGCGAATACCTCGACGCATCGGGCGGCGCAGCCGTGTCTTCGCTCGGCCATGCGCACCCCGAAGTGCTGGCTGCCATGCACGCGCAGCTCGACAAGCTGGCGTACGCGCACACCAGCTTCTTCACCAGCGAGGTGGCAGAGCAGTTGGCCGACGAGCTGATTTCCTCGGCGCCCGAAGGCATGAGCCATGTGTACCTGGTGAGCGGCGGCTCCGAGGCGGTGGAGGCGGCGCTGAAGATGGCGCGGCAGTACTTCGTAGAGATTGGCCAGCCGCAGCGCACGCACTTCATCGCGCGCCGCCAGAGCTACCACGGCAACACGCTGGGCGCGCTTGCGGTGGGCGGCAATGCGTGGCGCCGCGAACCGTTCGCGCCCATTCTGGTGCCGGCCACGCACGTCGCGCCGTGCTACCCGTACCGCGAGCAACGCGCCGATGAAAGCGCCGAGCAATACGGCCTGCGCCTCGCGGCCGAGCTCGAGACTGCCATCGTCGCGCAGGGCGCTGATCGCGTGATCGCCTTCGTGGCTGAAACAGTGGGCGGCGCCACGGCCGGCGTGCTCACGCCGGTGCCGGGCTACTTCAAGGCGGTGCGCGCGGTGTGCGACAAATACGGCGTGCTGCTCATCCTCGACGAAGTGATGTGCGGCATGGGCCGCACCGGAACGCTGCACGCCTGCGAGCAGGAGGGCGTGGTGCCCGACCTCATGACCATTGCCAAGGGCCTTGGCGGTGGCTACCAGCCGATTGGCGCGGTGCTGGCGCAGCGAAAGATCGTCGATGCCATGTCGAAGGGCAGCGGCTTTTTCCGGCACGGCCATACCTACCTCGGCCATCCGATGGCCTGCGCGGCGGCGCTCGCGGTGCAGCAGGTGATCCGGCGCGACGGCCTCGTTGCCAAGGTGCGCGACGACGGCGTGGCGTTCGGCGCCATGCTGGCCGAGGCGCTCGGCGGCCACCCGCATGTCGGCGACATCCGCGGTCGCGGCTTTTTCTGGGGCATCGAGCTCGTGGCCGACCGTGCGAGCAAGGCACCGTTCGATCCGTCCTTGAAGGTCAACGCAGCCATCAAGAAAGACGCCATGGCGCGCGGCCTGCTGTGCTACCCCTTCGGCGGCACCGTAGATGGCCGACAGGGCGACCACGTGCTGCTCGCGCCGCCTTTTATCGCCACGCGGCAAGACCTGCGGGAAATCGCCGCCCGCCTCGCGGCTTCCATCGATGCGGTGACGAGCGCCGCCGCGCGCTGACGACCGCTCTCGAATTTCTTTCGCTGTTTTTTTCAACCGCCGTTCCGAGGAGCGCTTCCATGCCCAAGCTTCGTCTGCCGATTCCCTTCGGTGCTGCCGCTCTCGCGGTGGCCTTCGCCCTGTTGTTGCCGCATACGGCCGCGCGGGCCCAGGACAACAACGACACGCTCGCCAAGATCAAGGCGAGCGGCGCCATCACCTTCGGGTACCGCGAGTCGTCGTTCGGCTTCTCCTACCTCGACGGCGCCCTGAAGCCCGTGGGCTACAGCATCGAGATCTGCAACCGCATCGTCGAAGCGGTGAAGAGCGAGCTGAAGCTGCCGGCCATCGAGATCAAATACCAGGCCGTGACCTCGGCCAACCGCATTCCGCTGGTGCAGAACGGCACGATCGACATCGAGTGCGGCTCCACCACCAACCTGGTCGAGCGCCAGAAGCAGGTGGCGTTTTCACCGGACATCTTCCGCTACAACGTGCGCATGCTGGTCAAGGCCGATTCAGGCATCAAGAGCATTGCCGACCTGCAGGGCAAGACGGTGGTTACCACCACGGGCACCACGTCGTTCCGCCTGCTGCGCGAGGCCGACAAGGGCCGCAACCTCGAGGTGAACAACCTCGGCGGCAAGGACCACAGCGATTCGTTCCTGCTGGTGGAAAGCGGCAGGGCGCAGGCCTTTGTGCTCGACGACATCCTGCTGGCCGGGCAGATTGCGAACGCGCGCAACCCGAAGGACTTTGTCATTACCGGCGAGAGCCTGCGCAGAGAACCAGTCGCTCATGTTCCGCAAGGACGACCCGGCCTTCAAGGCGCTGGTCGACCGCGTGGTGTCGGGCATGATGAAGTCGGGCGAAATGGAAAAGCTCTACAGCAAGTGGTTCATGTCGCCGATTCCGCCCAAGGGCATCAACATCAACTATCCGCTCAACGCCGAGACGAAGGAGGCCTTTGCCAACCCGTCGTCCAAGGGCATCTGACGATTCCTGCCGCATGATCCGCATCGCCCTGATCCACGCGCTTTCTCATTCGGTTGCGCCCATCAACGCCGCCTTCGAGCGCGATTGGCCCGAGGCCGAGCGCATGAACCTGCTGGACGACAGCCTCTCGGCCGACCTGGCACGCGGAGGCCGGGGGCTCGACGCCGCGATGCACGAGCGCTTTCAGCGGCTTGCGCAGTACGCGGTCGACACCGGCGCGCGGGGCATTCTCTTCACCTGTTCGGCCTTCGGCCCATGCATCGAGGCGGTAGCAAAGCGGCACGCGGGCATTCCGGTGCTCAAGCCCAACGAGGCGATGGTGGCCGAGGCCGTGCAGGCGCAAGGCCAAGGGCAGGGCCGGCTCGGCCTCATTGCAACCTTCGCAGCCACGCTGGCGTCGGTGCCGCCCGAGTTTCCGCCCGGCTTCGCTTTGGAGCCCGCCTTGGCCGAAGGCGCGCTCGACGCGTTGAATGCCGGCGATACGGCGCGGCACGACGCCCTGATTGCCGCGCAGGCACTGGCCCTGCGCGAGCGCGGCTGCACGCGCATTGCGCTCGCACAGTTCAGCATGGCGCGCGCCCGTGCCGCCTGCGAGCAAGCCAGCGGCCTGCCGGTGCTCACCACCGTAGACAGCGCCGTGCGAGCGCTGCGGGCGCGCTCCGGGCAGGGCCGCCGATAAAAGCCCGCAGCCGCACGGGGCCGCCTGAACCCGGCCTGACTCGATGCCTCGCCATAATTGGCGCTCTTTAAAGGAGTAAGCGTGGACATCGTTTTGCTGGTGAAGGCCGCTGTCATGGGCATCGTCGAGGGGCTGACAGAGTTTCTGCCGATCTCGTCGACCGGGCATCTGATTCTTGCGGGCTCGCTGCTCGGCTTCGACGACGCCAAGGCCAAGGTGTTCGACATTGCCATTCAGACGGGCGCGATCTTCGCGGTGATCCTGGTGTACTGGCAGAAGATTCACTCCACCGTGGTGGCGCTGCCGCGGCAGCCCAAGGCCAGGCGCCTGGCCATCAACGTGGTGCTCGGCTTTCTTCCCGCCGTGGTGCTGGGCCTGATTTTCGGCAAGATGATCAAGGCGCATCTCTTCACCCCGGTGGTCGTGGCAAGTACTTTCATCATCGGCGGCTTCATCATCCTATGGGCCGAGAAGCGGCCGCCCGGTTCGGTGCGCATCGAGCATGTCGACGACATGACGACGTGGGACGCCCTCAAGGTGGGCTTGGTGCAGTGCTTTGCAATGATTCCGGGCACCAGCCGCAGCGGTTCGACCATCATCGGCGGCATGCTGCTGGGCCTCTCGCGCCAGGCGGCCACCGATTTTTCGTTCTTCCTGGCCATTCCGACGCTCATCGGCGCCGGGGCCTACAGCCTCTACAAGGAGCGCGCGCTGCTGTCGGTGGCCGACATTCCGCTGTTCTCGGTGGGGCTGGTGTTTTCGTTTTTGAGCGCGTGGCTCTGCGTGCGCTGGCTGCTGCGGTACATCAGCACGCACAACTTCATTCCCTTTGCGTGGTACCGCATCGCCTTCGGCATCGTGGTGCTGGCCACGGCGTGGACCGGCATGGTGGTCTGGGCGGAGTAAGCCTTAGCGCGAAAAGGAATCTTCGCCGCCCGCGTGCGCCGTCTCGGCCCGCGAGCCGAGCGCCAACTTCCTGTAGATGCCCTTGGTGCGGCGCTCCAACGCCAGCTTGGGCGCCGAAAGCGTTTCGGCAATGTCGCTGTAGCTGCGCCCCTGCACCACCAGCTCGAGCATCTTGCGTTCGCGCAGCGACAGCGTCGTGTCCGAATCGGCCGGTGAATCGGCCGCGTGACTCGAGTCCCACGCCAGGATGCGCCGCGCAATGGCTGCGTCGATCGGCGCGCCGCCTTGCTCGATGCTGCGCAGGCCGATGCTGAGCTCGAGATCGTCGCGCTCCTTCAGCAGGTAGGCCACCGCGCCGGCGCGCAGCGCTGAAAAAATGGTTTCGTCGGTGCGCTTCGCGGAAACCGCGACGGCGGGCACTTTCGGTTGGTGGGCCTGCAGCCAGTCGATGAGTTCGATACCGCTGCCATCGGGCAAGCCGATGTCAACAAGAGCCACACCAAAACGCTGGCTCTCGAGCAGTTGCATGGCCGTCTCACCGCTCTCGGTCCAGACGATCTGGGGCTCGTCGCATCCGAGCGTCGACAGGATGTAGCGAAAACGTTCCTGCATCGACGGATCGTTTTCGACGACGAGCGTCGGACTCAGAGAAACGGCTTCAACGGCTTCCGGGTAGGAAGTTGACATTTGCTCGACATTTTGAAGCTGGGGCCGATGAACTGGGACGTTTTTACTTATTCTCGTCCATTGTTACCGATGATTGCAATTTGTATCGCCCCGTTTATTCCCGTCTTGACAGGCATGCGCAGCGCGAGCTGAGTGGCACCTGGGCGAGACTCCAGCCGAAGCTCGGCGCCCAGCCTGCGGGCGCGTGCGTGCAGGCTGCGCAGACCCGAGCCGCCGCCCTTGGCAGCGTCTGCCACGACAAAGCCTTGGCCGTCGTCGCGCACGTCGAGTTGCAGGTCGGCGCCGGCGCAGGTTACGGCCACATCCACACGCCGGCCGCCGCTGTGCTTGAGGGTGTTCGTCAGCGCCTCCTGCAAAAAGCGCAGCAGGTCGAGGCTTTGCGAGGGCGGCAGCTCGAGCGTCTCGATGCCTGACACCTGCCACCGGCAGTCGATGCCGTTGGCGTCGAGCAGCTGCGAAGTGCGATGCCGCAGGGGCGCGAGCAGCTCGCCGAACGCGCGTGCACCGTCGTGCCGGCCCGTGGCGTCGATGATGAGCCGCAAGTCGTCGCGCAGGCTCTTGAGCATGGCGAGAAGGGCCGGTGCCGAAAGCTCCTCCGGCCTGCGCTCGAGCGTTGCAATGCTGCCGACCAGCATGCCGCCCAGGCCGTCGTGCAGGTCGCTCGCAAGATTGACGCGCTCGCCGATGCGCGCATGCGCGAGCTCCAGCGCGTGCTGCTGCGCAAGCGTGGCGGCCAGCTCCGACTTGGCGGCGTTCACTTCTTCGATCAGCTCGGTGTTGAAGTTCTCGATGCGCTTCAGGCTGCTCACGAAGCGGCCGGCCTGCGTCAGCGCCATGCCCAGCAGCAAGCCATATGAGGACATGGTCGTGTAGTAGATGTTGCTGTCGATCACCTGGGTGAACACCAGCAGGTCGTGAGCGCCGGTTACCGCCGACAGTGCCATGAAGGGCGCAAGCGAACGCATGGGGCTGCCCCGGTGCCGCGCGGCGTGAACCAGCGAGGCGCTGTTCACGGCAATGATCGTGAGGCCGCCTACCAGCGTCCAGAGGGCGCGGTGGGTGACCAGGTTCGCGGAACCGGCAAGCCACAGGTCGAGCACGCCGGCCACCGCGACCAGCAGCGCAAAGCCTTCCAGGCGCGGCATGCGGCGCTCGCAGAAGCGCAGCGCAAAAACGGCATAAGACACGCTGAACAGAAGCAGCAGCGAGGTGTTCGACGCCTGCCAGCTGTGGTTGCTCGCAAAAGGCCAGGGGCTGGTCGCGATCTGGTTGTAGCCGAACAGCAGCCACAGCACCGACATCAAAGCAAACCAGCCATAGGCCGTTTCGCGCCGCCGCAATAGCCAAAGCGCAGCGAAGAAGGCCGACACCGCCGCGCTCACCGCCAGGCCGAGCATCTGGAGATCGCGGCGCAAGAGACGCTCATGCCCGTATGCCGCCTGCATGGCCGCCGGCGGACCGAGGCTGACCGGACCGAGGCCTGCCTGATAGGCCGAAAGGCCCGAAACCCGTATCAGCAGCGTGTTGCGGCCCGTCTGCAGCAGCGGTGGGGCCAGCAGCCAGTAGCGCGGGCTGTTCCAGGCGCGGGTAAGCGGCTCGACCAGGCTCTCGTCGCGCCAGATGGGTGTGCCGTTGAGCGACACCGCACCGGCCATGTTGAGGTAGTGCAGCAGCAAGCCGGTTTCGGCTACTTGCGTGGGCTGGTTCCAGGTCAACCGGTACCAGACCACGCCGTCGAAGCCGGGCCAGCGCGCGGCCCAGCTGTCGGGCAGGGTGACGGGGGCCCAGCCGTCGGCCGGAGGTGCGGCCTCGTTCCATCCAGTGCCGCGCACCGCTTCTACGTGGATATCAGGCGAGGGCTGCGCTACGGCGGAGCCGGCCGCCAAGAGAAGCACGCATGCGCCGATCAGCTTGCAAAACCATGCCTTCGGTCCCGACAAGCGGCGGCCTCGGTGCGCAAACGGAAGGCCAGCCTGCAGCGCAGCTTCTTCATCAGGCATTTCATTTACCAATTTTCGGGGATGGCCTAGTAGAGACCGAAAACACACACTTTGTCTCTATTGTTTTGTTTGCTTTCAAGAAAGAAGAAGCCATGGCATTCCCGACCCGCGCTGCCGTTGCGCACCAAGTACAGCGCAAAAAGCCGAACAGAAAAGGGCTGGCGCGGGGAGCGCTTGGGCATCTGCCAGCCCTTTCGCTGCTGTGTGCGAGCAGCGCTTTCGCGGCCGGATTTGTCGATGGCTCCGCAGGCAATGTCGGGCCCGGAACCATCAACGGAACGGCGGGAACGGGAGGCGCTGCGGCCAGTGTCTCGGGAGACGGGGCCACCGCACTTGGTGCGGGCGGCGATGGCGGCGTAGGAACGGCCGGTGGCACCGGCGGTACGGGCGGGGCGGGGGCCAGCGCAACTGCGAACGGGGCAACGGCCATCGGAGGCGGAGGAACCGGCGCGCTCGGCGGGGCGGGGGGAACGGGGGGCACAGGGGGGCGCGGGGCCCAAGCCTCGGCGAGCGGTGCGATTGCGCTCGGCGCGGGAAGCGTGGGCCCCGAGGCTTGCTGCCTCGACACCGGCCCGACAGGTGGCAGCGGGGCCCAGGCCTCGGGCACTGCCGCGATCGCCATCGGGAGCGCTTCAGGGACCAGCCAAGGCGCCGTGGCATCCGGCAGCGGCAGCACTGCGATCGGTGGCGCCAACGGCGTAGCCTCGGGCGCGGCCGCATTGGCCACGGGTAGCGTGGCGATGGGTTCCGGCAGCCGGGTCGCAAGCGGCGCGAACGGCAGCGTGGCCATCGGCGCGAATTCTGTCGCTACGGCGGCCAACACGGTGTCTTTCGGGAGCGCGGGCCAGACGCGCGGCCTGGTCAACGTGAGCGCCGGAGCGGTGACCGCCGCAAGCACCGATGCAGTCAACGGCAGCCAGCTGTACACCGTGCAGCAGACAGCCAACACGGCGGTATCCGCAGCCTCGGCCGCACAAGGCACGGCCGACTCCGCGCTCGGCCTGGCGCAGAACTCGGCGCAGTACGGCGCGGGCGGCACTTCGCTGCAACTCAATGCCAACGGCGGCGCCGGCACCACCATCAGCAACGTCGGTGCGGGCCAGGTGGCAACCGATGCCGCCAATGTGGGCCAGGTGCAGCAGGCTCAGCAGACCGCCATCACCACGGCAAACAACTTCACCGTTCAGCAGGTCACGGCATTGCAGGCCTTGATGAACCAGGCACTGTCCAGCGGGGTCTGCGCAGTGGGAGCGGGCGGCGCCGTGGCCTGCGGGCCTGGAGCGGGCGCTAGCGGTGCCGGCAGCACGTCGATGGGCACCAATGCACAGGCCAATGGCCAGGACACCGTGGCCGTCGGCAACGGTGCACAAGCCAGCCATGCGGGTTCGGTAGCCATTGGTGCCGGCGCCAGGGCGCTGGCAGACCCCACCACGGCCGTCGGCAACAACGCGGTGGCCACGGGCAACAACGCCGTGGCGCTGGGGGCCAACACGCTGGCATCGGGCAGCAACGCGGTCGCGCTGGGCCAGGGGTCGGTGGCCGACCGTGACAACACCGTGTCGGTGGGCAACGCCGCCACCGGTCTGTTGCGCAGCATTGCGAACGTCGCGCCCGGCCTGCTGGGCACCGACGCCGTCAACGTCAACCAGCTGCAGCAGGCGGTGAGCAACGCGACCAGCCAGGCCAACGCTTTTGCAGCCCAGGGCGTTGCGGCCGCACTGGCCATGCCTTCGATGCCGACCTTGGCCGTGGGCAAGAAATGGATGGGGGCCGCCATGGGCAACTACGCCGGAGCTTCGGCCGTCGGCTTCGCTTTCGGCTATCAGATCAGCGACAACTTCAACCTGGGGCTGGGTGTTTCCACCGCAACCAACAGCGGCAGCAGCAGCCGCATTGCAGCCCGCGTGCAGGCGGGCTACGCCTGGTAAGGCGCTAAGAAAAGAAAGAGCGAGGTGCCGGTCAGGGCAGCAGCCCGTGCCTGCGGCCCTGGTAGACGGCCTCGGTGCGAGACGTGACGGCCAGCTTGCGGTAGATGTTCTTGGTGTGGCATTCCACCGTCAGCTTCGAGATCGACAGCAGCTCGGCCATGTCGCGGTTGCTGAGCCCTTGCGACACGAGCTCGAGAATCCTCAGCTCTCGCGGTGTCAGCGCCACGGGCAGCGGGGCAGGCGCATCGGCTGCCACCGCCGGCAAAGCCAGCTGCGTTGCCAGCCAGGCGAGGATGTGGCGTGCAATGGCTGGGTCGATCGGCGCACCCCCTTGTTCGATGCTGCGCAGCGCAATGCTGAGCTCGAGGTCGTCGCGCTCTTTCAGCAGGTAGCCGATGGCGCCGGCTCGCAGCGCCGCGAAAATGGTTTCTTCGGTGCGCCAGGCTGAAATCACCACGGCAGGCACCTTGGGATGCGCCGCCTGCATCCAGCCGATGAGTTCGACGCCGCTGCCGTCCGGCAGGCCGATGTCGACCAGCGCGACCCCAAAGCTCTGTGTGCGAAGCAGTTCCTTTGCCGAGGCAATGCTCTCCGCCCAGGCGATCTGCGGGCCACCGTAGCCGAGCATGGCCAACACGCGGCCCAGGCGCTCGCGCATTGCGGGGTCGTCTTCGACAACCAGCGAAGGGCTCAGGGAGACCGCTTCAATCACTGCCGGTTGGGAGGAAGACATGGGGCTCCGATCAGTCCAGCAGGTTGCGCAGCGCCGCCTCGACTGCCGCGGCCGTGGCCAGGGGCTTTTCCATGGGAAACAGGTGCGTGCCGTCGAGCATTGCAATACGGCCCTTGGTCACCTTCTGGGTCATGGCCATGCCCACCTGCTTCATCTCGGCCGATTGGCGCCCGCCGATGAAGGCCACCTTGCACTTGAGCGGATGGCGGCGCAGCAGCGCGCCCAGGTTGTGGGGCAAGGTGTTGTAGATGGCCGTTTCCACGTTGCGGTCGAAGCTCAGTTCGCGCGTGTCTTCGCTGTCGAAGGTGCCGTGGTCGATGTAGTCGTGCAGCACCTGCTCGTCCCACTTGGCAAAGGCCTTCTTGCTGCGGAAGTGCTCGAACACGGCTTCGCGGTGCTCCCACTTGTTCTTGCGCCGGCGGCTGATGGCGCCGGGCGACACGGTCTTCATGAGCGGGGTGCGCTTGACCAGGCTCAGCGTGTTTGCGCGCCAGCCGCCCAGAATCGGCGAGTCGAGCAGCACCACGCCGCGGGCGAGCGCCGGATGCAGCGCCGCGCACATCAGGCTCAAGAATCCGCCGAGCGAATGGCCGACCAGAAAAACCGGGCCGCCCGCGCGGTCGGCGTGCTGCTTGGCAAAGTCGGCCAACTGCTGCACCAGGTGCGGCCAGTTGTCGGTGACGGGGTACTTCGGGTCGTGCCCGAACTTCTCTATGGCGTCGACCTCGAAGCCGCGGTTGCGCAGGCTGTCTAAAACGACGCGGTAGGTGCTCGCCGGAAAGCTGTTGCCGTGCGAGAAGACGATGGGCGGCATCGCCATGGCTGCTGCGGCCGGGCTCAGATGAGCTTTTCGTCCGGCGTGGAAATCTTGCGCAGCGGGCTGTGCCGCGTGGCCGGCATCTTCAGCGGGTGCTGGGTGGCGGAGTCGTCCCACACCGGGTCTTCAATGCTGTCGAACACTTCGCGCAGCTTCTGGCCCCAGCTGTTGTGCATCATGCGGTAGTAGGGGTTGTCGGCGTCGATGCAGATCACGCGGTCGGTTTCGAACTTGTTGGCCTCGTACACCACCAGGTCGAGCGGCAGGCCCACCGAGAGGTTCGACTTCATGGTCGAGTCCATCGACACCAGCGCGCACTTGGCGGCTTCGTCGAGCGGGGTTTCGGGCGTGAGCACGCGGTCGAGCACCGGCTTGCCGTATTTCGATTCGCCCACCTGGAAGTAGGGCGTCTCGGTGGTGGCCTCGATGAAGTTGCCCGCCGAATACACCAGGAAGAGGCGCATGCCTTCGCCCTTGACCTGCCCGCCGAAGATGAACGACACGTTGAAGTCGAGCCCCGCATGCTTGAGTGCCTCGGCGTCGCGGTCGTACACATGGCGCACGGCCGAGCCGAGCACGCGCGCGGCGTCGAACATGCTCTTGGCGTTCCAGATGGTGATGGGGTCGCCCTGCGAGCCGTCTTCACGGGTTTCGCGCAGCTCTTCTATCTGCAAAATTTCGCGCACCGACTGCGAGATGCTCAGGTTGCCCGAAGACAGCAGCACCATGACGCGGTCGCCCGGCTGCTCGTAGACGATCATCTTGCGGAAGGTGCTGATGTGGTCCACCCCCGCATTGGTGCGCGAGTCGGAAAGAAACACCAGTCCGGCGTTGAGTTTGATGCCTACGCAATAAGTCATTTTTTCATCTCGCACGAAGGATGCCCGCTCACATGGCGCTGCGTTCGCGCGTGTTCAGTTTTTGTAAGGCATAGAGCGCGTCGAGCGCCTCCCGTGGCGTCATCGCGTCGGGGTCGAGCGCGGCCAGGGCGGATTCTACGGCGCTGGCCATGGGCGTTTCGGCCGCCGGCGGAGGTGCGAACAGGTCGACCTGCGCGCGCGTCTGGGCATGCTGCGACTCCAGCGCCTCGAGCGCCTGGCGTGCATGGTTGACCACCGCAGAGGGCATGCCCGCGAGCCGCGCCACCTGAATGCCGTAGCTCTTGCTGGCCGGGCCGGGCTGCATTTCGTGCAAGAACACGATGTCGCGGCCCGCCTCGGTGGCGCTCACGTGCATGTTCACGGCGCAGTGGTGCGTGGCCGGAAACTCGGTCAGCTCGAAGTAGTGGGTGGCAAAGAGCGTGAAGGCCTTGCTGCGGTCGTGCAGCTGGGCCGCAATGCCGGCCGCCAGCGCCAGGCCGTCGAAGGTGCTGGTGCCGCGGCCGATTTCGTCCATGAGCACCAGCGACTGCGCGGTGGCGCTGTGCAGGATTTGCGCAGCCTCGGTCATCTCGAGCATGAAGGTCGACTGCGCATTGGCCAGGTCGTCCGCCGCGCCAATGCGGGTGTGAATCGCGTCGATGGGCCCCAGCCGGCACGCCGCCGCCGGCACGTGCGAGCCAATGGAGGCCAGCAGCACGATGATGGCCACCTGCCGCATGTAAGTCGACTTACCGCCCATGTTGGGGCCGGTGATGATCTGCATGCGCTGCTGCGGCCCGAGCACCGTGTCATTGGCGATGAAGCCGCCGGAAGACTTTTCGGCCAGCCGCGCTTCCACCACCGGGTGCCGGCCCTGCTGGATCTCGATGCAGGGGTGCGAAACGAAGCTCGGCGCGCGCCAGTGCAGCGTGTGCGAGCGCTCGGCCAGCGCGCAGAGCGCGTCGAGCGTGGCAATGGCGCCAGCCAGTTGCGTGAGCGCCGGCACCGAGGGCTGCAGCGCATCGAGCAGTTGCTCGTAGAGCCACTTCTCGCGGGCCAGCGCCCGGTCTTGCGCGCTCAGCGCCTTGTCTTCGAAAGCCTTGAGCTCGGGCGTGATGAAGCGCTCGGCGTTCTTCAGCGTCTGGCGGCGGCGGTAGTTGTCGGGCACCTTCGAGAGCGCGCTTTGCGTCACCTCGATGTAGAAGCCGTGCACGCGGTTGAACTGCACCCGCAGGTTGCTGATGCCGGTGCGTTCGCGCTCGCTCACTTCGAGCTTCAGCAGGAAGTCGTCGCAGTTCTCGCTGATGGCGCGCAGCTCGTCGAGCTCGGCGTCGTGGCCGGTGGCAATCACGCCGCCGTCGCGCACCAGCGCCGACGGGTCGGGCTTGATGGCGCTTGCCAGCAGGTCGGCGCATCCCGGCGGCGGCGCAAGGCGCTCGGCAATCTGGTCGAGCAGCGCGGCGGAACCGGGGAGGAGCGGCGACAGCTGCTCCGCCTTGGCCAGTGCAAGCCGCAGCGCCAGCAGTTCGCGCGGGCGCACCTGGCGCAGCGCAATGCGCGCTGCAATTCGCTCCACGTCGCTCGTGTTCTTGAGTTGTTCGCGCAGCGTGCGCCAGGGCGCGGCCGTGCCGCCCAGCACTGTGGACTGCAGCGCGCCGATGGCTTCGAGCCTCGCCTGCGCCTCGCTGCGGTCGCGCCGGGGCGACAGCAGCCAGCGCTTCAGCAAGCGGCTGCCCATGCCCGTCATGCAGGTGTCGAGCAGCGAGAACATGGTGGGCGAATCTTCGCCGCGCAGCGTTTGCACCAACTCCAGGTTGCGCCGCGTGGTGGGCGGCAGCTCGATCAGGTCGCCGTCGCGCTCAACCGAAAGGCGCTGCACGTGCGAAAGCGCGCGGCCCTGCGTGTGCTCGGCATAGCCCAGCAGCGCGGCGGCGGCGGCATGCGCGTTGGCGAGCGATTCGGCGTTCCACGCGGCCAAGCTCTTGCTGCCCATTTGCTCGCTGAGCTTGCGTTCGCCCAGGCCGCCGTCGAACTGCCAGGCCGGGCGAATAGAAAGCGTGAAAGGCGTGGCCGCGCGTGCGGCCTTCAGGCGCTGCTCGAAAGCCGGCGTTACCTCGGCGCTGTACAGCAGCTCGCTTGGGGCGATGCGGGCAATCCAGGTTTCGAGCGCATCGGCCGGGCATTCGGCCAGCCGCAGCTCGGCGCCGGTCACGCTGAGCCAGGCCAGGCCGCAGAAGTTGCGCGTGCCCGCATGTACCGCGAGCAGCAGCGATTCGCTCTTGTCGTTGAGCAGTTCCGAATCGGTCAGCGTGCCGGGCGTAACCACCCGCACCACCTTGCGCTCGACCGGCCCCTTGCTCGCGCCGACTTCGCCCACCTGCTCGCAAATGGCTACCGATTCGCCCAGCTTGATGAGCCGCGCAAGATAAGTATCGACCGCATGAAAGGGCACGCCGCACATCACCACCGGCTGGCCGGCCGACTGGCCGCGCTGGGTGAGCGTGATGTCGAGCAGGCGCGCGGCCTTTTCGGCGTCGGCCCAGAACAGCTCGTAGAAATCGCCCATCCGGTAGAACAGCAGGGTGTCCGGATGGTTGGCCTTGAGGCCCAGGTACTGCGCCATCATGGGCGTGTGGCCCGAGAAGTCGCTGGTCGAGGGGGAGGGTTGGGCAGTCGTCGTTTTCACTCGGGCGATTATCGGGGACGAGCGAGCGGCAAGCCGGTGCACATTGCGGCGGTTGCGGCCGGCCGGCGCGCACCCGCCGCTCTAAAATCCGCCGACGCAAACCCCGCGTGAAGAACAAGGCGCCCATGGCTCACCCGGATGAATTCAAAGGCCCTGACGCGGACGCACTGCCCGACACCGCCACCTTGCCCGCAGAGTTTGCCGCGCTGTACCTCTGCATGTCGCCAGCCCAGCTTGCCGACTTGCGCAAATCGAAGCGGCCCGACGGGCGCGCAGGCAACGGCCCGTCCGTCATCAGGCCGGTGGAAGGCGGTGCAGCCGGGCCGAAAGACCCGCTGCTCTACACGCTTGGCACATTGCGCAGCTTTGCGAAGGCCCACACCGCCCCAACGGCGTTCGACACCGCGTTGAACTCCGGAATGCTGGGCTGGGTGTCCGCCAAGCTGCCGTTCTTTGCCGAGCTGGAACCCCGCGTCAAGCGCGGCAGGCGAGTGCTTATCGGCGGCGCCTGGGACCGGGCCGACCCCCTGCGCGAGAAGCGCTTCACGGAACTGGCAAAGGGCCGCATCCGCTTCACATCGTTGACCTGCGCCGAAGCCGCAGCCAGCCTGTGGGCCGACGTTGCAAGCCACTCTGCGTTGGCCGAGAAAGGCCTGGCGCTGCTCAAGAGCGAGACGCAGGCCATCGAAGCTTCGCTGGCCGCCACCGCGGCGCTGGCGGCGGCTTCGAATCCGGCCTCGGCAGCCTGACTCCGATTCAAAGATTGACCATGGACGAGTACCGATGCTGATCAACTGCGTGGCCTACGAAAACGGCGCCAAGCTCGCCGATATCCCGGTCGAGGACATCAGCGAATACATCACCCGCCCCGGCTGCTTTGTGTGGGTGGCGCTGAGCGACGCCACGCCGGAAGAGCTGGCGCAGATGAAGGACGAGTTCAACCTGCATCCGTTGGCGGTCGAAGACGCCCATCACGGCCACCAGCGCCCCAAGGTCGAGGAGTACGGCGACTCGCTCTTCGTGGTGATGCACCTCGTCGAGCCCTCTACCGAAGGCGCTCATTGCGTGAACGTGGGAGAGGTCGACGTGTTCGTCGGTAAGAACTACGTGCTTTCAGTGCGCAACCGCAGCCAGCAGGGCTTTCTGGGCGTGCGCGAGCGCTGCGAGCGCGAGCCCGACTTGCTCCGCAACGGCGCGGGCTTTGTGCTCTATGCGCTGATGGATGCGGTGGTCGACCGCTACTTTCCGGTGATCGACGCGCTCGAGGTGGAGCTTGAATCCATCGAGCAACAGATCTTTACCCAGGGCGGCGCGGCGCGCGACAAGATCAAGCAGCTTTATGACCTGAAGCGGCGCAGCATGATCCTCAAGCGCGCGGTGGCGCCGCTGACCGAGGCGGCCGGCAAGCTGCACGGCGGGCGGGTGCCGCAGATCTGCATGAGCTCGCAGGAATACTTTCGCGACGTGGCCGACCACCTAGTTCGCATCAACGGCTCCATCGACGCGATGCGCGACACCATCGGCACGGCCATTTCGGTGAACCTGTCGATGGTCACCATCGAAGAGAGCGAAGTGACCAAGCGGCTTGCCGCCTGGGCCAGCATTTTTGCGGTGTGCACCGCGTTTGCCGGCATCTGGGGCATGAACTTCGAGCACATGCCGGAGCTGAAACTTCGCTACGGCTATGCGGCCGCGCTGGCGCTGATGGGCGGCACCTGCAGCTACCTTTACTACCGCTTCAGGCGCGCCGGCTGGCTCTGAATTTCTTTCTCCCTCCCCTTCCGGGGGAGGGCAGGGATGGGGGCAGGCGGCGCATCGAGAGCAGCGAACGCTTGATACGCCCCGTGCCCCCATCCCAACCTTCCCCCGGAAGGGGAAGGAGCAAAACCAAGGCGCTTACTCGTCGTGCGTGTCGTGCGTGGCCACGGCACCGCGGCGCCAGTAGCCTGACGCGCGAACCCACTTCGGATTGGCGCCGCGCTCGCCCACCAGGTGCGCGCGCAGGGCCTTCGCAATGGCCGACTCGCACCCCACCCAGGCGTGAAAGTCGCCGGCCGGCAGCTTCATTGCCTTGAGTGCATCGAGCAGCACCGGGCTCAGCCCCGGTTCAGCGCCCTTGCGGTGCACCCATTGCAGCGTGAGCTCGGCCTGCGTTTCGAACGGCACCTGGTCCGCCTCGCTGCCGACCTCGGCCAGCACCACCACGCGCGCACCGGCCGGCAACTCGGCCAGGCGCCGTGCGATCGCGGGCAGGGCGGTGTCGTCGCCGATGAGCAAGTGCCAGTCGAAATCGGTCGGCACGATGAACGAGCCGCGCGGCCCGCCCACGCCGAGCATGTCGCCCGGCTTGGCCTGTTCGGCCCATTGGGTAGCGGGGCCGGCTTCGTGCAGCGCAAAGTCGAGCTCCAGCGTGTTGGCCTGCGGGTCATACCGGCGCGGCGTGTAGTCGCGCATGGTCGGCCGGCCGCCTGCGGGCCACACCGGGCCGTCAGGCCCCACGGTAGGCAGCGTGAGCTTGCCGGTCGCGGCGTCGGGAAAAAAGATCTTCGCGTGGTCGTCGAAGCCCAGGCTCGTAAAGCCGGCAAGGTCATCGCCGGTGAGCGTGACGCGGATCAGGTGCGGCGTGACGCGCTGCACCGTTTTTACCGTGAGCTGCCTGAAGCGAAGCTCGTGCCGCACGCGGCGCGGCGTGCGGTCGGGCGGGGAAGAAGAAGCGGGAGATGTGTCGGTCGAGAAGTCGGTCATTTCAGAAAAAGCTTTCTAGATGCGTTCCAGTTGCTGAGCGGCGCTGTCGAGCACCGCGGCGAAATCGTGGGCTTGTTGTTCTGTGAGGGGCGGGCCCGAAAGGCGCATGCGCATGGCGAGCTTCAGGTTCTCAATAGCGCGCGTCACCTGCGGCGGGCGCCCGCCGCGCGGGCCGGCTCCGTCGACGCCGCCGTTCATGCGGGCCATCATCGCGTCGGCCATGTCGTTGTTGACGGCCAGAAACTCCTGGCCGCTGGCCGTGATGCTGTAGCGCTTGCGCCCGCCCGTGTCGGCGGTTTCCACGCTCAGGTAGCCCATTTCTTCGAGCAGCGTGAGCGTGGGGTACACCACGCCCGGGCTCGGCGCATAGCTGCCGCCCAGGCGGTCTTCAATGGCCTTGATGAGCTCGTAGCCGTGGGCCGGCTTGTCGGCGATGAGCCGCAGCAGCACAAAACGCAGGCCGCCGTGGCCGAACACCCGCCCGCCGCCGCGTCCGCCACGGCCACCCGAAAGGCCGTCTTCGTGCTCGCCGCGGGGCGTGTGGCAGGGGTGGTGATGGTGGTGGCCGAAGTGGGGGTGTCGCATATCGATGTCCTCTCGAAGTATGTCGAAATTATTTTCGATATATCTAAAAAAGTCAAACGACTGTGCCTGCCACATCGTCGTGCGGCACCGTTCAAGGCTCGGCCAGGGGGAGGGGAGAGAAGAGGGCGCTGGCCGAAGCCAGGCAAAATGGGGCGGCAGGCGCCACCCTCAACGGACGGTCAAACGACGATCAGGCGATCATCGATTCCAGGTCGGACGCCAGCTCGCGGGGCGCCGGCATGTCTTGCATCACGTCTTCAGAAATGCCAATGGCATCCGCCGACTGGGCAGGCCACATGTGCTGCGAGTCGCCAATGCGCAGGCCTTCGCGCTCCAGCGCAACGCGCCAGACGGCAAGGTGCAGCACATTGGCCAGCGGGTCGACCTGCTCGGCTTCCATCGGGTTGGCAAAGCAAGAGAGGGCACTGATGAACTCGGGCGCAAACTCCCAGCGGGCAGCCAGCCGGGCGCCCACTTCGCCGTAGTGAAAGCCGAACTTCTGCCGTTCGACCTCCAGCCGGCCCATCATGTCGAACGGGTGCACGGCGTTGAGCTTGGCCATTTGCTCCTTCATGGCACCGGCCATGATCAGGTGGCCGATGGCGTGCATGCTGCCCACGGTGAACGCAAGGCTCTGGTCCACGCTGCGCGTTTTGCCGGCAAGGTAGCGGGCCACCGCCGCCACGCGCAGGCTGTGCGACCAGAAAGACGGCAGATGCACCCCGTCGACCTTGCGGAACGTGCCCGTAAGGCCAGAGCTCACCACCAGCGAGCGGATCGACGAGAAACCCAGCAGCTGGATCGCGTCTTGGATCGAGAGGATTTTGCGGCGCAGCCCGAAGTACGGAGAGTTGGCCATGCGCAGCACCCGGGCCGTCAGCACCTGGTCGAGCTCGACCTTGCGTGCAACCACGGGAATAGAGGCGTCCTCGTTGCGCAAGAGCTCGATCAAGTCGAACACCACCTTGGGCACCGTGGGAAGCAAATGGCTTTCGGCAAACAGTTCGTCCAGGGTCATGGCGATCTCAGGCTGTAGTTTTCGCTGCCCGGAATTGTGCTGCAACTATAGTGTTACATGTTGATGTCTTCAGGGATCGGGTCAACTCCCATAGTCCGAATGCAGACTTCCAGCAACAAAGCCGCCATTGTCCGGAGCCGCCTGCCTATTGCCATACCGCTTTTGAGTGATGCGCCTGCCCCCCCTCGCTGCTAAAAGTGCGGGATTCGTCAAAAAAAGAGGGAGCGGGCGCATGGCAGCACACCGATTCGTCAATCTGCGCGCGGACGGAAGCCCCGTTCACCTCTTCGACGACAAGAAGAAAAAGATCCGCGAAGTCATCTGGGGCGACTTCCTCAAGGTCAAGAAAGACCTTGGCGACGGCTGGCTCGAAATCGACTGGGCCGCCCGCTCGCCCACCAAGCGGCGCACGCTCTACATCCGCAAGGAAGACACCGTCGCCCGCCGGCCGCTGGAAATCATCTTCGTCGACGTGGGCCAGGGCGACGGCGCCGTGCTGATCTCGCCCGAGACCGACGGCGAAGAGCGCATTGTGGTCATCGACGCCGGCGAGGGCGGCAACATGCGCGCCTTTCTCGCCGCAAGGTTCCAGACCTACCGCGGCTTCGACTTTGCCGCCGCCGTCATGACCCACCCCGACAGCGACCACTACCTCGGCTTCAAGGATGTGTTTGCAGGCCCCGGCATCGGATTCGGCACGGTCTATCACAACGGGCTCGTCGAGCGGCCCGTGAGCGGAACCTGGGAGAAGCTGGGCGGCAAGCCCGTGAAGGAAGACGGCGCTTCCGTTGCCTACATCGGCGACCTTGCGACCGACTACGCAACCGTAAAGACCATTTTCGAGAACGCCGGCACCAACCACCTGTTTCCGCAGGTCATGAAAGCCGCGCTCGAGAACCCGAAGATCCAGGACATCTGCATGCTCTCTGTGCAGCACGCGACGATGGAAGACGACATTGCCTGGATGCCCGACTTTGCCCCGTCCGACGACCGCGGCTACACGATTCGGGTGCTGGCCCCTGTCGTCGAAGAAGGCCCCGACGGCATGCCGGCGCTGCGGCAACTGGGCTCGTTCAACGAAACCAAGAACGGGCATTCCGTCATCCTGCGGCTCCAGTACGGCAAGTTCAGCGTGCTGTTCGGCGGCGACCTGAACGAGGGAGCCGAGAAATTCCTGCTGCAGCACTACACCGGCACTGCCGATAGCAAGTTCCCGAAGACCGGCACCCCGGCCTACGACGACATGGTGACCAAGGCGCGCGACATCTTCAGGTCAGACATCATGAAGTCGTGCCACCACGGCTCCGAAAAGGTGACCGATGCGTTTCTGGATGCCGTCAATCCGGCGGCCTTCATCATCTCGTCGGGAGACGAAGAGGGCCACATCCACCCGAGGCCCGACCTGCTCGGCCGCCTGGGCCGCTTCGGCCGCGGCGGCGCACCGGTCATTCTTTCCACCGAGCTCCAGCGCTCTTCGCGCGCGATGGAAGACAAGAACTCCGTCGACAAGCTGCTGGCCGGCATCGACAAGCTCGCCGCGGGCACGCTCTCGCCGGACAAGATCGTCCAGCTCAAGGCCGACGTGAAGGAGCTCGCGCGCAGCAACGTCGAGGTGTACGGCGCGATCTACCTGAAGACCGATGGGGAAAGGCTGATTACGGCGTTTCGTATTGAGGCTAAGTCGGAGATTGAGAAGTGGTTTTATTTTCGGTATCGGTTTGAGGGGGATGTGCTGGTTCGGGAGGATTGAGAGGCAATGGACATATGCGTCGAACAAGGTAGCGGACTCGGAGTCCCGGTGTGCAGCGGATGCGGCCCGTCGACCGCGAGCTCTGTCTTGATCTACTGGCCTGTCTAACGTAATAAGCCACGCTCAGTTTCGCCACGAGTCGTCCGTCGGACACAATCGCCGCTTTGATGATCGCTTACGAGGGACGAAAATGAAACTTGCAGCTTCGCGCGTCGGCGAAAGGCTACGCGTCAACAACAAGTTGATCCCTTATAGCTTCTGGCCGACCAAGCTTGGACCTAAGGGCAATGCGAGCCTCCAGACTCTTCTCTTTTCGCTTGACCCCTGGTCGATCATTGATCAATCCATTAAGACTTCGTGTCCCCAGGCGAACCGGCTTGAGGCTCTCGCGTGCACTCGGCAGGCCCGCGATTTCTACGAGGGTGCGGTTGACTCTCAGCGTGTTTCCGCTAGGCCATTGTCTCTGTACTACTGCTTCATGAATCTCGTGAAGGCGTTCTGTCTCACCAAAGGCACGCAGACGACTTTCAACAAAGCGCAACATGGCTTGTCAGAGATGCTGCGACCTGCGAACCGCGAGCTAACTGATGCGTTTTTGCGAGCTTTTCCAAGTCCGAATGCCAGAGGTGATCTGCAGAATTTCTCCGAGTTCATGGCGGTGCTGAACGGTGCCGGACTTACTGCACAAATCGACTACGATCTTTCGGTTCTGCTGCCTCAGATACTTCCAGGTCATCGGCTGTGGTCATCCGCGGCGAACAAGAAGGAGCGCTTCGTCGCGATCCATGAGATCAGAACTTTTGTCAGCAAGACCACGAGAGAGCTCTGGCTTGGGCTGTATTTTGTCACTGATGATCTCTCGAGGATCGGTGTTAGCCACAAGACCTTTCTGGTCGAATCCGGCTTGGCAGCGTCGTTCGCTCAAGTCGCCTGCAGTGAGACCGATGGCTCCGGTCGCTCGCTGGTTTGCTTCCAGCAAAACGTCCCAATCGTCAGCCCCAACACAAAATACGGGAACTCGCTGCAGCAACTCTTCAATACGGCACGCCCCTTCCTTTGGGCTACCGTTGCGACCATCCCGCCGTACCGAAGGCACTACGTTTATTTGCGGCCGCCTGTCGAAGCGGCGCAGACGGTTTCGCAATTACTTTCGATATACGCGGTGGCTTACTATCTAGGATCGATAACGCGCTATCGGCCACATCACTTTCCACTCATCACTGACGGGCCATTCGGTCCCCGTGTTCAAGATTTCATCACGGGTCAGCCGCAGCAGTTTCTCTACCTCTTGGCCTCGGAATTCAGTCGCCGAGAAATTGCCAAACCCTCGATCCTATAGCTCCATTCGACTTGCGCCGTGCGCCACTACCAGCCTTAAAGGTATGGCCCCTGAAACGCGGCCGCCCGGTGACCGGTTCTTTCGTTCAGTCATCAGCGCCTATCTGCTTGGCATCGATGTGGGCTCGTCGCGCAGGTGGTACCACATAGACGCGGGAACCGGCGTGCGAAAGTGCCGGCAAGCCACAAAATCAACGGCCCACAATCCCGCCTGCAGCGCCGGTGAGGTCTCCTCCCACTTGAGGCGGCCGCTGATGTTGAACTTGGTGATTCGATCTCGCAGGCCTTGTGCGCTCGCTGGAAGAAGATAGGGTGCTTCGCTGCTTCCCCGTTCGTGGTGTGCGGGCCCGTAGTACCACCCGGCGCTCCAATTCAGCGGAGGATGCCAAAGTTGGCTGCCCACCTCAGGGTAACTTTGCGCATGACCCTTGGCGATCGCTTCATACATATCATCCAAGCCAAGCATCACGCTCCAAGAAGCGATAGTCGCCAGCAGCCAAGAACATTGTTTCAACAGCTTTTTCAGTTCGTCGCCTGCGTCTACTTCTAGCTCAACTAAGTCGTCTAGTGAATCGGTGCCGACGGGGAACATCCTGTCCAGTGTGAACGCAAAGTTCATGCGCCCGGCGATTTCGGCTACCCACCAACGCGCGGTGTCAAAGCGGCCACATTGCGTCAGAAGCACCAAGGCCAAGCAAACGTCGACGACTTGCTCATCCAACCGGGGTGAGGCGGCTGCCGGATGGTTGCGCAGCAGATTCTCCAGCGCGTCTGCCATCAATTCCCTTTGATCTTCGCCATCGGGCGTCGCGTGACCGGTCATTACCATTGATAGCCCGATTGACGCAAGCAACCCCACTTGCTCAAGCAGGGTGATGGCGTACTCTGCGCCTTCGCGGGTATATCCCGACAAGCCATCTTTGATCCGGATGTGCCTCTCAATCCGATCGTGATAACGACGCGCCGCAGCGAGGTACGATTCCCAGATGTCACGGATCGCCAATTGGATGTCAGCGTCATCGTGCAGTTGCTGCAGTACTGCGCGGTGGAAACTCCAGAGCACGGTACGTTCCATGACCCATAGCGCCTGACGGCGCTCGCCTTCCGCGTCTGCCCAGTACGAGCAGACAAGGGCAGCTAGATGCACCCGACGCAAGGCCTTCAATAGCGTCGCCGGCGACTGGTTCAAGCCGGTATCCGACAACTGGCCGTCCGCGGCCAGGCCCAGCTGACGCAGCATTAACCGGCACAAGTCGTCGAAGCGATATTCACTGTCGGCGCCCATAACAAGAGACTTGCGCAGATCCGCGCGATCTTGTCCGTCGAAGAGGTGCTCGTTCAACAAGTGCGACTCAATGAGGTCCGACACCCTATCGGCTCCCCAGAACTCGAAGCGCAGTTGCCGATGCCTGTTCGTGTACCCCGCCCAGTTCGCTTGAACCTCCTGTCCGAGATCGCCGGTGGTCGCAACGATGACGACCTTACGGTGGTTCTCGTAACCAAGTGGCACGTGACTGGCGAGGTACACATCAATGATTTCGTCCATACTTTGTCGCACAGCGTTGTGGTCTCCGTCCCATGTTCGCCGACCGATGTCGCCTTGCTTGATGACGAACAGCAACAGTTCGTCTATTCCGTCCGCAGGCGACTTCCCCGCGGCGGGAAAGTCCACGCCGAATTGGCGTACGCCTGCTTTCGGTTTCACCAGCGCGATGTAGCCCATCTCCGTCAGGAGCTCCGGTAAAAGACGATCGAACTCGTCGCGTTCGCGCAGGGTGCGCAGGTAATGCGACAGTGCAAGGCGCATCGGGTTGCCCGCGCTCATGCACCACCCCGCTTCGCCACACGCAGCGTGTGCATCCGGTACGCATTGCCTACTGGGTCCAAGCTCTCCCGGCGAGGGAGCTCGACGGAAATTGAGTGAGACGTGAAGTGCATCGGTTGCGAGAACTCGTCCTGCACGTATTGAAAAGAGCTTTCTCCCGCCTTGATGTGCACGGTGGACATCAGTTGCGCCAGCGCCGAATCTTTGCGTCCTTCGCGCATCGAATTTTCCATCTGCTTGGCGCGCGCCTTTCGAAATTCACGTCGCACGGCGCGCGGCAGCGCCAATTCGCGCAGGCGTGGTAAGTCGTCAAGATCGGCGAGGTGGGCGTCAAGTTCGGCTGCAATGTCTAGCAGAAGCGTCGTGGTTTCGGGATCGACGGTCCTCCCAGCGTGAATGCGTAGCTGCTTAGCCGTAGTGGAGGGGTAGTCATAGCCGATCTCCTGCAGCAGGAGCCATCTCATCATTGGGTGAACACGATTCTTCGCATCGGTCACATCGAGCAAAGAGAGGGCGAGTGAGAGCATGTGATCGACTTCGATCAAAAAGCCGAGCACGCGCTTGCCAAGGAACCGCAAATCAGATTCAGTCGCAGTGACCAGCAAAGCTGGGTCGAATCGAAGGCTCGAGCCGCCCCGACGATGGTCCACCCTGGAAATCACGCCTGCGGTGGCGGAGGGGAAGGCCAAGCCGTCCCTAAGCATCCATTGGGTGACCATGCGAGCGCTCAAATGAGGTTGCTCCAAGATCTTGTTGGCGCATTGGTCGAATTGCTCAGCGAATCGTCCATCGCGCCCGCCCTTGGCCTGAGGCTGCGCCGCGACCCAACCTTCGAAAAAACCAAATACGCCGTCTATGTGCTGCGAGCCTGGCCGCAACAGGGTAGACAGCGTGTAGTCGAGTTCGCTCAGTACACCTGCGAACGTCTCGTCCAGCGCCACACATCGTTGCAGCCATTCGAAGAACACGTCAGCGACGAGAAAAGCTTCGGCCTCGCGGGAAAGCGCCCGCGCGACATAGGCACGTGCTTCGGCATCACCGCTGTCAATTTGCTTGCGCAGAGCACCGTCAAACCGCCTACGAAGATGAAGCAAAGAGGTCGCAGCCGCCAAACCCGCACGGTGCTCCTGTGCGTCCGCGCTCGAGATTCTGCGCAAGATCAAATCCTCTAGGCGAGTCGCGGGCACAGGCTCGTTGGGCAACTCGGCAAGCATCCGCCCGGCGATCCAGCAGGTGACGCTGGGCACCGGCGCCTCCACGCGAGTGCAAACGGCGAGCAATTCGCTGGCAGCAGCTTGAGGGTCGATGCCGAACCAAGCCATCCAAGCGGCGCCTAGCAAGTTTCCTCGCGTCTGTGCCGGCGTATCCAGGATCTTTTCAACGAGCGCATGTGCCGTCGCGGGGCGCGTTGCAAGCCATCGCTGTAGGTCGCCGTAGAAAATGCCGGCAGCCATATCGCCTTGCGTCAAAGGCTGCTCAACGTCGCAAAGGTTGATGAGGGCATCAAGATCGAGGTCGTCCAAGTGAGGCAACGCTGCCTTGACTAGGTGTAGCACCTCAAACACCTCTGAAGCGCTCGTCATCCGACATGCGGCAGTGCGCAGAAGATCCTGGTCGGTGTGCGCTGCGGCCAGAAGCCGTCCGCTGGCCAGATCGGCGTGACCGATTTCCTTGCGCCATAGAGCTCGCGCTGCGTTCCAAAGGGTGTCGGAATCGCTGCGGCGCTCACCTAGTTCGGCAAGCACGTGCGCGGCGACCGCCCGATTCCGGTCACCTAGCGTCGCAAAGCGTAGCTCGCCTTGGGAGACCGACGCGCCTTGGACCCCAGCGAGCTGCAGCTGCGCGCCCGGTGGTATCTCGATTTCGAGGTCTTGGCCGTTCTTGTTGTGTAGCGCGCAAGCCAAGTGACCAACGCTAGCAGGCTCGTCCGGGCCGCAGGTAGTACTGGCGGGTGAGGAGTCACGCATAAACAGTCCCTGTCGGAAAGCGGCGAGCATAGACCTTCTTGCATATCCTGGGCTCACGCACGCTTGCCGATAGGGGCTCTGCGGCAAACCGGGACTGTGGTGCCACGAAGAACAACGTACCGGGGAGCCCACGCGCCAATGGGCAGCGGTCGTTGAAGTGCTGCCTGTCCAACTGACAGTGTTCAAAGGCGCCGTCATCCGAGCTCCGGCACCGGGTGTTCGAGTTCAGCCTCAAGCGGTTGCCGCTCTATGCCGGGGCGCACCTCTCACCTCTGCGGCATATCCTTCACCGAATACCCCAAACTAACAGTCGCATCCTCCGGAATCCCAGGCATCGTCGCATTCCAAGCCAGCCAGTCCGCCCGCATCGCAGCCAACCTGTCCGGCTCCTTCTTCCCCAAATTCGCCCGCTCGCGCTCATCGGCCGGAATGTTGAACAGGTATTCGTTGCCGTCCACCTTCAGGTACTTCCAGTCCCCGTCGCGCATCGCTTCCTGCCCGCGATGGTTCATGCGCCAGTGCAGCGGCCTGCGGAAGCTGTGCTTTGCGTCTTTCAGCACGGGCATCAGCGACACGCCATCGAGCGGGTAGGCCGCATCGGCCTTCACACCAGCCGCGTCGAGCATGGTGGCGGACCAGTCCATGGTCATGCACAGTTGCTTGCTCTCGCCGCCCTTGGCAATCACGGCGGGCCAGTGCGCGATCCATGGCACGCGAATGCCGCCTTCGGTCAGGTCCATCTTGCCGCCGACCAGGGGCCAGTTGTCTGAAAAGCGTTCGCCGCCGTTGTCGCTGGTAAACACCATCAGGGTGTTGTCGGCCATGCCGTGCTTTTCGAGCGCGGCCATGATCCAGCCGATGCCTTCGTCCATGTGATGGATCATGCGGCGGTACACATGAATGTTGCCGCCGGCCAGGTCGAAGAGGTTGTCTTTCACTGTCGGCGCCTTCTCGGCGTCGTCGCGAGTTTCCCAGGGCCAGTGCGGGGCGGTGTAGTGCAGGCTCAGGAAGAAGGGGGCTTCTTCCTCTTGCTTTTGTTTGACGGCCATGCGTTCCACGTAGTCCACGGCGCGCTTGGAAAGAATGTCGGTCAGGTAGCCGTCTTCTTTCTTGTCTTGTTCGCCAAACCACAGGTCGTGCTGGCCGGTGGAGTCGCAATGCGTGAAGTAGTCGACACCGCCCGACATGGGCCCGAAGAATTCGTCGTACCCCGAGCGCAGCGGCCCGAAGTGGGGCGGGTAGCCCAGGTGCCATTTGCCGATGAGGGCGGTCTGGTAGCCGCCGGCCTTCAGCAATGAGGGCAGGGTGGGGTGGTCGGTGGGCAGGCCCAGCGTGGTGCTGCCGCGGCTGCTGCTCCTGATGGGCTCTTCGGCCGCGCCGCGCAGGCGGTATTGGTAGCGCGCGGTAATCATGGCAAAGCGGGTGGGCGAGCACACGGGCGAGTTCGAATAGCCCTGGGTGAGCTTCAAACCGTTGGCGGCCAGGCCGTCGAGCACGGGCGACACTGGGCCGAATGCGGCGTCGCGGCCGCCATAGCAGCCAAGGTCGGCATAGCCGAGGTCGTCGGCCACTATGAAGATGATGTTGGGTCTTTTCATGTGCTTGTCTGTCTGTCGGTCTGTCTGAAGCAAGGCGGTTGTTCAGGGCTGGTAGCCAGACTTTTGAACGACGGGCGCCCACTGCGCCTTGTAGGTCTTGAGCATTGCGGCGGTTTGCGCCTGGGTGCTCACCACGGGGGTCATGCCGGCGTCCTTGAACTTGCGCTGGGTGTCGGCGTCCTGCATCACGTCGCGAATCATGTTGGACAGGCGCTCGACCTTGTCCTTGGGCATGCTGGCGGGCGCGAAGAAGGTGTTCCAGCCGGTGGCGGCCAGGTCGAGGCCGGCTTCCTTGAAGGTGGGAATGTTGGGCGCAAAGGGCGAGCGCTTGGCGCCCGAAAGGGCCAGGATGCGCAGCTTGCCCGCGTTGTGCTGCGGCAGCACCACGTCTTCGGTGTCGACCGAAATCGGCACCTGGCCGCCGATGAGGTCGTTCAGCAGCGGGGCGGAGCCGCGGTAGCCGATGATCTGCGTTTGCACCTTGGCCTTTTCGCCCACCATCAGGCCAAAGAAGTGCGGCAGGCTGCCGGTGGCGGGTACGCCCACGTTGGCCTGGTTGGGGTTGGCGCGCATCCAGGCGAGCAGGTGGTTCAGTTCGCGCACCGGCAGGTGGGGCGACACAGACAGCGCAAAGTCGTAGGCGTTGACGTGCGACACGGGCACGAAGTCGCGCTCGGGGTCGTAGTTGTTGTCCTTGAAGACGAGGGGCGCCACCACCATCACCGCGGGGTTGGCAAGCATCAGCACGTTCTGGCTGGCGGGGGTGTTCTTGACCTGCTGGGCCGCAAGGCGGCCGCCGGCGCCGGGCTTGTTGTCGACCACCACGGGCACGCCCAGGCGGGCTGCCAGCTTGTCGCCGACGATGCGCGCCACGCGGTCTGTGGCGCCGCCCGGTGCGTAGCCGACCACGATGTGCAGCGGGCTGTCGAGCGTTTGCGCGCTCGCCTGGGGGGCTACGGCGGCCATGGAGGCCATGAGGCCGGCTGCGGCAAGCAGCGCGGCTAGGCGTCGGGTAATGGGCGTGTGGGTGGGGGTGTTGTTCAGCATGTCGGGTTCCTCCTCGTTCAGTCGATCAGTGTCGTTTGGTTGTTCAGTCGTTCAGTCAATCGTTGGCCTGAAAGTTCACGGCCTTCATGATGCCTGCCCAGCGGGCCGTGTCTTCGCGCATGGTCTTCAAAAGCGCCTCGCTGTTGTCGCCCACGGGGTACATGCCGTTCTGCAGCAGTTGCTGGCGCACATCGCGCGAATTGATGGCGCGGGTGAATTCGGCGCGCAGTTTCTCGACGATGGGCTGCGGCGTTTTAAGAGGCGCGTAGTAGGCAAACCAGGCGGTGGCCACCACGTCCTTGTAGCCGCCCTCCACAAAGCAGGGCAGGTTGGGCATCAGCGGAGAACGCTTGTCGCCACTGGTGGCCAGCACCTTCACGCGGCCCGAAGGCAGCAGCTGCTGCGCGCCGCCAATGGTGTCGAAGTACACGGGCACCGAGCCGCCCATCACGTCTTGCCGTGCCGGCGTAGAGCCGCGGTACGGCACATGAACCATCTTGAGCCCTGCCGCGCGGTTGAGCATTTCGCCCAAAAAGTGCGAAGGCGTTCCGGCGCCGTAAGAGGCAAAGCTCAGCTTGTCGCCCTGCGCCTTGGCCCAGGCGATGAACTCGGCCAGCGTGTTGGCCGGCACGTCCTTGTGCACGACCAGTGCCAGCTCGAAGCGCGCCGCGTTGATGATGGGCACAAAGTCCTTGATCGGGTCGTACGACAGCTGGCGGTAGGCGCTCGGAAACATGGTCATCATGCTGGCGGTGCCCAGCAGCAGGGTGCGGCCGTCGGGCGCCGCGGTTTTTACCGCTTCCACCGCAATGCGGCCTGCCGCGCCCGAGCGGTTGTCCACGATGAGCGGGCCCAGCGTGTCGCGCACCTGCTCTGCAATGGCGCGGGTCAGCACGTCTTGTGTGCCGCCGGCGGGCACGCCAATCAGCACCTTGATGGGTTGGCCGGGCGTAAACGCCTGTGCGTTGGCCAATGGTGCCAGCGGGGCCAGCGCAAGGCCGCCCAGGGCGGCAACGATCTGGCGGCGGTCGAAATCAGGGCAGGGCATGTCGATGTCTCCGGTTCTCGTTCGGTGGCGCCGCTTGGACTGGGTGCCGCGGCTGCGAACGACTTTAGAGACGCTACATTCGATTGATCTAATCAACCATCCCCCGGACTAGGGCCTGTTAACACAATCGAAGTCCGTCGGCGATCAGCGCAAAGCTGATGAAGCCAAGGAACATTACGTCGAGC